>JAIVGO010000114.1 GCA_020201525.1 Actinomycetota bacterium | reverse complement strand
CGGCAATTCCGCGAAAACGGTCCTGACCGACGTCGGCAGCGTCGACTTGGACGTTCCACGCGATCGCAACGGGGATTTCGAGCCCAAGATCGTCCCGAAGGGCACATCGCGGCTGGAAGGTTTCAACGAGCGCATCATCGCGCTGTATGCGCGCGGCATGACCGTCCGGGATATCTGCGCGCACCTGAAAGACCTTTACGGCGTCGAGGTCAGCCCGGATCTGATCTCGAGGGTCACCGCGGCCGTCGTCGAGGAGATTCGCGAATGGCAGATGCGGCCGCTGGACCGCGTGTATGCGGCGATCTTCCTGGACGCGATCGTCTGCAAGGTTCGATCCGACGGCGTCGTGGCGAACAAGGCTGCGTTCCTTGCGGTTGGCATCGATTCGGAGGGAAACAAGGACGTTTTGGGGATCTGGATCGACACCGCCGAGGGCGCGAAGTTCTGGCTCAAGATCTGCAACGAGCTCAAGACCCGCGGCATCGAGGACGTCTTGTTCGTCTGCTGCGACGGTCTCACCGGCCTCCCCGACGCGATCGAAACGGTCTGGCCAAACACGATCGTGCAGACCTGTGTCGTGCACCTGATCCGTGGCACGCTTCGCTATGTGTCCTACAAGGACCGCAAGCTCGTCACCGCGCACCTCAAAGAGATCTACCGGGCGGTGAGCGAAGACGACGCTCTCGCGGCGTTGGAACGCTTCGAGCGCGCTTGGGGCGTCCGCTACCCGGCCACGGTCAAGCTCTGGCGTTCCTCCTGGGAGCAGTTCACGCCGTTCCTGCTGTATCCGCCGGCGATCCGTCGCGTGCTCTACACCACGAACATGATCGAGTCGATGAATTTCCAATTGCGCAAGATCACGCGAAACCGTGGTCACTTTCCCAGCGATGACGCGTTGCTGAAATTGCTCTACCTCGGTGTGCGCAACATCCTCGCCGACAAGGCTCACAACAACCGCGCCAGAGCGGCAACGGTTTACGGATGGAAGGAGGCGCTCAACCAATTCGAAGTGTTCTTCCCGGGTCGCCTCGGTGATGCGGCTCAGCAGCTCCAAAGCCAACTCTCGAGGAACACTCGCGCTCATTCGCTGCACACGTTCGCTGACGCGCTGCAATACCACGTAGCGGTCGAGCGAGCGCAGCGGGATTTCCACGCTGGGATCTAGATCGTGCAGCAACCAGCGCAGCCGCGACTGATCCTCAGAACGCCTGCGGACAAGGGTTTCCCGGTGATCGACATACAGCCGCACGTCTCGCTCGGGACCTTCGAGCCTCGCCTCGGGAAGATCCATCTCGCGCAAAGCCGCTCGGGCCACTGCCAGAGCATCGATCGGATCGGACTTCCCACGGGTCCGTGCCTGTCGGCGCGCACCGGCCATCATCTTCGGCGGCACCCGAACGACCCGTTCACCACGGCCAATCAGGTGACGCTCCAAGCCACCGGAAACGTGGCGGCAATCCTCGACAGCAAAACGACGAACAGCATCCAGATCACGGGCCCACACACAAGACGCTCATGCCCGGTGGTGCGTGCCCGCACCGTGATCTGCTCGATATGGCGGCCGGTTGCTTCGTCAACAGCCACCGCCGTGTGGGTGTTCTTGTGCGCGTCGATCCCTATTACGATAGACACGGTCCCCCCTTCGGACGTCTCAGCAGCGGACAAGGTCAAGGGACCCGCCGGCGGACACACCTCAGTGGGGACGTGCACGTCACGCTCCTATCAAGTCACGCCGGTGAGGCCTTGGGCCGGCGGTGGGTGACAAAACGCATGACGGTCATCCCGCAAGGGAGACACCGAGACTATGAGTCAACCCATCGCCGAGCCCGAGGCTACTGGCCACCAGGCCAGTTCCCACGGAACTCAGCGTGACACTGAAGAGCAGACTAGCGGGTCGCGCTTATGCGTGCGGCGCGTTGCGAGACGGCGCCGCGGTCGGCAATGAACCTGTCGCCCGTGGCTGGGCGGCGGCCGGTTGCGGCGCCTCCCGGCGAACGTCGAACGACCATGAAAGCGAGTATTGGTTGTATCCGTAGTCGTAGCCGATAGCGTCCACTCGATAGGTTCCGTCGACGAGCTCGGGTGGCCCATCCGGTAGCTCTCCGGGTTGGATCCAGACGTGGCGGCCGTCGCGATGCAACGTCCATTCCCACCGGGCTCCGACCCGAAGGTCGTCGCGGTAGACGTAAATGTGCGTCAAGTCGATGTTGATGTTGTCTGCGACGGTAACGCCGATGCGCGCCGCCGGTGACGTGACTGTGCCGGTGGGCTCGAGGTCCGTGAAAACGTTTGGTGCTCCGGTCCGAAACTCGACGGTGCGCTCGACCGTGTTGTTCGCGTAATCCGCCAGGTGAAATACCGCGCGATACGCCGTGTCGTCTTTCAAGGTAAACGTGTCGAGCAGGATGGCGTCCCCGGATCGCTGTGGATATCTGAACGGGGCAGCGACGCGAACCGGAGTTCCGGAGGACATGTCGTAGATCGTCGCGCGCGTCCAGAAAGGCGCCGTGCCTGCTCGGTCGTCGGTGGCTCGAACCCATGTTCCCAGGGTGGAAGGCACGACGTCACCATCGGCCGGAAACATTTGGAGCATGACCGGCGGCACCGAATCGACCGTCGTATCGACGTACCCGCCCGACGCGACGTCGACGCCGTTCGGATCGACGGCGCTGTACCACGACCGGTACGTCCCATCCGGCCGGTCGGCTGGGATGGTGAAGTAGTTCTCGTAGCCGGTGCGCGGCGGCGACAGCGATTCCTTCCAGAAGTTCGCGATGCGGGGCACATCGATCTCGGTTCCGGACGTCTCGTCTCGCCAGACGATGTGTAGCCCGTGATCGGCCGCGCGCTTCAAGAGCTCTGCGTAGATCTCCATGGAATCACGTGGGCGACCCGCGCTCTTGATGCAGCACAACGGTCCCCAGACGCCACCGCCGAGTTGATAGCGCACCATGACATCAACAAACCTCCCTTGCTCTTCACGAGTATCGATATCTCGTTCGGCCGATTCGTAATCCTGAAAGTTCGGCGTCCGATTGCGGTACGGGCAATAGTTGCCGTTGTCGCCGTACGTGTTGTGGTCGCTCGTCCAGACGTGGAAGTTGGTATCGCCGGGGATCGCGTCGAACTCGTATGAGCCGTCGCTCGCCGAAGAAATAGCGCCGCGATCGGGAAATACCGTGACCAGGAACGCGTCTTGCTTGTCGGCCGGACTGGCGTTCACGCAGACATCGACGGGGTCACCGTATGGATCAAGGATATGGCCGCGCACTTTCAGATAGTCCGTCCCGTCGGCGCGCGCGCCTGCCGGCAGAAGCAGAACGATACAGATGATTGCTACGCCGATTCGCCGTACAGCTTTGCCCAACGGTCGTCCTTTCCCGCTGGGTCTCGCTCGCCCGAGCACCCTGGATGCGGACAATTCTGCAACGGCGCGCGCTTCTCCTGCTGTCGGAGGCCGTTTGTCCGGGGGACGGAAACGGTGGGTGCTTTATCATGGGGCCCGTCGGCGACCCGGGAAGAAGAGGAATTCGGTGGGGGATAGGCTAACAGGCAGGCCACGGGATTTTGGTTCCCGCAGTGAGAGTTCGAGTCTCTCTCCCCCAGCAAGGAGTGCGTGTGGCTGAGTCCCGCGGTGTCGTAAGCGTGGTGATCCTCGCGGCCGGCGAAGGGAAGCGATTTCGCTCGGCAAAGCCGAAGGTTCTGCACGAGATGTGCGGTCTGCCGATGCTCGGCCACGTGGTTCGTGCCTCCGAAGGGCTGAAGCCCGCCAAGATCGCGGTCGTCATCGGCCGGGGCGCAGAAGCCGTCGACCGATTCTTGAAAGACTTCGCCCGCAAGCCCGTAGTCACGGCTTTGCAGCCGGAGCAGCTCGGAACGGCCGATGCGACGCGCATCGGGGAAGAGGCACTCGGCAAGGGGACCGGCACGGTTCTGGTCATGCCCGGCGACACGCCGCTGCTCTCGGTCGAGACCCTGCGTAAGCTCGTGTCGTATCACCGGAAGCGTCGCGCCGCGGCGACCGTGCTCACGGCGCAGCTTGCAAACCCCAAGGGCTACGGCCGCATCGTCCGCGACTCGGTCGGCGGTGTCCAGAAAATCGTCGAAGAGACCGACGCAACCCTCATTGAAAAGCGCATCGCAGAAGTAAACACCGCCGTGTGGGTGTTCGATCGTGCTCTGTTGCGCAGCGCCATTTCGCCGATCGAGCGCCAGAACGCACAGCGCGAGCTGTACCTGACCGACATCGTCGAAGTTCTCGTGATGAAAGGCGAGACCGTCGAGGCCTATCAGGCGGAAGATGCCGCGGAGATTTCTGGCGTCAATTCGCGATCGCAACTTGCCGCCGCTGCATCCGTCATGCGGGACCGGATTGCCGAACGCCACATGGCCGCGGGCGTCACGATTGTCGATCCATCGCAGACCTACATCGACGCGACGGTCCGAATCGGCCGGGACACTACGATCCATCCGCTCACGTTCCTGAGCGGCCAGACCGTCATCGGAAACGACTGCGAGGTGGGCCCGAGTACGCGCGTGGTTTCCTCGAAGATTGCCGATGGGGCGCGCGTGCAGTTTTCGGTCTTGGACCACGCCGTCGTCGGGGCGGGGGCGAACGTCGGCCCGTACGCGTACTTGCGGCCGGGTGCGACGCTCGGCGAGGGCGCGAAGGCCGGCACGTTCGTCGAGATCAAGAAGTCGCGCGTCGGCAAGGGCTCCAAAGTGCCCCATCTGTCGTACATCGGCGACGCGGAGATCGGCACCGGGGTGAACGTCGGCGCCGGTACGATCACATGCAATTACGACGGCGAGAACAAGCACAAGACGATTATCGAGAACGACGCCTTCATCGGAAGCGATACGATGTTGATAGCTCCCGTTCGCATCGGGACCGGCGCGTTCACCGGCGCCGGCAGCGCGATTGCGAAGGATGTTCCCCCGGGAGCGCTCGGCGTCGAACGATCCGAGCAGAACAACATCAAGGGGTGGGCTTCGAACAAGCGGAAGAAGGGCAAACGAGGAGGGGGAACCTCAAAGTGACCAAGGACATCGCGCCGAAGAAAAGCCTGCGACTGATCGCCGGGCGCTCGAACCCCGAACTGGCGGAGGAGATCGCCGAACATCTCGGCACGCCGCTTTCCGAGGTCGAAATCGAGGATTTTGCCAACGGCGAGGTCTACGTTCGCTTCCAGGAAAACATTCGCGGCACGGACGTCTTCGTGATCCAGACGCACTCGTCGCCGATCAACAAGCAAATCATGGAGCAGCTGATCATGATCGATGCCGCGCGGCGCGCATCGGCAAAACGAATCACGGCCGTCGTTCCGTATTACGGCTACTCACGGCAAGACAAGAAAGGTCGCGGTCGCGAGCCGATCACCGCACGATTACTCGCGGATCTTTTCATCGCGGCCGGTGTCGACCGAGTCTTGTCGGTCGACCTCCACACGGCGCAAATTCAAGGCTTCTTCGACAAGCCCTTCGATCACCTGACGGCTCTTCCGTTGCTCGTCGGCTTCTTTCAGCAGAAGTTCGGTCCGGACATCGTCGTCGTCTCACCCGATGCCGGACGCGTGCGTGTTGCGGAGAAGTTCGCCGACAAGCTCGGCGCTCCACTTGCGATCTTGCACAAGCGTCGCCGCGCCGACGTGCGCAATGTTTCGGAGATTGCACTGGAGGTCGTCGGTGAGGTGCAAGGGCGTCGCTGCTTGCTCGTCGACGACATGATCGACACCGCCGGCACCGTCACCGGGGGCGCGAAAGTGCTGATGGAGTTCGGGGCCGACGAGGTGTACGCGTGCTGCACGCATGCGATCCTGTCGGATCCGGCCATCGACCGCATCAAAAACGCGCCGATCAAGGAACTCGTCGTCACGAATACGGTGCCGCTGCCACCGGACAAGAAGCTCGACAACATCACGGTGCTCTCGATCGCTCCCACACTCGCGCGGACGATCGAAGCCGTCTTTACCGACGAGTCGGTGAGCCAGATCTTCGAGGGCGACAACTAGCTCCGGCGCCCCGCTTCCGGTTTCTGTCGAGGTGGTGTTGCCTCTCCGGAGATCTCTCAGATCAGACATCTTTTGTGTCGGATCTGAGAAATTGCCCGGGAGCCTATGGTGGTCCGCGCCGCTGCAAAACTGCACGCGTCCCCTGCCCGGCGAACCAATGATTCGTTGGCCCGGTTCGGCGGTTTTGGCGTTACTGCCGAACAAGACGTCCGGCGACGACATCAACTGCGACTTCGAAGCGCATTTGATAACGGACTCGAAAATCAAAGTCCGCAACAAAAGAGGACCGGCGCTAGGCCGGTCCTCCCTTTAGATCCATTACACGACGATGACGGTCGCCGGTGCCGATGTCGTCTGGTTTCCGGCGACATCGGTCGCAGTTGCCTTCACCGTGTAAACCCCGGGGATTGTCGGGGCCGCCGCCGTCCAGCTGCAGGACGACGCACCGCCGCCGCAACCGGTTGCAACGCTCGTCGACGACGCCGTCGGAAGCTCCGGCGTCCACGCCACCGTCACCGATGCGATTCCGGACCGAGTGGAGTTGCTAACTGGATCATTTGCCGATCCTTGCAATGCAGCGAGCGGAGAAATGACTGCATTCGCGCCGCTGGTGATTGATGCAGCCGGGACGGTCTTGTCAAGCTTGATGGTGACTGTGCGCGTCGTCGTGAGACCGCTGCCGTTCGTCGCAGTGCATGTCAGCGTTTTCCCCGACGTTTCTGACGATTGGACTATTGCGCCGCAACCGGTGCTCGATGCGATGCCCGACTCGGGGTCACTCGTGCTCCAGACGACGGACGTATTAACGCGAGACCATCCCGCTGCGTTTGCCGACGGTGAGAGCGTGCTCGAGACGAGCGGAGCGGTGAGATCAGTGTTGTTGAGCAAGACTTGTAGCGTAGCTGCGAGCGGGACCGTGAAAGCAAGGTCGGGCTTGAGGTCGGCGTTGAGGTTCGCAGCCTCGATACCGACGCTGGCGACTCCCAAATCGATGTTCTGAGCCGGCTGGAACGTCGCGTCACCGTTCCCGCGCAGCGTTGACACGAGGGTGCCCACGTTCCCCGACACCGCCAGATCGAGCTTCCCGTCTTGGTCGAGATCAGCCGACGCGATCTGGAACGATCCGGATGCACCAACCGGATAAGAAATTGCCGGTGCGAACGAATTTCCGATGTTGCGCAAGATCGCGACTCGACCCGGCGTCGTTGATCCAACGACGGCGATATCCGCGCGGCCGTCGTTGTCGAAGTCTCGTGTCACGATTCCCGATGCCGAAGGCACAGCGAAGTACGGCGTAGGCGGGCCGAACGACCCGTCTCCGTTCCCGTTCAGCACAACGATGTTCGAAGCCGACTCGTCCGTGACGGCCAGATCGAGGATGCCGTCGGCGTTGAAGTCGGCGGGGACGATTCCCCGTGGGGAAGAGCCCGCGGGATATGTGATTGTCGGTGTGAAGAAGGATCCGTCACCCCGATTGATCGCGACGGAGACGTTCGACGAGTTCTTGTTCGTGACGGCGAGGTCCGGCCAGGAATCTCCGTTGAAGTCGCCGACGCCGAAGCGAAGCGGGTTGGATCCCACCGGGTACGCCGAGAGGAATGGGCTGAACGAACCCGCGGTGTTTCTGAGAACCTGGAAGCTGTTTGCCGTCGGTTGTGTGTACACCAGGTCCAAGTCGCCGTCCTTGTCGACGTCGGACGCTGCTACTCCGACCGGGCTCACGGTCGTGGCGATCGAAATCGCGGGATCAAACGCCCCGGTTCCGTGACCGTGGTACAGCGAAAGCGTCCCCGCTCCGTTGGCAACCAGCAAGTCGAGCTTTGCGTCGCCGTTCAAGTCTGCGCTGATGACGTTCACCGGATTTCCACCGGCGGCATAGCTCGTTGCCGGCGCAAACGTAATGGTCGCGCTGTGTGCAACACCCGTCACCAGCAGTGCGCCGGCGAAAACGGCAGCAACAATTCGTCGCGGTTGATTCCTCATCGCATCCCCCCGTTTGTCCGTGGCCTTGTGGGCCTGTTCAACCCCCGCCCAAACCGTTTCGCCCCGGTCGCGCCAATTCCTGCATTTCCGGACTCGTCGGCCCGAGGCCCTCCTGCTAGAATCCGCAGCCGTTTCCCTTTTGGAGGTGGATTCAACGTGGAAGTGTCGCTGAGCGCCGAGCCCCGTTCGGGCACGGGCAAAGGTGTCGCCCGCAAGCTTCGGGCCGCCGGCAAAGTCCCGGGCAACCTGTACGGGGCCAGTGGCGACCCGGTTGCGATCGCCGTGGATGCCAGGTTGCTCGGCCAGGCTCTGCACACCGACGCGGGACGAAACGTCCTCATCGACCTCAAGATCGACGGAGAAACCCATCTCAGCATGGCGCGTGAATTGCAGCGCGACCCGCTCAAGGGAACCTTCATCCACGTTGACTTTTTGCGCATCAACCGCAATCAAGCGATCACCGTCGACGTGCCGATCCACGTCGAAGGCGAGTCCCCGGGCGTGAAGGAGGGCGGCGTCGTCGATCACCACCTCTGGAACGTCAGAGTCGAATGTTTGCCCGGCAACGTGCCCGAGTCCCTCATCGCGGACATCTCCAACCTGGCGCTCGGCTCATCGTTGCACGTTTCGGATCTTGCATTGCCGGACGGCGTCACGATGCTGACGAACGAGGAAGAGATCGTTTTGAGCGTCGTCGTCCCGCAAGTGCTCAAGGTCGAGGAGGAAGTGCCGGCCGAGGCCGTCGAAGGCGTCGAGGGCGAGGCTGCTGCGGCCGCGCCGGAAGGCGCGCCGGCCGAAGGCGCCGCCCCGCAGGAGTAGGCCGCTCCGCTGGCCGACAACCGCTGGCTCATCGCCGGTCTGGGCAATCCCGGAGCCGAGTACGAAGCCACGCGTCACAACGTCGGCTTCGTTGCCGTCGACCAGCTCGCGACGCAGCTGCACGCGCGTTTGAAGCGCTCGATGCGGCACCGCGCGATGATGGCGGAGGCGCATCTCGACCAGGTTCCCATCGTGCTGGCGAAGCCGCAGACCTTCGTGAACGACAGCGGGACGGCTATCGCAGCGCTCAGCGCGTACTTCCGCGTGCCGGCCGAGCGCACGATCGTCGTGTACGACGAGCTCGAGCTCGAGTTCGCGAAGCTACGCGTTCGCCAAGGCGGCGGCACGGCCGGGCATAACGGGCTGAAGTCGATCGTCGCTGCAATCGGCGCGGAGTTCGTGCGCATCCGCATCGGCATCGGTCGTCCGCCTGGGCGCATGGAACCGGCCGACTACGTGCTGTCGGCGTTTTCGAAGCGCGAAGCCGATGAAATCGCGATTACGCTTCACACGGCCGTCGAAGCGGCGCTAACCGTCATCCGCGACGGCGTCGAGACCGCGCAAAACCTGTTCAACTAGACGAGTACGTTTTTATTTGGAATCGCTCTTTTACTAGGGAACGTGATTCCGTAATTCGTTTCTAGGCTCACATTTCGAGGCTCTCGCGATTGGACTCCAAGAAAATCGTTGCCGACGGCACCTACCATCACGCGAACTTCAAGTTCAAGTAGCCCGGCATGTTCTGACGCGATTGAGCGGCGGTTGCCCGCTGTCCGGATCGTCGAGAAACCGTCTTCGCGGATCTAGCCTTCGAGCGTTTTTTTGAGGTTTTCGAGGAACATGACGTTTCGCTTGCGGAACATCCCGCCCATCATTGGAGCCATCAGCTTCATGAGCCCCTGCGGGACCATCGCGACTTTGCGGCTGATCTTCGATCCCGTTCCGTCGGGTACGACCATGAACGTTGTCGTGGGCTTCCTTTTCCCCATGTCCAGTTGAAGACGATCCGCCGAGGCGCGTCGTACTCGGAGACTGTTACAGTCCCGCCGGTCAAGCCCATCTGCGGTTTGACCTTGATCTCGAACACCGCTCCCGGTCCGATCGTTTCGCCGCTTGTCAGACGTGCTTCGAGCACGTCGGTGTGCCACTTCGGATCGTTCCTGACATCGGCCACGTAGGAGAACACCTCTTGGGCCGGCCGGGCGATCATCTCGGTGGACTCCGTCTCCATAGCTGCCTCCTCTACCGCACGTTCGACCGCGTGAAACCCGTCTCGTGCACCGGACGTTTGATCACGGTGACTCCCGGATCCTCCCACTTCGCAAGCGTTTCCGCGAGTGCGTCGGACATCGGGCCGTAGTACTGCTCGGTAAGAATGCGGTCGATGAATTCGGCGAACGCGTTCGACACATGGTCGGAGATCAGCTGCATGTGGAACTCCATCGATGTGGAATCCGGGTGCACCTGTACGACGGTGCACGTGTGGTAGTCGACGTCGAAGAACACCTGGAAGGAGATCAGCCGAGGCTCGTTCGTCTCGACGAAATCGGTGTGCTCGGTGAGCCATTTGCGCGCCGCTTCTTCCTGGCCCTCTTTGACGGTCCAAGTTCCGACGTACACGAACGGTTTGCTCATCACTACCTCCTGTCGGTCGATCGGCGACTTCTGCTCCTGGCCTCCTTTCTATCTCGTTGCAACCTCGACACGGGCATCGTCCGGCCGGCCGCTAACGACTTGCTAACGGCGCCGGGTGCTACCGTCCGGTCCGGGGATAGAGATGGAATTTCGGATTCTCGGGTCGATGGAGGTCGTCGACGGCGACCGCCGCGTGGAGCTTCCCTCGGGGCGTGGGCGGGCGCTTCTCGCGCTGCTGGTCCTCCACGCGGGCGAAGCTGTTTCCGCGGAGCGGCTCATCGACGAGCTGTGGGGCGAGCGACCACCCCCGACCGCCGCGACCGTTGTTCAAGGGCTCGTCTCGAAACTGCGGAAGGTGCTCGAGCCCAGTCGCGGCAAGGGCGCACCCGCGATGGTGTTGCAGACGGTCGGCACCGGCTACCGGCTCTCAATCGATCCCAGCGCGATCGACGCCGACCTTTTCAAGCGGATCATCGACGCCGCGCACGGCGCGCCGGCCGAAGATCGCTCGCGCATGCTCGCCGAGGCGCTCGGGCTCTGGCGCGGGCAGGCCCTCGCCGATTTCGCCTACGAGCCATTCGCGCAGCGGGCGATCACTGCTCTCGAAGACCTTCGGCTCGCAGCGCTCGAAGAACGCATAGATGCCGACCTCGAGACCGGCGGTGCCGGCGGACTCGTCGGCGAGTTGGAACGGCTCGTCGAATCGCATCCATTCCGCGAGCGATTGCGAGGATTGCTCATGGTCGCGCTCTACCGCGCGGGCAGACAGGCCGAAGCGCTGGAGGCTTACCGGCGCGCGCGCAAGGCGCTGGTGGAAGAGCTCGGCATCGAGCCCGGCCCCGCGCTGCGCGAGCTCGAGGAAGCAATCCTGCGGCACGATCCCGCGCTCGAGCTGCAACGTGCAGAACGCAACCCCGTGCGCGCCACCGGCTGGCTCCCGAGCGAGCGGCGCACGGTCACCGTTGTCGCCACCGATCTGACACCGTCGTCGCGGCTGGATGCGGACGCGGAAGCGGTAGGACGTCTGGGCGCTCGCGCCGTCGAGACGGCGACCGACGTATTCACGCAACACGGCGGTCGCGTCGAGCACGTGCTCGGCGACATGCTCATTGCGTTCTTCGGATTCCCGGTCGCGCATGAAGATGACGCGGTGAGAGCCGTCCGCGCCGCGGTCGATCTCCGAACCGCGATCGAGCGGTTGAACGCCGTTCCGCCCACGGTCGCGGGCGCCCGGTACGCGTTTCGCGCCGGTATCGACACCGGCGACATCGTGGTCGGCGGGCCGGGCGCGTCGCTCCGCGACGTCGTCTCCGGACGCGTGGTCTCGGCGGCGGGCCGACTCCAGCAGGCGGGCGGCGAGGGCGACATGATCGTCGGCGGCGGTACCGCGCGTCTCGTTCGCGGTGCCGTCGTTCTCAAGCCGGCCGCGGACATCGGCGACTCGTGGCGCGTACTCGACATCGTGACCGGCGCACCAGCGGTGCCACGCCGGCTAGAGACCCCGATGTTCGGACGCCAGCAAGAGCTCACCCGGATTCGCTCGACGTTCAAGCGCACGGCGCGTTCCGGGCGGCCGGCGATGCTGACTGTGGTCGGCGAGGCCGGTATCGGCAAGACGCGCCTCGCGAAGGAGTTCGTTTCCTCGATCGGGCCCGACGCTACAGTCATCACCGGGCGCTGCGTCGCTTACGGCGAAGGGATCACGTTCCTGCCGCTGCGCGAGGTCGTGCTCGACGCCGCCGGCATCGAAGGGTGGCCGGCGCTTGCAGAAAAGTTGGGGAGACGCGAGGGCGGCGCGCATGCGGCTGCCGAGATCGCGGCGACGCTCGGGTTCGGAGCCGAGCCCGGCAACGTGAGGGCGCTCGGCCCCGCCGTGCGTTTGTTGCTCGAGACGCTCGCGGCCGACCGGCCGCTCGTCGTTGTGCTCGAGGATGTCCATTGGGCGGAGCCGGCTCTCCTCGATCTCGTCGACTACGTCACGAGTGAAGGGGCCGGGGCAATCTTCATCATCCTGTTGGCCCGCACCGAGCTGTTGGAGGACCGTGCGCCCGCTGGTGAGGCGCTCCGGCTGGGGCCGCTCTCACCCGAAGAGATCGAAGAGCTGATCGTGCACCGCGCAGGGTCGATGCCGCAGGAAACGCTCGCGCGCATCGTCGAGACGGGCAGCGGCAACCCGCTGTTCGCCGAGCAGTTGCTCGCGGCCTTCGAAGACGGCGCCGTCGAGGCGATCCCGGTGACACTACACGGGCTGCTCGCGACGCGCTTGGACCGGCTCGGACCCGGCGAACGCGACGTGCTGCGATGCGCAGCCGTCGTCGGTACCGAGCCGCGGCGAGAGGCACTCGAGGCTTTGCTGCCCGAAGACGCGCATCCGTTCGTCGACCGCCACATTGACGCGCTCGAGCGACGGCAGCTGATCGCCGGCGCCGGTGAATCCGAGTTTCGCTTCGTGCACGTGCTCATCCAACTGGCCGCATACCAAAGCATGACGCGCGAGGACCGCGCGCATCTTCACGAGCGTTATGCAGATTGGCTCGAGCAGGAAACATCCGATCCTCCGCCCGAGCTCGATGAGATTGCCGGTTATCACCTCGAGCAAGCGTTTGGGCACCGCCGGGCGACCGGCGCGCCCGACGCCGGCATCGCGATGCGCGCCGTCGATCATCTTTCGTCCGCGGGGCACCGCGCTCTCGCACGGATCGATTGGGGCGCCGCCGAAAACCTTATGTCGCGCGCGCGGGCCCTGCTTCCCGCGGAGGACTCGCGCCGACTCGCGCTTACGCAGAGCCTCGCCGAGACTAATCTGGTTCTCGGTCGCTTCGCCGACGCGCAGGCGATGCTGCGCGATGTCGCCCGGACAGCCGGTGCTGCCGGCGACCACGCCGCCGAATGGGCGGCCCGGCTCGAGCACGCGCGCATCCAGTTCATCGTTGGTCCGGATCCCGTTCCGCTGGGGAACGTGCGTAGCGAGGCCGAGCAGGCGGCCGCTTACTACGAGTCGGCCGGCGACGACGGGGGGCGCGGACGCGCGCTGTTCCTGTTCGGGTGCGTGCGCCAGCGCGAAGGAAAGATGCGCGCCGCGGAATCGGCATTTCGCGAAAGCATGACGTTTGCGGACCGGGCGACCAATGTCCGCGAGCGGATGGCCACCAGGTGGATGTTGAGCGAGGTGCTCCTCTACGGTCCGGTGCCGGCCGCGACGTGCATCGAGGAGGGCGTGGCGATAATCGAGCAACTCGGATGGGACCACCCCGGAATCCTCACGCACCGCGCCGTTCTCGAAGCTATGCAGTGTCGCTTCGACGAAGCTCGCGCGATCAACGAACGCGCGAGACAAATCTTCCTGACGGAGATGCACGCGCCACGGATGCTCATGTTCGTGTCGGAGTCGCAAGCCGCCGTCGAGCAGCTGGCCGGCGATCACGTCGCGGCGGAGCGCGAGTTGCGCACGCGCCTTGCTTTCGCGCGCGAGAACGGCGAGCCCTATTACGTCGCGCAAACTGCCGCGCGGCTGGCGCTGGTTGTGTGGGCGCTCGGCCGGACCGAGGAGGCCGCGGCGCTCGCGCGTCTAAGTGCCGACGCGGCGCCGGCAGAGGGCGCCGTGGAGCAAGCTCTTTCTCGTGCCGCGCTGGCAGTGGTCTCCGCGGACGGAGCCGAAGCCGTGCGGCTCGCGCGTGAAGCGGTCGATGTTTCCGCCGAAGAGTTGCCGAACTTGTCCGCGGAACTCCTCGAGGTGCTCGCGGAAATCTTGCGCGGTAACGGCGATGCACCGGCGGCGACCGTCGCACTCGACGAGGCGCATCGCCTCTACGAGATCAAGGGAAACGTCGCGGCTGCCCGGCGACTTGAACATCCGGAGCTGCATGGCGACTAGGCCGAGTTCACTCTGTTCGCGGCGGCAATCGCCGGCTTCTCAAGGCCGGCGCGCGCAGTGGGGCCCGTCGACGTTCAACTAGACGAGTACACTGTCTTCGAGGCCCGGGTCTTTGCGACCGGGGCCTTTTTCGGCGTGCTGATGGAGACATGAAGTGATCGACAATCCGACTCTCGAAGCGTACCGAGCCTCGGCGGCGTGGGCGGAGGCGGTTGCTGCGTTGCGCGCGGCCGGCACCGTCACCGCGATCCCGCAGGTTCGCCCCTCGATGCTCGCCGCGCTCCTCGACGGAGCCGATGCATCCTGGCTCGTCGTCACCGCCACGTCGCGTGCGGCGGAACGGCTGGCCTCCGAGCTGAGTGCCTGGCGCGCGCCGGTCGAGCTCTTTCCCGCATGGGAGACGCTGCCGCACGAGCGCTTGTCCCCGCGACCGGAAACCGTCGCGCGGCGCCTGCGGACGCTGCATCGCGTGCGCACGACGGACGAACCGGTTTTGGTCGTCGCGCCGGTGCGCGCGCTCATCCAGCGCATGGTTCCGGGCAGCGAGGACACCGAGCCGGTGGAGATGCGCGCCGGCGCCGAGCTCGATCTCGAGCAATCCATCCGTTGGCTTGCGGAAAACGGGTACCGCCGCTGCGACGTCGTCACGTCGCGCGGTGAGTTCGCCGTGCGCGGTGGCATTCTGGATGTGTTCTCACCGACGGAGGATCATCCGGCTCGCATCGAGCTCTTCGGCGACGAAGTCGAATCCGTCCGTTCGTTCTCCGTCGCATCGCAGCGAACGATCGAGGCGGTACAGGGCATCGTCCTGTATCCCTGTCGCGAGTTGCCGTTGTCCGAAGAGGTGCGCGGCCGTGCGCTCGTCGCTTCAAAGACACATCCCGAGCATGCGCCGGATCTGCACAAGATCGCCGAAGGCCTTGCCTTCGAAGGGATGGAATCGCTCACCGACGTCCTGTACGAGCGGTTGCCGATTCTGCGGGACCTGCTTCCATCTTCGACAAAGCTTGTCGTGCTCGATCCGAAGCGAACGTTCGACCGCGCGGACGAGATGATCCGCGAAGTGGACGAGCTGGCGGCGGCCGGATGGGCGGCGGCCGCGGAAGGCGCGACTGCGCCCGCGGGCGGTTCGTACGTCGAGGTGCGAGAGGCGGTCGGGGACCACGCAACGATCACCGCGTTTCGCGGCGAGGATCCGGTGTTCGAGGCGCACCCGTGGGAGATGCATCGCAGCGATCTCGTCGCCGTTACGAACGAAGTGAAGCGTTTGCTGCCGCTCGGCTACCGCGTGCTCGTGATCGGCGAGTCACAAGGCTCGGCCGACCGACTGCGAGAGATCTTCGCGTCGCACGAGCTTTTCTTGCCACCCTACGACGGGCGCACACCGCTGGCGCCGGCGCGCGGCGCGATCGCCGTTGGTCCAATCGAGGAAGGCTTCGTCTCCGAAGCGCTCAACGTCGCCGTCGTCGGCGAGGGCGACTTGTTCGGCAAGCGCCGGCCGCACCGCGAGCCGCGCGCATCGCGGCGGCGCACGGCGACGCTCGAGGTCGAGCCGGGTGACTTGGCGGTTCACGTCACGCACGGCGTCGGACGGTACGTCGGCATGGAGACGCGTGAGATCGGCGACTCGAAAACCGATTACCTCGTGCTCGAGTACGCCGAAGGCGATCGACTGTACGTGCCGGCAGACCAGCTCGACCTCGTGTCGAAGTACATCGGAGGAGAAGCGCCGAAGCTCCACCGCCTCGGCGGCAGCGAGTGGGGGCGGCAGAAAGCGCGCGTGCGCAAGGCCGTCCGCGACATGGCCGACGAGCTCGTGAAGCTGTACGCGGCGCGCGCGAATGCGGCAGGGTTCGCTTTCGCGCAAGACCAGCCGTGGCAGCGGGAACTGGAAGACGCGTTCCCACACGTGGAAACGCGAGACCAGTTGAGCGCCATCGACGACGTGAAGGCCGACATGGAGCGGCCGGCGCCGATGGACCGGCTTATTTGCGGCGACGTGGGCTACGGCAAGACTGAGATCGCGCTGCGCGCCGCGTTCAAGGCGGTCATCGACGGCAAGCAAGTGGCGGTGCTGGTCCCGACGACACTGCTCGCGCAGCAACATTTCGCGACGTTCTCCGAGCGCTTCGCGCCGTTTCCGGTGCGCGTCGCGTCGCTCAGCCGCTTCGTAAGCCCGAAAGAGCAAAAGCAAATTCTCGAAGCGCTTGCATCCGGGAAAGTCGACGTCGTGATCGGTACGCACCGGCTGCTGCAGAAAGACGTTGTGTTTGGAGACCTCGGACTTCTCGTCGTCGACGAAGAGCAGCGGTTCGGCGTGGCGCACAAAGAGGCGCTGAAGAAGCTGAAGACGAACGTGGACGTCATCACGATGACCGCGACGCCGATTCCACGAACGCTCGAGATGTCGCTCTCGGGAATCCGCGATCTGTCGGTGGTGGATACGCCGCCGGAGGACCGTCACCCGGTACTGACGTTCGTCGGCCCGTACGACGAGAAGACGATCGCCGGTGCCATTCGCCGGGAGATGCTGCGCGATGGTCAAACGTTCTTCGTTCACAACACCGTGCACGACATCGAGCGGGCGGCCGCCATGGCGCAACGCCTCGTCCCCGACGCGCGCGTCGGCATCGTGCACGGGCAAATGGACGAGAAGCGGCTCGAAAGAGTGATGCTCGATTTCTGGGATAAGAACCTCGACGTGCTCGTCACGACGACGATTATCGAGAGCGGCCTCGACATTCCGAGCGCCAACACGCTCATCGTCGAAGGCGCCGACCGCCTCGGGTTGGCGCAGCTGTATCAGTTGCGCGGTCGCGTCGGGCGAAGCCGGGAGCGCGCGTATGCATATTTTTTCTTCAATCCCGAGCGCACGCTGACCGAAGCCAGTCACGCGCGACTGTCGGCCATCAGCCAGTTCACCGAATTGGGCAGCGGCATGCAGATCGCGCTGCGCGACTTGGAGATCCGCGGCGCCGGAAACCTGCTCGGCGGAGACCAGCACGGTCACATCGCGACCGTCGGGTTCGACTACTACGTCCGGATGCTCGCCGAAGCCGTCGATGAAGCGAAGGGCCACGCCGTCATGCCGAAGATGGAGGTGAAGATCGACTTGCCCGTCGACGCGCACTTGCCGGAGTCGTGGATCGACAAGGAAGGGCTGCGCCTGGAGGCGTACCGGCGTATTGCGGAGTCCCCGACGTACGAAGCGCTCGAGGATGCGCGTCGCGAGTTGCAAGACCGGTTCGGCGCGCTGCCGGAACAAGCGGAGCGGCTCCTGCAGATCGCATCTCTGCGCCTCGAAGTGGGGCCCCGCGCCGTGAAGTCGATCACGGTTGCCGGCGGCAAGATCCGGCTCGAGCCGATGGCCCTGTCGGAATCCGAGCAAGTGCGCGTCCGGCGTCTCTTTCACGGTTCCATGTACAAACCGGCGACTGCAACGCTCATTCTCCCGGTGCCCGCCGACGCGTGGAAAGAGCCGGCCGCGTGGCTGCTCGAGTCGGTCCGCGCTATCCTCGCGCCGTGAAATCTCGCGCGTTCGCTCTCCTCACGCTGCTTTCCATCGCCTTCCTCGCGACGGGATGCGGCCGGTACGGGCAAGCCGATGCCGCCGTCGTCAACGGACACCGGATCACTCTCGACGAGCTCAAGGTCGGTGTGGCCGCTGCGAAAGCCGAGGAACGGCAACAGCAGCAACAGCAGCAACAACAGCAGCCGGCTGCAGACGACGACGCGAGCATTCTCGCGCGCCAGCGACGCGTGTTAGTCCAGCTCGTGCAGCAAGTGTTACTCGAGGAGCAATTGCGCCGGGAGAAGCTCACGGTAAGCGAGCGCGATGTCGAAGCGAGAATCGCCCAAATCAAGCAGCAGTTTCAGTCGGAGGCGCAGTTCACTGACGCATTGAAGGCGCAAGGACTGACGCTCGCAGTGTTGCGCGCCCGGCTGAAAGGCAGCCTCGGCGTGCAGCGGTTGCAAGAGAAAGTCGTGCACGTAACGGTGACCGGCGCGGAGCTGCAAGCCGCGTACGGCGCGCAAAGGAATCAGTTTCAGCAAGCGCACGTGCGTCACATCTTGTTCAGCTCGCAGTCGCAACCGGCGGCGGATGCGCTCCGCAGGGCGCGCGCTGCGCTGGTGCGGCTTCGCGGCGGGGCCGACTTCGCCACGCTCGCGAAACAACTGTCCGACGACACCGGCTCGAAGGCGTCCGGCGGAGATCTCGGCTTCCAGCCGCGCGGCGCGTACGTCCCGGAATTCGATGCGCAGGTTTGGTCCCTGAAGCTGAACACGGTGTCCGAGCCGGTCCAAACCCAGTTCGGCTACCACTTGATCGAGGTGCTGGCGCGACGGACGACAACCTTCGCGCAAGCGCGCGCTCAATTGAAGACGCAACTGGAACAACAAAAGCGAGATGAGGCATTCCAGGATTACATCCAGAAGATCGTCTCGGCGGCCACGATCGAGGTCAATCCCCGCTTTGGAAAGATCAACCCGGCGACGCTGCAGATCGTCGACGAGGATTTCTTCACGCCGCCGACACCGTCGCCCAAGCCGGTTTCTTTGACACCGTAGTGATCCGCGCAGTCACGTTCGATTACTGGAACACGCTCGTCTACGAGGAGCGCGGTCACCTCCGCGGCAAGCGCGCGGCCGCGTGGGCAGGCATTCTCGAAGGCGCCGGATTCGCAGCGGAACGCGAAGCGCTCGGCGCCGTGTTCGACGCGACGTGGGCGGTCGCGGCGGAGCACTGGGTGACGAACGATCACCTATCGTCGGAGCAAGCGGCAGAGATCGCCGTCGAGAAGCTCGGCTTCGACGTTCCCGCCGATATCCGCGCACTGCTCATCGAAGCTTTTTCCGATGCCGGCAAGGATGCGGAGCTGCATCTAACCGACGGCCTCGAAGAATGCATTGCGCTCTTGAAAGATCGTGGGGTCAAGATTGGCATCGTCTGCGACGTCGGCTTCACACCGTCGCGCATCTTGCGCGCATTCCTCGAGGCGCGCGGGCTCTTACGCAACTTTGATTCGTGGGCATTTTCCGATGACGTCGGCGTGTACAAGCCGGCGCGCAAGATCTTCGAACATGCACTGACCCCGCTCGGCGTCGCGCCGGAACACGCCGCTCACGTCGGCGACTTACGCCGGACGGACATCACGGGCGCGCGCGCGATGGGAATGACGGCGGTGCGGTACACGGGCGTCTGGGAGGACGACAGCCAGCTCGAACCAGAAGGCCATTTCGTCATCAGCAAACACGCCGAGCTTCCCGGCGTCCTCGGACTCGCCTAGCGCTTCTTCCAAGTCGCCGGGCCGGAGTTCTTTCCACTGGGGTCTTCCGGCCGGCGATCGATCGGCGTGAAAGTGTCGATGACGATTCCCGGCGCGTGGGTACGTGTGCCCGTCCACCGCCCGGGGACTGCGAGCAAGCGATCACACAGCGCATATGCAGTCGCCTCGTAGTTCACGCGCCATCCGTGGAAGTGCGGCCACGCTTCTTCGGCCGTGCGCTCCATAGGAAATCCTGGGCCACGCATCCTCTCGACGCCCTCGGCGAACTCTTCAAACGTGAGCTCGATCGGATCGCCCGGCATCGGGTCGGCGTTGTACGGCACGCCGATCGTTTGCGCGATACCGCGCAGCGTGAGGAATCCCATGCGCAGACACAGCCGCGCTTCCGACGGCGCGGTTGACGGACACAGCGCGTTGTACAAGGCGGCGGAGTCCAGTACCGCAAGCAATCCCACGACCCAGTGGCGTAGCGGGTGCGGCGAACGGAACGAAATGAGTATGGGATAGGTCGTGTGGCTCTCGGCAACTTCTGCCGACCAGCGTTCCCACTCCGCATAAAACGCCGGCAAGTTGTCGATGAGACCCACCGCGTGATGACGCGTAAGAATTTCCGGCCCCCAAGCCGGGGCGCCTGCGCGCGATTCGAGTGTCGTCACCGTCGTCTCGCGCCGGTTGAACGCCTGATACAGCACCGGCAAGTACGCGATTTGCAGCGCGATCACGACGAGGCCTGTCGCCGACGCGAAGAACGCGATGCTCGTGGACGAGCCGTCCTTCGGGACGAGGAACCCCAGTGTGAACAACGAAGAGCCGCTCGCTCGGAGCGCGTCGGCGAAAGAGAACTCCGTCACGCGCCACAGAACGAGCCCGAACCCCGCGAGAAAGAGCGCGAGCCATGTTACGAGCAAGGCAAGCAGCGACAGCGGCGCCAGGTGCGCCAGCAAGCGGTCCTTCGCTTCGTAATCGCTCAACCGGTCGGCGGCGAGAAGAAAGAGGCGGTTCATCACGCGCTCGACATTGGTGGAGAGCCTCGACGACAGGCCGCGCGGCACGATGAGTGTGTGAATGAGGCTGCCCCACGCGGCGACGATCAGAAAGATGCCGCCGGCGACTGCAATCCACTTGAGGAGCTCCATAACGGTCGCAACTCTACCTGCCTGCCTGGAGGCAAAAGAGAGAGGGGCGGAGGATTCCGCCCCTCTCAAATCGTTTCCGCTGCGGCTCGGCGCTTTGCGCCGTGTCCGGTGGACAAGCCGGACGCCTGCGGACCGGTGGTGCTGCTGGGATTCCGCCAGGCCGCTCGTATCTAGCGAGAGGCTAGGTGATCCCGAGCGGCTCCCTAGCGGGCAGCCACCTCGCAGGTCCTATGTTCTGATGACGTTGGGACCACCTCCTCTCTTGCGTGGCGACAGTGTGACACGGCATCGGCACTCTTGCCACCACTCCGGCAACGTTTTTGCCCGCTCGCGATAGATTGGCCACATGTCTCGGGTGGTTTTGGTGCGCCAAGGGTCCGGTTCGCCCGATCTTCTTCCGCTCGAAGCGTGGCAGGCGCTCACGTCGACGTCGTTGGTGGCCGCGGCACCGGGCGATGCGCTGTCCGAGCGGCTGCGCGAAGCCGAGAGGACGGTCGTGGTTTTGCCGGCCGCGTCGCGCGAACGTTTGCGCGGCGACGCGCCGGGAGCCACCGGGGTCCCGTCGCTCCGATTGCTGGCGCACGTTCACGAACAGACGTTGCCGGGCGCTGCCGGACTCGCCGACGAGCTCGCGCGCCTGGCCGTCGATCGAGGCGAGGTCGTGTTCATCCTTCCGGTGGAGGATCCGGAGGCGATCACCAAAGCCGTCTTCGAGCGCGCGTTACGCGGCGACATCGAGGTCGAGGTCGTCATCGGCCGCGCCCCGGCAGGGCACAAGCTGCTCGACCTGGTGCGCGTCATGGCGCGACTTCGCGGACCCGGCGGCTGCCCCTGGGACGCCGAGCAAACGCATGCGTCGCTCGCGAAATATCTGCTCGACGAAACGTACGAGCTTCTGGAGGCGATCGAGGGAGACGACCGCGCGCACATGGCGGAAGAGCTAGGTGACCTGTTGCTCCAAGTCGTCTTTCATGCCGAGATCGCTGTCGACGGCAAGGAGTTCGACATAGACGACATTGCCGACCGTCTGACGACGAAGCTCATCACGCGGCATCCGCACGTATTCGGCGACGTCGACGTCGAAGGCTCATCGGAAGTCGTTGCGAACTGGGAAGTGATCAAAGACGTCGAGAAAGGACGTTCGTCCGTTCTGGAGGGCGTTCCCGAGGCGCTGCCGGCGCTTGCATACGCGCAAAAGCTCTTGAAGCGAGCTGCACGTGCATCCTTGCCGCCGGCCGTGCCGTCTGAGGACGCGCCCGCCGACGAAGAAGCCTTCGGAGAGTTGTTGCTGTCGGTCGTCGCGGCGGCGCGCGCCGCGGGGATCGATGCCGAATCGGCGCTCCGCCGAGCTGCGCGGGGCTTCCGCGATCGCCTCGCACGCGTGGAAGAAGCGGCACGCGCCCGCGGCCTTGCGCTGCAAGACGTGCCGGCCGAAGACGCCCGGGCGCTGTGGGACGCAGCGCGGTGAGCCTTCCCGATCCAGATCGCTCGACCCGTTCACTGGCGCGGGGCGTCCTCGTTGTGCGGTGGGTCGCGCTCGGCTGGATGATGATTCTCGCGGCCGCCGGCACGCGCGACTTCGATCACCCGTTCGTCGCGTGGATCGCGGTGGGAATCGCCGGCGCATGGACGGTGTATCTCACGGCCGATCAGAACCGCGATCAACGTCGCCGGAATCTCACCGCCGATCTGGTGATTGCGTGTGCGTTGATCTTGATCTCAGGCTACGTCGTTCCGTCCGGGGCGGTCCTCGGCGGGTCCTCTTTTCTCGCAACGGCGTATCCGGTGAGCGCCGTCCTTGCGTGGGGTGTCCGCGGCGGTCCGAAAGCCGGGTCCCTTGCAGGCGCGGCCGCCGGGCTTTCTCTCGCGCTGAGCCGTCCGGTCAACGGCGTCTCGTTCGGCAGCTTGTTGCGGCCGGAGATTCAGAGCCTCGCAACCGGCATCGTGCTCTACGTCGTCTCCGGCCTAGCCGTCGGCCTCGTGTCACGGCTCTTGCAGCGCAGCGCCGACGAGCTTCGGGTCGCGACGCTCGAAGCGATTCGTCAGCGCGAGCGAGTCGCGCGGCTGGCCGAGCGCGAGTCGATGGCGCGTCACATCCACGACTCGGTACTGCAAACGCTCGCCATGATCCATAAAAGAGCCAAGGAAATCGCGGCGTCACGCCGTGTCGATCGTACCGGCATCGAAGAAGTCGCCGATATGGCAGCCGATCAGGAAGTCGCGCTGCGCGGACTCATCCTTCGGGAGCCGGTCGAAGTTGCGACGGGCGCGCGCTCGCTGCGCGACGGGCTCGAGCGAGCGGCGCGCGTCGTGAACGGGCTTAAGGTCGAGGTCAGTACCGTCGGCGCATTGTTCATGGAGGCGCAGGCGGCTGAGAGCATCGCGTCGGCGGTTGCGCAGCTCTTGCAGAACGTGGCGAATCATGCCGGAACCGACAGTGCAACGGTCTTCGCCGAGGTCGACGACGGCGCGCTCAGCGTTACGGTGCGCGACGACGGCGCCGGCTTTGACTACGATCCGTCGTTCCTGCATCAGCAGGGAAAGATGGGATTGGAGAAGAGCGTGATCGGTCGCGTCGAAGACATCGGTGGTTCCGTGCGCGTGCAATCGTCGCCGGGCGCGGGAACGATGGTCGAGATCAAGGTCCCGGTGCAGCGTGACTGAGCCGATTCGCGTCATGATCGTCGACGATCACCCCGTGTGGCGCGACGGCGTGCGCGCCGATCTCGAAAAGTCCGGCGTCGCGACGGTCGTTGCGGAGGCCGCCGACGGGGGAAAGGCGATCGAGCATGCGCGCGAGTCGATGCCGGAAGTGATCGTTATGGATCTCAATTTGCCGGTCGTATCCGGCGCCGAAGCGACGCGCCGGATCATCGAGGAATCGCCGCACGTCCGTGTGCTCGTCTTGTCCGCCAGCGGGGAAGAGGCGGACGTGCTAGAGGCGGTGAAAGCCGGCGCCAGCGGTTACTTGCTGAAGAGCTCGACCGCGAACGAGATCTGTGACGCGGTGGTGCGCGTCCGCGACGGTGAGCCGGTGTTCACTCCGTCACTGGCCGGCCTCGTGCTGAATGAGTTCCGGCGCGTGGCCGGCGGGAGCGCCGGCGAGCCGAAGCTCACGCCGCGCGAAAACGAAATCCTCAAGCTCGTCGCGAAAGGCTTTACCTACCGCGAGATCGGGGAGCAGCTCTTCATCTCGACGAAGACGGTGCAGAACCATGTCCAGAACATCCTCACGAAGCTGCAACTCCGAAAGCGCTACGAATTGATGCGCTACGCGATCCAAAAGGGCCTGGACAAGGCCGAGTAGCTTCCGAAAGTACCCAGACGCAATCGGGTACCTGTGACCTGCAAAAACAGGCGGTTCCTCGTCTGTTGCCACGCATGGATTCCTTCGATCATCGAGGTGTGGCCGGGAAGTGCCCGGCAGATGAGAGGAGTGAATCATGGACGCACGAATCTCGCTGCGGAAGCGTCACCCATGGCTTTTCGCGCTCGGCGTTCTGAGCGTGTTCGCATGTTTGGCGTTTGTCTCCGTCGTCGCGCTGTTCTTCATCGCGATCGGCTCGGGACACTGGGGCTGACGATGGGACTCTACGGAGTGAAGCCCTGGTTCATCCGCCGGTTACGGATCGTTGAAAACGCTTTGGTTCGGCGCCGCGTATCACCGGACACTCTCACGCTCGGCGCGGTCGGTGTGAGCGTCGTGGCGGGCCTCGTCATCGCGGCCGGCGGACTGCTGCATATGCCGCTGTTGTGGCTGGCCGTGCCGCCGTTGGTCGTCGTGCGCCTCGGATTGAACGCGCTCGACGGGTCGGTCGCACGTCGCACGCGCACGTCCCGGCCGTTCGGTGTCGTCTTGAACGAGGTCGGCGATCGCGTCGGCGATGCGGCGACGATCGGCGCGACGAGCTTCGTCGCCGGCCCGCGCCTCGCGCTCGGGGCGCTCGGCTGCGCGTTGTTCGCGAGCTCGACCGGTGTTCTCGCTCTCGCCATCACTGGGCGTCGCGACTCCCGGGGTCCGATGGGCAAAGCCGACCGCGCGGCGGCAATCGCACTCGGCGCGGTCTTTGGCGCGTTGTTCGGGTCGGCGGTTCCGTTCGGCGTTGTGCTCTGGGTCATCGCGATGGGCTCCCTCGTGACGGCTTTTCTTCGGGTGCGAGCATTGCGCGGGCGTCCGGATCCGGTATCGGCGGCCGCGTTCATCGAGATTCCCCGGGATTGCGAAGTCGAGGAGGAGATGCTCGATGTTCTCTCCCGCTGACGAGCTTTTTGTTCCCGCAGCCGAGCGCGTGTCGCTGGCGCTTGCCGGCGGTCTCGGACTCGTCGTCGCCGCCGAGCGCCACCACCTAAAAGAGATGACGAGCCGCGTGTTATTCGTTCGCTGGCGAACGTGGGCGATCACCGCGCCGTTGTTCGGCACCGCCGTCATGGGATCGCGGGCTCTCGCCGTCGCATTCGTGTGCGCGATCAGCCTGCAAGGATTGCGTGAGTACGCTCACCTCGTCGAGCTGCCGGTGCCGTACCGGCGCGCGCTGTACGTCGCCGGCGTTATGAGCGCGCCCATCGCAGCCGTGTCGCTCACGGCGTGGCGTGCGATGCCGCCCATTCTTCTGATCGCCGCGACGTTGCCACCGCTGCTGACGCAGGACGTGCGCAACGGCGTGCGCCACCTCGCATACGCAGCGCTCGGGTTTGCCTATGTGCCGTGGCTCTTGACGTACTTTCTCTTGGTGCGCGAGCACGTCGCCGGCGGGAAGGGAATCCTTCTCGCGATCGGCACGGCGGTTGCAATCAGCGATGTGACCGCGTTTGGCGCCGGCAAGATCTTTGGAAAGCATCCGCTCGCGGCACGACTGAGCCCCGCGAAAACGTGGGAGGGCGCCACCGGCAATCTCGTCGGCGCGACGATCGGCATTTTCCTGATGGGGTTTGCGATTCCGTCGACGCTTAATCCACTGGTGCGCGCATTGCTCCCAGTTGTAGTTGCAGCCGGCGCCGTGTGGGGCGACCTTCTCGAGTCGCTGATCAAGCGCCAGTTCGGCGCAAAAGACGCGGGAACCTGGTTGCCGGGATTCGGCGGGCTGCTCGACCGGATCGACTCGCTGCTCGTTGTCCTGCCGCTTACGTACACAGTGCTGGTGGTGTGGGGATGATGCGGTCCCGCTGTGCGAACGCCACGCGGCGCATGCTCCAGTTCTTTGTGCTCATACCGATCGTTCGGTGGTTTTGCCACCCGCTCACCGTTCGCGGGCGTTGCCGCCTTCCCGCAGGCGCGGCGATTTACATCGCGAACCACGCGAGCCACGCCGACACCGCTGCCTTGATTGCCGCGCTCCCGAGGCGAATTCGTCGCCGATTCGCCCCGGCCGCCGCGCAAGATTACTTCTTTGCGACGCGAGGAACAGGAGCCGCGACCTCTCTTCTCACCGGCGCATTCCCGTTTCCCCGTTCGGGCAACGAGGGCCTGAACCGAGCGAAGGACCTTCTCGACCGCGGGACGTCCGTGTTGCTGTTTCCCGAAGGGACGAGATCACGCAACGGTGGGATGGCATCGTTCAAGTGTGGGGTCGGAAAGCTTGCCGCGTACGGCTACCCGGTTGTCCCGGTGGGCATCGCGGGCACGAGTGACGTGCTTGCACCCGGGACGACGCTTCCACGACGGGGCTCGGTTGCGATCGCTTTCGGCGACGCAATTCATTTCTCGCACGACGATCGTCCGGATGCGATCGCGTCACAACTAGGGCAGGGCGTCGCCAAGCTGCGCGACGGTGCTTTCAAAGCGAGAGGGCCGCGGAGGCGCTCCGCGCATGAGGTCGCACGCGACGTTGCATCGTCGCGCGCGTGCCTGATCCTGGCTTTCTCGTGGGGCGTCGCAGAGGCGGTTGCGTTTCCGGTTGTGCCCGACTTTGCCGTGGCGCTCCTCGCGCTCGCCGTCCCGCGCCGTTTTTGGAAGCTCGCATTGGCGGCGGTGTGCGGGTCGGTCGCCGGTGGAGTGATCGCGTCCGACCTTGGATCGATCTTCGGGGTCGCGCCCGTCGCACATCTTCCGCTCGTGACGCCGAGAATGAGCGCTGCGGCGGCGGGATGGCTGAATCAGTCTCACGGGTGGGCGCTGTGGCATCAGGTTGCCTTCGGCGTTCCGTACAAAGCGTTTGCGTGGCAAGCCTCCGCGCGCGGCACGGGTGTTGTCTCGCTGGCAGCGGCCACCTTCCTGGTGCGCGGTCTGCGTATGCTCGCCGTCGGGGCCTTGCTCGCGCTTCTTGGACGAGTGCTCCGGCGCGTCCTCCCGCGGATCTACGGCGCATTCGTAATCGTGTTCTCCATCGGGTTCGCAATCGGTCTCGCCCACGTCGTCACCCGCTGGTCGTAGGAGCGCTACATTGAAGGTTCACAACGAGGAGGGCGGCATGGGACGGATCGAGCGGGGGTTTCGGCTTGCGCGCGCGAGTTGGGAGGTGTTGAAGGCCGACCGCGAGTTGATGATTCTGCCGGTCGTGTCTTTCGTTGCTACGGCGATCGTCGCGGCTTCGCTCTTCGCCGTCGCGTGGGGGACGTCCGGGATACCGGGAGACGGCAAGCAGCCGACGGTGATCCACTACGTCCTTCTCGGCATCTTCTATTTCCTCGCGTATTTCATCGCGATCTTCTGCAACGCCGCGCTCGTCGGCGCCGCCACGATTCGGCTCAACGGCGGCGACCCGACGGTCAAAGACGGTTTGAAGATCGCGGCCTCGCGCATCGACAAGATCATCGGATGGGCCGCGCTGGCGGCAACGGTCGGATTGATTCTGCGCTCACTCGAGGAGAAGGCTGGGTTCCTCGGTCGCATCGTGATCGCGATTGTCGGCGCCGCATGGAGCGCCGTGACGTTCTTCGTCGTTCCCGTGCTCATCTATGAAGACCTCGGCGTTGTGGACTCGGTGAAGCGATCCGGAAGCCTCTTCAAGCAACGCTGGGGCGAGCAGTTCGTCGGCAATGCATCGATCGGCATCGTGATATTTCTGCTGGTCATTCCCGTCGCAATTGTCGGCTACCTCTTGATGCAAGTCGTTGCGGTGCTGGGGGTCGTCGTCCTCGTGCTCGGGATCGGTGCCTTGACGGCTGCCGGCGGCGCGATGTCGGGCATTTTCAACGCCGCGCTTTATCGCTTCGCGACCACCGGCGAGGCGGCCGGCGCGTTCACGGCCGATGATCTCCGCGGATCGTTCCGGCCGCGCCGCGGGGGACGCGGGATCGGCGGCTTCGGGGGACCGTTCGGCGGCTGATTACCTGCTTCGCAATCGTCTTTTACGGCCGCCGATAGGATGAAGCCGTATGGCGATCATCGAAGCAATCAAAGCACGCGAGGTCCTGGACTCCCGCGGCAACCCGACCGTCGAGCCGAGCGGCGCTTCTACAGGCGCCAACGAAGCGCTCGAGCTGCGCGACGGCGACAAGCGCTACCTCGGCAAAGGGGTCCAGCGCGCCGTGGAAAACGTCAACCGCACGATTGCCGATGCGCTACGCGATCGTGACGCAACCGACCAGCGCGAGATCGATCGAATCATGCTCGACCTGGACGGAACCGATAACAAGCGCAAGCTCGGAGCGAATGCGTTGCTCGGCGTGTCGCTTGCGGCCGCCAAGGCTGCGGCGGCCTCGCTCGGGATTCCGTTGTATCGCTATCTCGGCGGCGCGAACGCGCACCAGCTTCCGGTCCCATTTATGAATGTTCTGAACGGCGGGGTGCACGCCGACAACACCGTGGATGTTCAAGAATTCATGATCGCGCCGGTCGGTGCGGCTTCCTTTGCGGAGGCCCTTCGCTGGGGAGCGGAGGTGTATCACGCGCTCAAGAAGGTTTTGAAGGACAAGAAGCAATCGACCGGCGTGGGCGACGAAGGCGGCTTCGCTCCGAACCTGGCGACGAACAACGATGCATTGCAAGCGCTGGTGGACGCGATCGTTGATGCGGGCTACGAGCCCGGTGCCGATATCGCACTCGCAATGGACGTTGCCGCTACCGAGCTCTATCAATCCGACGGCACATATGCCTTTCCCGGCGAGAGAGTCGTGCTTTCCCGCGACGAGCTCATCGCAGGAACGGCGGAATGGCTCGATCAATTTCCAATCGTTTCGATCGAAGATCCGCTGGCGGAAAACGATTGGGACGGGTGGAAAAAGATCACAGCTGAGATCGGCCACCGCGTGCAGATCGTCGGCGACGATATCTTCGTCACCAACCCGATGTTCTTCGAGCGCGGCATTGCCGAAAAGGTCGGAAATGCGATTCTCATCAAGGTCAACCAGATCGGGACGCTCACCGAGACGCTCGACGTGATTGAGCTCGCCCGGCGAAATGGATACAACGCGATGATCTCCCATCGCTCCGGCGAAACGGAGGATGCGACGATCGCCGATCTGGTCGTCGCCGCCGGGACGGGTCAGATCAAGGCGGGGGCACCGGCGCGCAGTGATCGCGTCGCGAAGTACAACCAGCTCCTGCGCATTGAAGAGTCACTCGGCGACGCCGCTCGCTACGGCTTGGTGACCGGTGGAGGCTCCAAATGAGCGCGAAAGGTCCGCGCGCGCAGCGTCGGAAAACACAGCGCGAGCAGAACAAGAAGTACCGTCCGCACGCCGCCGCGCTCGGCTTGATCGTCGTTGCTTTGCTGGTCTCGTCCCTCTATCCGGCGCGCACACTTGTTTCCCGGCGTCAGCGTGTTGCGGCGTTGCGCGGCGAATCGGCGGCCCTCGACCGGAAAATCGCCGAGCTGCGAGCACGGCGCGACGCGTTGCAAACCGACGAAGAAGTCGAGCGCATTGCGCGGGAGGAGCTTGGAATGATCCGTCCGGGGGAAACGGCGTTCGCCGTCCTGCCGGCCGCTTCGCCGCAGCCACGTCCGCACGTGCCGGAGGCGGCGACGGTCGACCCTCCACAGGCCGAAAGCGCCTTTTCCCGGTGGTGGACGGCTTTTTCTCACTCATTCCGCATCGCTCGCTGACGGCGCGCCGCGAACTCATTGACCCGCCTCGACACCGGGGCATACCATGACAGTCCATCCCGGCATGCGGCCGGGCGTCAGCACGAAAGGAGTCTGGTCGAAGGTATGCCGGTAGAAGTAGGGGCAATAGTCGAGGGGACGGTCATCCGCCTGGCCCCGTACGGAGCTTTCATCGCGCTCGACGGCGGAGAGACCGGTCTGGTCCACATCAGTGAGATCGACCGGAACTTCGTCAAGAGCGTCGGTGATCACCTTCACGAGAATGACAAAGTCACCGTGAAAGTGGTGGGGATCAAGGACGGGGGGAAGAT
>JAIVGO010000164.1 GCA_020201525.1 Actinomycetota bacterium | reverse complement strand
TTCGGCAAACCAGTCACGGCGCAGCCGGGAGAGAACGCACTCGACTTGAACACGCGGATGCGCGGCGCCCTTGTGCGCCTCCTCGACGAAGACCGCACGACGTGGTGGGACGCGATCCGGCGCGATGCTCGCGACGAGACGCCCGACGGCGCGGGACCGGACGCGGCACCGTGGCGGCGTGTGTGGGAGGCGTCGCGTCCGATACCGCGGACGGACCGGCCGAAAGCGTGGCGGTGAAGCCGTGACGAGGACCGGAGGGGACGAGCGGCGCCGGCAGCTCCTCACGGAGGCCATTCGCCTGTTCGGCGCCGGTGGGTTCGACGGCACGAGCTTGGATCAAATCGCCGACGCTTCCGGCGTGCGGAAACAGACGCTCCTGTATTACTTCCCGACGAAAGAGAGCCTGTTTCAGGCTTGCGTCGACACCGTCGGCTCGCGGCTCGCCACCGAATTCGAGCGCGCGCTCGAAGGAGAGTTTGCCGAGCCCTGGAACCGCGTCGAGGCCGTGATCGGCGTGATGTTCCGCCTCGCCGAAGAGTGGCCGGAGTTTCCCATGTTCGTCCGAGAGGCGTCGTGGCAGGACGCGCGAACTGTATCGAAGTTCGCAGGATTGCTCGAGCCGTTGCGCATGCGTGCGCTCGAGTTCTTGGAGCGCGGCATGAACGACGGCGTGTTTCGCAGGCAGGACCCGGCGCTCCTGCTGTTCACTCTCTATACGGCGGTCGTCGGATCGTTGACCGAGGCCGGGGTTCTGCGTGCCGTAGCCGGCGGCCCCACCGGGCTCGACGCGCTGAAGCGGCGCGAGAAAGAGCTACTCGAATTCGTGCGCAGTGCCCTCGTCCCGCGGCCGTAGGCTAAATATCCCCCCAAAGAAGGAAATCGCGAGGTCGTCGCCAATGCTTTCGACAGGGCGCAACCACGGGGAGGCCAGGAATGCGGACAATGCGCGTTGGACGACTTCGCATCATTGTGGCGATCGGTGCGGCGCTCGTCGCGCTGTCCGCAGTTTCTCCGGGGCAAGCCGGCCCGCTCGATCCTCCTGCCAACGACTCTTTCTCGTCGGCGACCGTCGTCACGGAGCTTCCGTTCGCCGGCAACGACGACGCGACGTTCGCGACGGCGGAGGCGGGGGAGCCGGCGTGCGGCACCAAGACGAAGAGCCTTTGGTATTCCTTTTCGCCGCCGGAAGACGTCGCGGTACGAATCTCTGTGACCGGCGGGACCGCGATGATTCCGAGCGTCGCGGCATTCACCGGTGATGCACCGGGCACGCTCACCCCGGTTGCCGGCTGCGCTTCGAGTCGGAGCCTGATATTGGACGGAGGGCGCACCTACCGGCTGCAAGTCACCCAGGATCCGACAAATGCCGGCGCGGTGCACCTCGGAATTCAAAAGGTCTCGAGCGTGCAGGGCACCGTCACCGGTCTGAACGACGAGCCGCTGGACGGAATCTGCATCGAGGCAAACGGATTCGAGGACGGGTACTCCTATTATTGGGACTATGCGCAAACCGGCGCCGACGGACGGTACACTTTCCTGGATCTCTATCCCGCCGATTACAAGTTCGTCTTCTACGATTGCGAAGGCGACGACTTCTTGTACGAATGGTATGACAACAAGCCCACCGAGGAGCTAGCGGATACCGTCACCGTTGCAGACGGCCAAGCGATTGCCGGGATCGATGCGTCTATGGGGCCGGCGGGGGTCATCACCGGGTCGATTACCGACGAAGCCGCCGCGCCGATCAGATACACCTGCATCACCGCATATCAATCCGGGGTCGTCAAAGGCTGGGGCACTACGGGGGACGATGGGACGTACGTCATGCTCGTCCCGGAAACCGGTTCGTACAAGATCCGCTTCGGCTGCGAGTACGACCAGTATGTGACCGAGTGGTACGACAACAAGCCCACCGAGGGCGCGGCGGACGACGTGAATGCGGTCGTTGGACAAACAAAGTCCGACATCGACGCAGTGCTCGCGCGGCGAGCGGCGCCGGTGAACGACGACTTTGCCGACGCGCTCGATGTGCCATCGCTACCGTTCGAGGCAAACGTAGACGCATATTTCTCCACGGCCGAAATGGGCGAGCCGGCGCCGTGCGGAACATCGGTCGGCCGCTCCGTTTGGTACAAGTACACATCGGCTGCGCATAACGAGACGACCGACGATCTGGTCATGCTGAACACGCGCGGCAGCGAGGCTGCGCCGGTGCTCGGTGTATATTCTGGGTCGGATCTCGCCTCCTTGCAGACGGTTGCGTGCAACCACGCGAACACGCGGGGCGCCGGCCAAATCGCGTTCCGGGCCACGCCGGGCACGACGTACTACGTTCAGGTAGCGACTCAATACGAGGCGGGCCGTTTGAATGTTTCTTTCGGCGGTGGGGTCGCGCCCACGCACCTCGCTTTGGACGCACCCGTGCCGTGCATCGTCGCGTGCCCGTACTGGTCGAACCCGCAAAACTCCGCCGCGGAAAACGAAGCTGCGTGCGGAACCCCGTCACCGGACGGCTCGTGGGCGGAGCAAACGATCACGGTGCCGCAAGAAATCGACGGCAAAGTTCCGACCGAGCTGGCCTTCTTGCTGTCACCGGCAATCGATCACGATTCATTCATTTGCTTGCCGGCCGGCGGCCCCCCGGGACAAAAACGTTTCGTGGCGACCGGCGCGAACACCACCAGCGACAAATGCACGCTCGGACCATTGAACTGCGCCGAGCAAGTCACGATACCCGTGCAGCCCGGAGAGTCGTTGATCCTGCGCGTGTACAACTGGGCCGACACGGATTCCAATCCGAACGCGGAGTACGCCTTCAAGGTCTAGATGTAAATCTTGTTGCCGGCGTCGCGGAACTCCTTGGATTTCTCCGCCATGCCGACTTGAAGCGCCTCTTGCTCTTCGACCGCGTGCTCGCGGGCGTATTCCCGTACATCTTGCGTGATTCGCATCGAGCAGAAGTGCGGTCCGCACATCGAGCAGAAGTGCGCTTTCTTCGCCGGCTCGGCCGGGAGCGTCTCATCGTGGTACGCGCGCGCCGTGTCCGGGTCGAGCGATAAATTGAATTGATCCTCCCAGCGGAACTCGAACCGCGCTTTCGACAGCGCGTCGTCCCACGCCTGCGCGCCGGGATGGCCTTTCGCGAGATCGGCTGCGTGCGCGGCGATCTTGTACGTGATCACGCCGTCTTTCACGTCCTGCTTGTCGGGTAAGCCGAGGTGCTCCTTCGGCGTGACGTAACAGAGCATCGCCGTGCCGTACCAGCCGATCATCGCCGCCCCAATGGCGCTCGTGATGTGGTCGTACCCGGGGGCGATGTCGGTCGTAAGCGGGCCGAGTGTGTAGAAGGGCGCCTCGTGACACATGTCGAGCTGGCGATCCATGTTCTCCTTGATGCGGTGCATGGGAACGTGTCCCGGTCCTTCGACCATCACTTGCACGTCGTAATCCCACGCGATCTTCGTCAGCTCGCCGAGCGTGTCGAGCTCGGCGAATTGTGCCTCGTCGTTCGCATCGGCGATCGAGCCCGGCCGAAGACCGTCGCCGAGCGAGAACGAGATGTCGTACGCGGCCATGATCTCGCAGAGCTCGCGGAAGTTCGCGTACAGGAAGTTTTCCTCGTGATGTGCGAGGCACCACGCCGCCATGATCGAGCCCCCACGGCTCACGATACCGGTCACGCGCCGCGCGGTCAGCGGCACATATGCAAGGCGCACGCCGGCATGGATCGTGAAGTAGTCCACGCCTTGTTCGGCTTGCTCGATCAACGTGTCCTTGAAGATGTCCCACGTCAGCTCTTCGGCCTTGCCGTCGACCTTTTCGAGCGCTTGGTAGATCGGCACCGTCCCGATCGGCACCGGCGAGTTGCGGATGATCCATTCCCGCGTCGTGTGAATGTCCTTGCCCGTTGAGAGATCCATCACCGTGTCGGCGCCCCAGCGAGTCGCCCACGTCATCTTTTCGACTTCCTCTTCGATCGACGACGCAACGGCCGAATTGCCGATATTCGCGTTGATCTTCACCAGGAAGTTGCGCCCGATAATCATCGGCTCGGTTTCGGGATGGTTGACGTTGGCCGGGATGATCGCGCGGCCGCGCGCGATTTCGTCGCGCACGAGCTCCGGATCGCATCCCTCGCGCATCGCGACGAACTCCATTTCCGGCGTGACGATGCCGGCGCGCGCGTAATGCATCTGCGTGACCGTCCGCCCGGCCCGGGCGCGCCGCGGCCGCCGCCGGTGTGCTTCCCATCCGGGAATCTCAAAGGACGTGGTGACGCCTTCGTACGGCTCGGTGTCGCCTCGCTCTTCAATCCACGCTGCTCTGACGGGGGGTAGGCCTTTGCGAACGTCGGGGGTGAAGTGCGGATCGGTGTACGGCCCGCTCGTGTCGTACAGCAGTACTGGTGCGTTGTCCTCGTCCCCGAAGCGTTCTGATGTTGGGGCGAGAACGACTTGCCGCATCGGAACACGCAGCGACCCTCCCGTGTGGACCTTTCCCGCAATCGCGCGTTGACCGCCTGAGCCGCTCATCGGTCTTCCTCCCTCCGCCGGCGTTACCCGGATCAGGTATGACGGTCGGTGCCACCAAGGCACCCTCTCAGCCCGGTTCCTCCGAGCTCCCGTGTCACGATTCCCAAGGCTACACCGTATTGCCGGCGCTCATCTTTGCATGATCGGTCGTGCGACCCCCTACTATGTGCCTCATGCTCATCTCGGCGAAGCTACCTCCGGTGTTCGGGTACGAGGGCTTGGTGGGTTTTTGGCGTGCAGCGGACGAGCTCGGCTACCACGCCATCTGGAATTACGATCACTTTTACGGGATCGGCGGCCTGATGGAGCTGACGCAGCCGACGCTCGAGGGATGGACGACACTCGCTGCGATGGCCGCTCTGACGAAGCGAGCGCGTGTCGGGTGCATGGTGACCGGGGTCACGTACCGGCATCCCGCGGTACTTGCCAACATGGCCGTATCGGTCGATCACATTTCCGGCGGCCGCCTCGAGATCGGTATGGGCGCTGCGTGGCATGAGCCGGAGCATCGCGCCTACGGCATCACGTATCCGCCGGCCGGCACGCGAATCGCCATGCTGGACGAGGCGCTGACGTTGATGAAGATGCTCTGGACGCAAGAGCGCACGACGTTTGGCGGGACGTTCTGGTCGCTCGAGGACGCGCTGTGCGAGCCGAAGCCGGTTCAGCGGCCCCACCCGCCGATCGTCGTCGGGGGTAGCGGAGAAAAGAAGACGCTGCGCGTCGTTGCCAAGCATGCCGACGAGTGGAACACGCCGGGACAGGATCCGGTGGAATGGCTCCGCCTGAACAAAGTCCTCGACGAACATTGCGCGGCCGTCGACCGGGACCCGAAGGAGATTCGCCGCGGCGTCCAGCTGTTCGTCATTCCCGATGTCGAAGGAAACGCCGAGTCGCACGTTGCAAACTATCCCGCGTTCGAAGATGCCGGATGCGAGCACATCGTGCTCTCGTTTTATTCGCCGCCGTCTCTCGATCTGGTCGAAAAGTTGGCTCCACGAGGTTGACGATGGTGTTTCGCGTCGTGCTTGCCGAAGATAATTACCTCGTCAGGGAAGGCGTCGTTCGTCTCCTCGATTCGAGTGACGAGATCGAAGTGGTGGCGTCGTGCGAAGATCTCGATTCGCTGCTGGCGGCCGTCGCGTCGGAGAAGCATGACGTCGTCATCACCGACATTCGGATGCCGCCGACGTCGACGGACGAAGGCATTCGCGCGTCGGAGCTGATCCGCGAAAGCCACCCCGAAACGGGCGTCGTCGTTCTCAGCCAGTATGCGGAGCCCGAGTACGCGCTTGCGCTTTTTGAGAAGGGCTCAAAGGGTCGGGCGTATCTGTTGAAGGAGCGCGTCTCCGACATCGATCAGTTGGTCGGTGCCGTGCGCGAAGTTGCTCGCGGCGGGTCGGTGGTCGATCCGAAGGTCGTCGAGGTTCTCGTCGCTGCGAAATCCCGCGATGCTCAAAGCCCGCTCGTGCACTTGACGCCGCGCGAGCGCGAGATCCTCGGCGAGATGGCGCAAGGAAGGAACAACGCGTCGATCGCCGGAGCGCTCTTCTTGACGGAGCGGGCGGTGGAGAAGCACATCAATTCGATTTTCTCCAAGCTAGCGCTGTCGGAAGAAAAGGACGTGCACAAGCGCGTCAAGGCAGTGCTGCTGTTCTTATCCGACCGCCCCGCCTAAGGAGGCCCGGGGATCGGGACGAGCCCGATGACTTTCGTTCCTTTTCCGGGCGCGGACTCGACGCGCAGCGAACCACCGGTCGCCCCGACGCGGTCACTCATATTCGTGAAACCGGCGCCGATGCCTTGCTTTCCCACATCGAAGCCGGCGCCGTTGTCCGCAACTTCGAAGACCAGCGCACCCGCGTCTTCGCGAAGCGTGATGGTAACGTGAGCGCCCTCGCCGGCGTATTTGCCGGCATTTTGAACGGCCTCCAGACAGCAGAAGTACACCGCTGCCTCTATCTCCGGTGAGTATCGTCCGATGCCGTCGGACGCGACGTGTGTCGGTAGGGCGGCGCGAGTTGCCGACGCCGTGAGCGCTTCGCCCAGGCCTCGATCGGCGAGCAGCGGCGGATAAATGCCGTGCGCCAGATTGCGCAGCTCTTCGAGCGCGTTCGTCACGTCGCCCCCGAGCTCTTCCAGGAACGACTTCGCTTGTTCGGGATTTGATTCGGCGAGCTGGCGGACGAGACGTACTTTGACGGCGAGGGCAACGAGGTGTTGTTGCGCCCCGTCGTGCAAGTTGCGCTCGATGCGTCGCCGCTCGGCGTCCGCAACGGCCACGATGCGCCCACGGGATGCCTGCAACGCAGCGGCTTGCCGCCGGACCTCGTCGAGGGACGCTTGCAGCGCCGAGTCCAGCTGGACATTGTGCAACGCGAGCCCGACTTGCCGTGCGAGCTCGGTCAGGATTCGCTCGTCCTCACTGCTGAACGAGAGCGCATCCGCGCGGCGCTCGATCACGATCAATCCGAGAAGATCTCCTGAGTGCGTGATCGGTGCAACGCGGAGTTGCGCGGCGTCGCGACCGTTCAGCAGCGAAGGCAGCCACACACTGAGCCACGCGGGCCCGGAAACGCCGGCGCGCGCGACGACGGACTCTTCGGAAGCGCCGATCGAAAGACGTCCGGGGCCGCGGTCGGGATCGGACGCCGCGCGCTCGAGCTTCCCACCGCTTCCCGTCCATACTTCCGCCGCGTCGAGTAGCAACGTTTTGCGCAGCGATTCCGCCATTTGCAACAACAGCTCGTCCAGTGGGATCGATCTCGACAACCTGCTGCCGAACGTTCGCAGAACATCCTCGGGCGCGTCTCGCTCACCGTAGACGAGGCGATTCGCCAGCCGCGACAGGCGGGCACGTGTCGGTATGTAGAGCAAAGCTGCGACGGCGGCGGCGATCATCGAAAGCACGAGAAGCTCTCGCTCGTTTTTCTCGGGAACGCGACCGAGCCCGAGAACGATACCGAGGTACACGGCGCCGACGACCGCACCGAGCCCGCCGAGCGAGATCGTTTGCGACAATAGCTTGTCGATGATCGCCGCGAACGACTTCACCGATCCGAGAATGAGTGCGAGCGGGATGAGGAGGGTGGCCGCGAGGACGACGTCCGTCTGCCGTCCCGGCCAGCCGACGAGCGCCCGAAGGACGACCGACGCGAGCCCGATGCCGGCGCAGACCGTCACCGCCCAGCCGAGCCATTTGATCCTCCGTCGATCGAAGAGCGTCGATTTGTGGTACCGAGCCGCGACGCCGAAGCCGCCGATCGTCATCGCTGCGACGATCGCTGTTGCGAAGATCCACGCCGACACCGATCGCGACTTGATCGCGATGGCCGCGGCGAGGGCAGCCCCGCCCCCCCAGCAGATGATCGAAAACGTGCGACGGCTCGCGCGTTCTAGGCGCCCGGTCGGAAGTGACAATCCGATGTGGGCCACCGCGCCGACGAATGCGCCGAGAGATAACGCCCGCAGCACCTTCGCGTAACGAATCATCGATTCGCTCACGGAACCGCCGTGCCCGGCATACGCGAGCGTCGTGGCGCCGTACAGGCCGGCGGCACCGATAACGACGCTTCCTAGGATCCACATTCCGGTGCGATCACTCGGCCGCCGGATACCCGTGTTGGCTCCGGCGATGGCCCAGAGGACGACGAGGCCTGCGAGCACGAACGACCGGATCGATCCCGAGGCGCGGCCGGCGATGACGGCGGACAAGCCCGCCAGCGCGATCGCGACGGCGGCCAAAACCAGATTCAGCGTCCGAGCCGCTGCCGATGCCTCGGCCGGTTGGTCGGCCACCACTGTCCTTTGCAACGTCGCCGTCATCGTGCCTCGATCGTAAACCCGTGGATAGTCGGGTGCGGGGGTACAGGCTTCACCATTTTGGCTCTTACTCCGTTCTCAGAGCAGTGGCGGACTGGGTGCGTCCGGCCGAGATCCCGGGCAACACTGCGATCACATTCGCGACGATGAGCGTGACGGGGACCAGCGCCGCGACGGCGATGCCGTTCACGATCGGCTCCGGGCGCGTCCCGAGCGTGTTCGCAAAGACGGACCATGCCCACCTTCCGCCGAGGAATCCGAGGGGGAGCGCGAGAGCCAGAGCCGTGAGAACCAAAGCGCTTGCTTGCCACGCCACGACCCCGGATACCTGCCGCCGCAAGAATCCAATCGCTTTCAAGATCGCAAGATCACGGCGGCGCCGGCGGATGCCGCTTACGAGCGTATGCGCCAGGGTTCCGAGCGCGACGAGCGCGAGCAACCCGCCCAGAACGAAGGGAAGGTTGTCAACGTGTTGCAAATCGATAACCTCGCTTCCTTCGATGCCTTGCTGCAAAGCCGTGCCGGTGAGCTTTGTACGAATCCGCTCGAAGAGCGCACCGCGATCGGCGCCCGCCGCCGCCCGGATCAGATATTCGTCCCGTGCGCCTTCCGGAACGAGCTTTCGGTAACCGGCGAACGTCATCATTGCGCCCTTGCCGAGCCCCCGAGAGTCTCCGATCGGCGGAACGATGATGCGCCCCACGACGCGCATCGACTGCGAAAGGTCACCGACGGAAACGCGGACGACACTTCCGATCGACGCGCCGATATCGCGAAGAGTTTGCGTACCAAATGCGATCTGATCCGGTGCCTCCGGCCCGTGGCCCTCGAGAAGCGTCGGTTCAATTCGGCCTTGGAACTGATCCATGGCGAGAGCATCGACGGAGGTCTTTCCAACGCGCACCGTCCCGTCGGTCCCGGTCGAGATCTCACTGATGCCCGGCTCGGCCTTTAGCACGGGAAGAACGTCGTTGGACGTATCAGGATCGAAGTTGTCTCCCATCGTTGCGTCCCAGTTC
>JAIVGO010000016.1 GCA_020201525.1 Actinomycetota bacterium | reverse complement strand
GTATGCCCCTTGCTTCGCCTTGCATCGGAGCGACGAACGTCACCAATTTGGGCAACTCCGGACGTGAGTAGATCCTAATCCCTTTGCGTGGAACCGGTCCTCCATCCGGTAGTCGAACTGCTCGCTCAACAGCGTCGCGAAGAGATCCTCGGCGTCGCACGCGAGACCTTTACGATTGAACCAGGTGCACATGTTCGTGACATCGCGATGGAGAAACTCCGTCGCGTCGAGGTTTTCCAGATACGGCACGGCTTGTGGGACGTCGATGATCCACAACAACTCGTCCCACAGCAACACGTTGTACGGCGAGAGGTCGGCGTGCACGAGGCCCGATCGTGCGAATCCCTTGAGGTTTTCGCGCAACTGATCGAACAACCCACGCAGCTGTGCGCGCTCGACGCGCGCGTTCGCGAGTCGCGGAGCAGCCTGCTCCTCGTCGCCGACGTACTCCATGAGGATTCCATCCTGCAGGCGTTCGACGGGATAGGGCACATTGACTCCTGCCCGCCACAGAGTGCCGAGCACGTTCCATTCGTTGTCGATCCACCGATCGTGAATCACGGCGCGACCGTGCCGTGATCGTTGATCGATTGCCTTTTGCGTGTTGCGCCCGGCCACAGCCCGTCGGCGATCTCCCCCGTCGCGAACGAAGCCGTCGCCTCGCTCGTGGGCAAAATACCGCGCGTTGCTCTTGAACGCGCGTTCGTCCGGGTCCACGTACCGCTTGGCTGCGAGCAGGCATGAGCGGGCGGCCGCGCGCCGCCGTACGAGATACACGTCTGCTTCCTTCCCAGACTTCAGAAGGCCGATTTCTTCATCGTCGATGAAATCTTCCAGTATGAGCGCGGGCGAAATCGCTCGCACCTGTGGTCGTAAGCGAGTCAATGCAGGTCTCCTTTGTTTTCGGATGGGAGCGAAAGGAGCCCCGCGGCACGAACGCCGAGAAAAGAAAGAGGCGCGCCGGTTAGCTCAGGCAGCGCAGCGGGGCGTGTTCGCAGGCGCAGTGGTCATGAACATCACCCCTTCCGTGTCGATCGGATTTGAAGAAGCGTACCTCGAAGCGATAGACGACGCAACGTCTTTTTCCGCGCGACAATAACCCGCCGATATGACGACGATCGAAGACGTGCGCACGCTGGCTCGTACGCTGCCCCGCAGCTACGAGGTGCTGATTCATGATCGTGTCAAGTTTCGGGTTGGAAGCCTCGTGTACCTCGCTTTTTCGCGTGACGAACAAACGATGGGGTTCGCATTTCCCAAAGAGGAGCGCGAGGCCCTCGTCGCATCCGAACCCGGCAAGTTCTCCATGCCCCAACTTTCCGACATGCGGTACAACTGGGTTGTCGCTCGTCTCGCTGCCATCGACGACGTCGAGATGCGGGAAATCGTTCTCGATGCGTGGCGGATGGTTGTGCCGAAGCGCGTCGCCAAGGAGCACCTCGGCGACTGATCTTCCTCCCGAGTCCGAGTAGGAGAGCCTTCGACATTCGACCGCCGGGCTCCTTTTCCGAGTACGAGAGAGCGCAAGATCTTCGCGCAGAACGTGCGTTCGCGGTGGCATTCTCCGCGATCGGACCGGCGTTAGCGTGAAATCTCTTGGGGCATGGATGGGCAGGAATCCGGCGGCTTGGCCCCGAAAGGCTAGCCATGACAAAAAAAGCGCTCGTTCTCGTTGCCTGCCTCGCAGTCGTCTCGGCCGCCCTTTCGGCTGTAGCGCAAGCCGTTCCTGAATCGGTGAGGATTCTTCGCGATTCCTACGGCGTGCCCCACATCTTTTCCAATGACGACCTCAAAGGCGCCTTCGCCTCCGGCTACACCATGGCCGAAGACCGCCTCTTTCAAATGGAGATCTTGCGGCGCGCGGGGAAGGGCCGCTTGGCGGAGCTGATCGGCGACGGCTCGGCGCTCGGCGCAACGGCCGCGGAATTCGACATTGCCATCCGTCGCGAGCTGTATACCGAGCCCGAACGCGCCGACATGTTTGCTGAGCTGGAAAGCACCGATCCCGCTTCCGCGGCCCAGTTCCGCGCGTTCGTCGACGGCGTGAACCTGCGCATCACCCAGGATCTTGCCGACCCGATTCGGAAACTCCCGTCGGAGTACCTCGCCCTCGGGACGCTGCCGGAGCCGTGGTCGGTAACCGACTCGATCGCCTTCGCCGCGGTGGGCTTGAGCATCTTCGGCGCAGAAGGCGGCCACGAGGTTGAGAACGCGTGTTTGTTGTCGGGACTCACCGCGCGGCACGGCGAACCGCAGGCCGAAGGCATCTTCGATGACTTGTATTGGATCGACGATCCCGACGCTCCGGCAACGATCACCGAAGGGGAAGCGGTGTGGCCGAACTCAATTAGTCGTTTCAACGCCGGGCAGATGGCACTGCTGCACGATCCCAGCATCAAGTCCGCGATCTGCAAAGCGGCCGATGCGCAGCACGCCGAAGAGGCTGCGATCGACACCGTCGGCAACCGGCTGGGAATCGGGGGTCTGTTCGCGCCCGGCCATTCCAATGCGCTCGTCGTGTCGGGCAGCCACACGTCCACGGGACACCCGATGCTCGGCGGCGGCCCGCAAGTCGGCTATTCGACGCCGAGCTTCTTTTGGGAATCGGGGTTGCACACACCGAACTATGACTCCGCAGGCGTCAACGTGCCGCTCGGCCCGGGAAACATCATGGGCCGTACGTCGACGCTGTCATACACGGTCACGTCGGGAATCGACGACCAGATCGACACGTATGTCGAGCGCTTGAACCCCGACAACCTGCGCCAGTACGGCACGCCGGGAAACTGGCGCGACATGGATTGCCGCACTGAGACGTTCCTCGTGCGAATGAACCCGACCAGCCCGCCCGACTCACCGGGTATCTCGACCGAAGATCCCGCTCGATCGAAACCGCCGGTCCGGCCGGTCGTACAAGACCTCTGCCGCACGATTCACGGTCCCGTGTTCTTCATCGATCGGGAAAACCTCGTGGCGTTCAGCCACCGGAAGGCGCATTGGCTGCAGGACTTGAAGGGAGCCGTGACGTGGCTGAGCCTCGGCCGCAAGACAAAGCTGACCGGTCCGGACAGCGTCGAGGAGGCTCTCGACGGTTTTCCGTTTACGTTCAACTTCAACTATGCCTCGACGAGTGGGGACATTGCGTACTTCCATCGCGGGCTGACACCACTGCGTCCGAACAACACCGATCCGCGACTGCCGCTTCCGGGTGTGGGCTACGAATGGCGCACCGGACTCGACGGCAAAAACTACATCGCCAACTCCGCCATACTGACGACGGACGGCAAGAAGGCCGCGACGATCGTGAACCCTACGCAAGGCTACTTCGCCAACTGGAATAACAAACCGATCAAGGGGTGGGCCGGCATCGGAGAGCTCCGTGAGATGTGGGGACCTCGCCACCGGATGGAAGGAATCTCTCGCGAAGTCGACCGGCTGATCGCGGCGGGAACGAAGGTCACGCTCAACGAAAGCGACACGGATCCGACGACGTCTGCGGCGTGCTTTGCGAACGACGACTACGAAGTAGGTACCGACCCCCTTGGATGCGTAACGTCGATCAACGGAATAATTCGCAAGGCTGCGACGAGCGATGTGCATGTCTCGACGGTCCTGCCGTTCCTGGCGAAGGCTCTCGAGGTCGAAGGAACGGCGCCTGACTCGCCCGAATACCGGGCATTCCTGAACATGAAACAGTGGAGCGACGGCGGTGCGCCGCTCCTCCGCAACGGTTCGGACGAAAGCTACCGCGCGCCGGGGATCGCGATTTATCGCGCCTGGCGGCAGCGACTTCAGGAAACGCTTCTCGACGATGTCAATCCCTACAACCGCAACATGGACTTCCCGCCGTTCATCGACGGCAGCAACGAGGACGACCACGGCAGCTATCAAACGCCCGACAGCGTGCTGTATCACATCCTCACGCATGCGCCGGAGCTTGACGGTGCAGAGCCGGCCACGACGTTCGCGCCCTCGCGCGATTACTGTGCGCCAGTGTCGTGCGCGGAGTTATTGGTGTCCACGCTGGCGCAAACCGTTTCGGCGTTGACATCGCGTTTCGGGTTGTCGGACCAATCAGCCTGGCGCGAACCGGTGATCGTCAGCACGATGTCGGCACAAGGCGCGGCGCCGAACGTCACGGTCGAGCGCATGAATCGCGGCAGCTTCAACCAGCTCCACGATTTCGGCGTTGGCTCCGCCTTCCGGACGTACAACGTCGTACCGCCCGGGCAAAGCGGCATGATCGATTTGGCGACGCTCGTGGCAAGCCAAGCCGGTGACGATAAGGAGGCGGCCGTCAATGACGGAAACCCCCACGTCTTCGATCAAAAGGCGCTCTACGAAGGATGGCGCTTCAAGCCACTCATCCAATACGAAGGTGCGCTCGTCGGTGCGCGGGAAGAAATCGTTCCATACGTGCGCGGCGTCGTTCCGCAGCCCGACACCGCGCTTCTCCAACATCTCTGGCGCATGCTCGAACAAGCGGGAATTACGCTGCCAAACTTCGACCTGTTCGGTGAGGTCGCTACGGAATAGCGCGCTCCCCTGATGCCAATTTCTGCACCGAGCGGTCTCGGTCGCATGACGGGGCCCTCACCGTTTCATCAGACCATGTTCGTACGCATACGCCGTCGCCGCTGCCCGGGACTCCAACTGTAGCTTGGTAAAGATGTGACTCAGGTGGCTGGCGACCGTCTTCTCGCTGATCATCAAGTCCCCGGCGATGGATCGGTTCGTCGCTCCGGTGGCGAGAAGACGAAGCACCTCTAGCTCGCGCGTGCTGAGTCCCGTCGCATCAGCCGGCTCTGTGGGCGATTCCAACAGGCCGCGGTCGGGGACGGCACCGAGCTGATCAAAGACGGTGCGAGCCGCATCGAGCTCCATGTCGGCAGACTCGCCGTCGCCAAGCGCCCGACACGCTTGCGCAATGAGGAGGCGGACGCGTGCTGCTTCGAATGGTATATCGAGGCTATGCCACCCTCGCCATGCTCGCCGCAACGTAGAAAGCGCGTCCCTCGGCTCACCGGCGGTCAATTGCACGCGACCGGTAGCCGTCGCCGCCATAGCGCTGAGCATGGGCATGCCGAGCTCCGCTGCGAATCCCTCGAGCTCCTCCGCCGCTTTTAGAGCACCCGGTGTGTCGCCGGTTGCCAAGACGATTTCGACGTAGGCTCCGAGCACCCGCGACCGCGAAATTGGGTCCTGCGCCTCGTCCAGCACGCGGCGTATGGATGCGACCGCGGCGTCGGTCCGTCCCTGCGCCAGCCGCATCAGCGCGAGGCCCGGCTGCGGCTCACGACCGCGTTCATTCGCTTGGCGGTATTGGTCCGCTGCTTCGTCGTGCTCGCCGCGCAAGCGAAAGAGCTCGGCGCGCAAGTAAAAGGCGGCCCCAAGCGCTCCTGCATCGATTGGATTGGCTATACGTTCGAGCGCGCGATCGAGCTCAACGAGTGCCGACGGCCATTCGCCGTGCATCGCGAGTATCTCGGCCCGGTGCACCAAACAGCGGCCGTGATACAGCACGAGTTGCGGCTGAGCGTCGCACCAGGAGCTGAGAGCCGTCGTCCACTCCCGAACTCTGGCGATGTCGAATAGTTCCTGACACCCGTCAATGACCGTGCAATACGCATCGCCGACGGCGATGGGCGAAACCTCTCGAGCACCGACGGACACCATCGCTTCGTCGAGGAACGAGATGCCCTCAGCGAATTGCCCCATGAATACGAGACAGCGACCTTGGCCGAAGCCAGAATGCGCACCTGGCCGCGCGGGCGTTGTCGCCGTGCCCGATCCATTGGTGATGAGCGCGCTCCCAGCAATCGGCGCTCTCCGACGATCGCCCAACCAAGTAGGCGGCCGTCGCCAGCCGTTCGAGATCGTCGAGCTCCAGCATGGCCGTATCCGCGGCGGAGAGCTCGGCGTAAGCGTCTTGCCAGTCCCGGCGCTCGAACGCCGCCCGCCCCTCAACAACACTCGCCGGCATGCAGGCCAGTCTTGCATAGACGGCGTTCCGTGTGGGGCGGGCGGCGCCGGCTCGCACCGCTCGCGTGCTCAGTCGAAGAACGACTCGCTGCCCGGGGTACCCGCGCCGATCATCCACATCTCAGCGATCCTGGCGTCTTCGAATCGATACACAAAGGAGTTGTACTGCTCGAGCGTCTTTCCCTTCCGGCCGAGGGTTGCGCGCTCCCACTCTGCAGCCCAGTTTCCCTCGCCGATGGCGAAGAGCTGGTCGAGCTTCACGTCGCCCTCGGTCAGTTCCATGATGTTGCCGATCACGCCGAGAAACCCGGAAACACCCCGGTGGTCGCCCACGCCCGGGAGCGTCCCACGGACGTGAAAGACCAAGTCCTCGGTGAAATACCCGGCGAGCGTATTCACGTCGCCTTCAATTGCAGCCCGCGTCATCGAGTTGATGACGGTCACGTTCGGATGCTCACTCATGTCTGCTCCTCCTGTCGAAGTGTGCGCGCGCTGTATGCCGAACAGTAGGCGCGGGGGGCGTCGCATACATCCGCAGGAATGTTGAACCTCCGTCCGCCCGGGCATAGGTAATTCTTCCGATGGCCGGAGTTCGCATCACGTGAGGTAATAACGCCGGCCGTGAAGGAACGACTCTGCCAAGCTAGAGGCGGATTGAGGCCGGCACGTCTGCTCCGCGAGCGGTGCGCGTCTCTACCTACGAGAAAACGGCCGTGAGGGCGTGCTCCAGTTCATCGTTACGGCGCACGTTTCTATGCCGGTGCATCCGCCCCCGGACCAGCCGGAAAACGAGGACGGGAAGGACGGGCTCCCGTCAGCGTGACGGCACCGGAAACTCCTTTTTCCGGATCCCCACCGGACATCGTGAACAATCCAGGCCCGATGAAAGGGACAGTGTGGATACATGATGAAGGAAGGACTCTGGCGCGCGCCCAGCGAAGACGTTCATGACTTCACGGGCACTCGACGCAAGCGCGCAAAGGTGAAAATGCGAAAGACTTGGATCTGGTTCGTGGTGGCCGCCGGCCTGTTGGGCGGCGCGCCTGCTCGCGCACCGGCGTCCCCGACGGACGTCCTCGAGCTCCTGCCGGTGTTGCACTCGGCGACCTCGCCGGGCACCTGGCACACGGAGCCGGCGCCGGCGGGAACCGCCCACGCGCACGTCGTCGACGGCGCGATCACCGACTGGACGGGAGCGAGCACGGGCTTCGCCGGCACGTCCGCCTATTCGAACGGCGAGTTCATCTACGCAGACCATCTCTTCGATTCGTACGGCGCCGACGATGGTGCCGACGCGGACCGCGTGGCCACGGTGGGACCCGTCATGGATGCCGTCCCGCAGACGTATCGCGTCGAGCCTCTGCTGCAAGCCGACGCACCCGGCGAATTCGGGGCGCCTAACCCGTATCCAGTCGACGAGCAATACGGCGATGCCGGCCTGCAGTCGAAAGCCGACTTCGTCGAAGTCCGGGTGGCCGCCGACGACGACACGGTTTACGTGCTTGCGCGAACGTCCGCAATGACCGCGGCCACCGACACAGCCGTGCTGCTGCTTGCCGACACGACCGCCGGATCGGTGTCGCGCTCGGTCCCGTTCAATTCCGGAATCGGCACGACGAAAGGTGACGTCGCCGTGCTCATGGCGCAGGGCGGCGGCCGGGCAATCGACCTGGCGACAACCGCCGAAACTCCCGTCGCAGTCGCCGTCAACGCAGACGGTTACACGAACATCGTCGAAGCGGCGATTCCTCGCGCGCTCGTCGAACGCGCAGACGGAACGCTATCGATCGCGGTGGCCGCTGGAAATTACGACGGGGGGACGAAAGCTTTCAGGACCCTGTCTGGACTGAATGCCAACATTGCCAACGTCGCCTTTCGCTTCGCCGAACCAGTCCGCACGTGGTTCGACGAGCAGCAAGCACTTTCACTGTACGCGAAGACGATTGATCCGTTCTTCACGAGCGTCGACGTGGCGAAGCTGATCACCGCCGCCAGCGACACGTTCGTTCCCGGCCCCGGCTACTTCGAACGGATCTTCACGTCGGCGGCAACGATCTCTGCGGAAGGCGGCAGTGAGGGAATCTTTCAGCCGTATGGTGTGTACCTGCCGGCGGGATACGGCGCAAACGTTCCCGCTGTTCCGTTGACGTTCTGGTTCCACTGGCGCGGCGGAAAAGCGCACTCGGCGGCAACGACGATTCCGCGTTTCATGCGCGACATGGGTGATGGGCTCGGCGGGATCGTGGTCTCGCCTCGTGGACGCGGAACGTCGACGTGGTACCTCGGTAAGGGGATGGCCGATTTCGGGGAAGTGTGGAACGACGTAACGTCTACGTTCAACGTCGACGTCGATCGCGTGTACATATCTGGGCACTCGATGGGTGGTTGGGCGTCGTACCTTCTTCCGATCTTGTACCCCGACCGGTTCGCTGCGTCGTTTCCGGTGTCACCACCCGTTACGCAAGGAGCGTGGACCGGAGTCGACTTCTCCGGCTGCGACGGCTACCGCTACGACGAATACAGCTTTTGCTATGAATGGGCGAACGACAGCAACCCACGCGTGCAGCACACGCGAAAGCTGCTCGAGAATCTTCGGAACGTGCCGATCGCCATCTACGCCGGAGGAGCAGACGAGCTCGTTCCCGTCGGCGGCTCGATCATGCAAGCCGAACGGCTTGCGGAGTTGCGATATCGCTACCGGCTCTATCTGTTCCCGACCTACGAGCATTACACACCACCGGTCGTCGACGAGTGGATGGAGGGCACCCGGTACTTCCGGCAGTTTGCGCGGGATCCGAATCCGGCTCGCGTCAGCTACATACGCGACATGCCGTTCGAGCAATCGGTCGAGAAGGGCCCTTCGCAATACCTCACACCGACGACGGGATTGAACTTCGACTTCGACCACGCGTATTGGATGAGCGGCCTGGTGCCGGCCGACATGGCGAACGGCCGGGCGTCGTTCGACGGACGCACCCTCGCGAAAGCAGATCCGTCGGCGCTCGCCGTGCCGGAAGCAGGCGGTCCGGCCGCGCCCGGCCAAAGCGGCCCCTACGCGATGAGCGGTCTGGCGTGGACGGCGAATCCCCTTGCCGCACCGGCACTTTCGAACGGTTTCGTCGTGACCCTCGCCGGCGCCGTGTCCGTGCAGCTCGACACCGGCCGCATGGGTCTCGACACGGCGAGCACGATGGCAGGCACGGTGACCTTCGACCACGCCGTTACGCTCAAGCTGGCCGGAGCGTGGCCGTCAGTTCCGGCGGTGATGGTCAACGGCGTCGCCGCTTCGCCGGCCCTTTCCGGAGGGGTCTTGTCACTGTCGCTTGCTCCTGGGACCTCGTCGATCTTCATTGGCTGAGACTTCCGCATTTACCCAGGAAAATCCTCTCGATAGAGGAGAAACGGCCCCTTCCGGCGAATCCCTCTAGCCTGGTCTGGTTGGACCGACCTGGGTGAGGAGACCGGAGTGCCGACCAACGCAGAGTTGGAGACTGCCGGTCTTGCAACCGGCGACGGCATCGCGACCGCGCGTGCCCGGATCGCTTCCGTGGTCGAGGCTCGCATCGAAGAGCTGACCGACGCGATGCTCGCCGGTTACCTCAAGGAGATCGAGGCCTACGCCTCCCTCGACAACCCTTCGGCTCTCGCGGAGGTCCGGAACATCACCCGCATGAACGTTCAAGTGATCCTGCATGCCGTCGCCGACGGCGCTCCGCTCGACGATCAAGCGCTCGCGGTTCTGCGCGAGCTCGGCCGCCTTCGAGCGGCGCAAGGCTTTCCGTTGCACGCGCTGCTGCGCGCGTACCAAATCGGCACTCGGGTCGCATGGCAATACATCATCGACGCCCTAAACGCTTCGAATGAAGATTCTGCCACGACAACCGAGATCGTCGCGTCGGTCAGCGTCGCGATCCTCGGCATCACCGCGCAGATCTCCGGCGCGGTCACCCAGGCATTCCTCGAAGCCGAGCGCGAAACGGCCGCGACGGAGGAACGCGTGCGCCGTGACGTCTTCAACGAGCTTCTGTCGGGACCGATCGCCGGCGGTGAACCGCTGCGTGAACGTGCGGAGCGAATCGGGTACCGCCTCGGCTCCATGCATGCCGTTGCAGTCATCACGACATCTCCCCGCGGCGATTCGTCTCGTGTCTCACATGCGGCGGCAGTGATCGACGCGCTCAGAACCATCAACGCCGAGCACACCCGCTCCATCATCGACGCTCGTGGGCTCGTTGTCATCGCCCTTTTCGTCGTCACAGGTCCCACCACGGAGGCGAGCCTGGTCGCAGCGATCGAATCGGGACTCGCCCACGCCGCGCTTCCCGGTGGCGTAGACGCGCAAGGCGCACTGGGTCGCATCGAAAGCGGGATAGCGGGCATCGCTGTGAGCTACCGTCAAGCGATGCGGGCCCTCGACGCGGCGCGCGCGATGACATCCTCTCCACGGATCGCGTCGTTCACCGATTTGTTGCCGGCGCTGTTGCTCATGCACGACACTTCTTTGTCGGCTGACCTCTATCGCGCCATGATCGAGCCGCTCGCTAGAAACGATGCCGATCAGGGAACACAGCTTCTCGCGACGTTGACCGCCCTCTTCGAGGAGCGCGGCAACCTCATCGCCACCGCGAAACGCCTGTTCGTGCACCGGCACACTCTGACCGCGCGCCTCGAGCGCATTGAAGAGCTCACGGCGCGCAGCCTTCGAAGCAGGAACGACGTGCTCCTGCTTGAGCTGGGATTGCGGACGCGAGCCGTCCTTCCGGGTGGGCAACTCGGCTCCGGCCGCGAGGCGCGGGTACCCGTAGAGGCCCCAATGGACATCCTGTCGAGTCTGCGGCCTGCAAGTCCCGACAGAACGTCCGTAGGGAGAATGCCGGAGCAAAACGTACGATAGGTCGGAATACGATACGTGCTTTTTCGGGGGCCAAGGGGGATCGGAAACGACTGGGTGAGCCTGTTTTTTTCGCGCATTCCACACAGAGCTGAGATCGCAAGATCGGGGCGGAGGTCATCAAATGCAGATCTTTCGGGCATCTCGTTCGTCTGTTCACGCTGCGACAAGAAAGCGCGGCGTTGCAAAGCTCCTGTGCCTGGCGTTGGGCCTGGCGCTGCTTGCCGTCCAGCCGGCGAACGCCTTCAACTCCACCGATGCCGCAGGGATCAACGTCAACGACGGCATCGGCACGAGCGGGAACGTCGACATCCGTGGTACCTGCGGCGCACCGTGCAAGCTCAGCGTCAGCGACGACGTGACCATTCCCCTCGGCCCCGCCGCCGGGCAGCCGAACTGGCCGTTTCACTGGTCCTCGGGCATCTCGACCAACGGCATCGCCGGGGACTCCTCGAATCCGACGGTGTACATGAGCTCAAACGGGTTCATCACCTTCTTGGCCGGGCCGTGCACGACCTGCTACGGCGCGGACTTGCCCAACACCGGCGTGCCCAACGCCATGGTGGCCGCGATGTGGAACGACATGGACCCCTCCCGGCACAACTCCCTGACCTGCGCCAGCAACAGCGCCACCGGCGTCTACACCCAGACGACGGGGACCTCGCCGAACCGCGTGATGCGCATCCAGTTCAGCTCCGTCAACCACGCCGGCAGCTTGAGCGCGACCTGCTACAACTTCGAATACGCGCTCTTCGAGGCCGACAACCACATCCGGGTTGCAACTGTTCAAGACCACCGGCACCCCACCGCAGAACATCGGCATCCGCTACAAGGACGTCGTCGCGCCGGTCGTGAGCTCGGTCGTGCCGGCGTGCAACGTCGCCGGGACCAACGGCTGGTGTCTTTCGGCCACCAACACCGTGACCATCACCGACAACAACGACGGCTCGGGCAACGCCCAAGGCATCGGGGTCAAGTCGCGCACTTACAACGTGACGGGCGGCGCCTCGGGGACGTACACGTCCGGTGCCCCCATTCCGGTCACGACGGGCGACGGAACCTTTGCGGTGGCGGCGAGCGCGACCGACTGGACCAACAACGCCTCTGCGCCGGTCTCGGGCGCGATCAAGGTCGACACGACCGCACCGAGCTTGGGGGCGAACGAGTCATGCTCGCTGCCCGGCGACAATGGGTGGTGCCGTGGGACGCTGAGTGTCTCCCCCGACGCCGCCGACGCCACCAGCGGCATCGCTACAAAGTCCTGCACCCTCGACGGCAACCCGATCTCGTGCGGTTCGGCAACCGACGTCACGGATCCCGGCGAGCACACCGTCTCGGTTTCGGCGACCGACAACGCCGGCAACTCGGCGTCCCAAGACTTCACCGTCAAGCTCGATGCGCAGACCTCCATCGAATACTCCGGCGACACCGAAGGCTTCGGGCTCGAAACCGCAGCGGTTTCTGCGACCCTGACCGACACGTCTCACGGCGTGCCGCTCCAAGCCAGGACGGTGACTTTCACGCTGGGATCGCAGTCGGCAACGGCAACGACCGACGAGAACGGTCTCGCAGCCACGACCATCGACCTGTCCGACACCCCCGGCAACTACACCGTTTCCGCGAGCTATGCGGGCGAGGACGGGTTTGCCGACAGATCGGGCAGCGCCCCGTTCACCATTCACAAGCGCCCCACGTCGACCGTGTACCTGGGTGACGCGTCGGGGAAGTGGAACGATCTCGCGAACCTCCGAGCGTCGGTGACCGATGTGCGCAAGGGTCTGCCGGCCGCGGGCGCGAGCGTTACCTTCACGCTCGGGAGCGGAAGCGCGACGACCACGACCGACGCACTCGGCATCGCCGCCGCTCCGCTGCTGCTCGGCGACGTTCCCGCCGACTACACGGTATCCGCATCGGCCGGAGATGCCCTGTACGACTCGAGCTCGGACGCGGCGGGATTCACGATCCTCAAGCGCGCGACCACCCTCAGCTACACCGGCGACACCGAAGGCTTCTGGAAGAACGATGCTGCCCTCTCCGCGAGGATCACAGACACGGACAGCGGCGCCGCCATCGAAGGCGTTGATGTGGGCCTTTCCCTGGGGAGCGCGGTGATACCACCTGAGGCGAGCGACTCGGACGGGACGGTATCTACGACGGTGACACTGGACGACGCGCCCGGCGCCTATACCGCAGCCGCTCTATTCACCGGTAACGACTACTACGAGCCGTCCGCCGGCTCCGACGGCTTCACGACTCGCAAGCGCCCGACCACGCTCACATACGACGGCGACACGAGTGGCGATCACGGGGGCACCGCCACGATGTCGGCGACATTGACCGACACGCTTTCGGGCGCGCCGCTCGCGGGCAAGCCGGTCCACTTCACGCTTGGCTCCTTCGCGGGCGATCCGGATCCCACCACCAGTCCCGACGGAAAGGCTTCAGTGACGGCGCCGCTGGACCAGAACTCAGGGGACTACACAGCGGCTGCGTCATTCGCAGACGACGGCTTCTACGGCGCGAGCGGTGACTCGACGAGCTTCACGATCGGTTGGGAGTACGCCTTCGTCGACGACGACCAAGCAGGCTCGATCTTCATCGACACGAGCACGAAGCAGTTCGCGTTCAAGAGCGGCGACGGCTCCGACTCGTCGGGCACCATCGACGACGCGAACATGCTCGTCCTGGGGTCGAGCGTCCTCATCGCATATAACGACGGCTCGCTGACGGTCGTCGGCGTGTTCGATCTCGACTCCGGATCCTTCGCGGCAACCGTCGCAACAGCGTCGGGGACCTACGCCCTTCGGCACACGCCTGCGCTCCCGGAGCCCCCGTGCGACGTTCCGCAGGGCTGCTTGCCGAACGTGCTGCCATCCGAAACGCCTTCGCCGAGCCTGCCTCCGACCCCGGAGCCCGCCGTTCCGAGCTGCGCGCCGAACCCGATCGGTGATCCGGTGTGTCCATAGGAGCGGCAGTGAGAGGGCACAAGGCAGCCGCGAGCAGCGCGCGTCACGCGCGCTGCTTCCGGCGGCCCGTGCGGCATCTGTTGATTGCCCTCTGCCTCGCTTCGGCGGCTGCCCCGATGAGCGCGCACGCCGCCGATTACGACTGGTCGCTCACAACGAAGAACAATCCCATCCCGGCCACGCTGCACCCCGGCGAAAAGACGACGGTTGCCGTCGTACTCAAGAACGTCGGCGCCGCGACGTGGTTTTCCGATGGCACCTCGAGCGACGGCCACCCAGTTCGGCTCGCGACGGTGAATCCTCGCGACCGCGTCAGCGCTTTCGCCGCGGCATCCGACCCCGCGTGGATCGACGGCCGGCGCGTGAGCATGGAAACACCGGCCGTCGCACCAAGCACGTACGGCGTGTTCCTCGTCACGCTCACCGCACCGATGCTTGGGACGTACCCGCAGACCTTCGACGAGCACTTCGCTCCGCTCGCAGAAGACCTGGCATGGATGGATTCGCACGACCTCGTCATAAGTGTGACGGTTCAACCGGTCGCCGATGGGGTTCCGCCGATACCGAGCACCATTCCGGCCGCGCCGCAGATGCCGTGTACGCCGCTGGCTCCGAAAACCGAGGGGGCGCGGCGCCCGGTGTATCAGGACGCTCTGCCGCCGGCAGCCGCAGCAGGATACGGCCCCGGTGTGCCGCTCACGCCGAGCAACACCTCGCTGGGCGGGCCGACCGCGGTGGCAATCGACAATCAGAACGACGTCGTCGTCGCGGACACCGGTAACAACCGGGTCCTGCGCCTCGATCCCGCCGGCGGCTTTCCATTGTCGAAGTGGGGATCGCTCGGTTCCGGTGATGGCCAGTTCTCCTCGCCGTCCGGGGTCGCTGTTTCGCCGAACGGCTTCACGATCTACGTCGCGGACAGCGGAAACAACAGGATCCAGTATTTCGGCGTCAGCGGTTTCTTCGGAGGCAAGTTCGGCACTGGGGGCAGCGCGCCCGGACAGTTCTCGTCCCCGCGTGGGATGGCAGTCATCCCCACCGGCACAGGGTCTGCCGACTACCAGCTCGTCGTCGCGGATTCCGAGAACGACAGGATTCAAATCGTGACGCCCGCCGGCGCGTCCGTCGCCGTCATCGGCACCTCCGGCCACGATCCCGGTCAATTGTCCGGGCCGACGGGCGTCGCGTACCACGGCGGGTATCTCTACGTAGCCGACACCGGCAATAACCGGATCCAGAAGTTCACGTTGACCGGAGAGCTCGCCGGCGCTTGGGGCGGAGCCGGAACGGCGAACGGATGCACGAGCGCCCCCAGCGGAGTCGCCGCCAACGCGCTCGGCGTCTTCGTATCGGACACGGGGAACAACCGCATCCAGCGTTTCGCACGAAACGGCGCGTTCATCGAGGCGTGGGGAAGCTCCGGAACGGCCGCGGGAAGCATGCAGGCCCCCGCAGGGATCGCAATCATGAAGCCCGGGAGCAGCAAGCCGGGGACGATCTGGGTCGCCGAGAAGACTGGAAACCGCACGCAGTCATTCGCCCCGGCGGCGCAGGCGCAGCCGGGGATCCAGTGCTCGTCGGATCCCCTTGCGTGCCTCCCCGCGCCACCGCAGCCGCCGTGCGACGTGAGCGACCCGCAGAGTTGTGGAGCACCGTCGCCGCCGTGCGACGTGAGCGACCCGGCGAGCTGTCTGGGACAGCCGCCGCCCCCGCCGTGCGACGTGAGCGACCCGGCGAGCTGCATGCCGCCTACCGAACCGCCGTGCGACCCAAGTGATCCGGGAAGCTGCCTGCCGCCGCCGCCGTGCGACTTGAACGACCCGGAGGCCAGCTGCCTGCCGACACAACCAGAAGCGTACCGAGCAACCATTTGACCTTGCGAGCACCGACACAGGGAGGCCGAAAGTGACGAAGCGAATGAGATTGGGGCTCTTGCTCCTGCCGGGCATAGCGATCCTCACACTGTCGTCGGCGAGCGCATCCGATGTCACCGACCCGATCGCGTACAAGATCCACGCGGTTTACAAGGATCCGCAGGCCCAGCTTCACGAAGTGACGGTCGATTCACTGGAGGTCAAGCCGGAGCTCGTCGACATGACCGGCGATTCCGTGCCGGACATCCTCGTCCAAATGACGATCGACGCCGGCCGGGCCACCCTGCGCGTCTCCAAGCTGCCCGACTCGCTCGAGGACTTTCCTTTGTCGGTCGAGGCGATCCTGCAAGATCCACGCAAGGACATCCCGCTTCCGCTGCTCGGGCCGCCCGACGACAAGTTGCGCGTCGCGTTCGGATACGACGCTCTCAATTCCACCGCGCCGCAGGTGTACGACGCGACGCTCGCGATTGCCGGCGCCGATCGGGTCACGAGCTTCTCGATGGACCTGCACACGGTCGTGCCCGGCGACACGCTCGGCGTAACTGGATCCGTGTACACGCTCGGCGACAACGGTGAGCACATCGATCCCATTCAAGCGCGAATCGACTTCACGCCCGTCCCCGCCGTCGGACACTTCGGCATCCTGAGCGGCTCGGACATCGGACCGGGCATCGGCGCCGGCCAGGCGAGCATCGACCTCGCCAGCGACATCCCGACGACCGGCGTCGTCGTCATCGAAGATATCCAAGGAACGCATGAAAACCGCGTCGACGCCACGGTGGACAAGATTCCGAACACGATGTCGCTCGTCCTGACGGGCGTCGCGGCAACCGGTCAGCAAACTTGGAATTACCGCGCGAGTGATCGTGTGGACGAGATCCTGATCAAGGAAACCGAGACCCGGACGAGCACGGTCCTGAACCAGTCCATCCTCGAGCTGCAAGACATGTCGCTCACGGCGACGCTCGTGCAGGATTCTCCGACGCACTCGACCTTCCAGAGCGACTCCGCAATCGGCGTCGTTCGCGCCGGGCTGGCGAAAGGGGGCGCCCCGAAGTTCCTCGGCGACGACCAGTATCTCTACGCCTTCAACGACGGAACCGTGGAATCCCTTGCCTTCCAGGTCAAGCAGCTCGAGTCCGCCGAAGTCGGCTCCGGCGATCCGTTCGTGATCGGCGCAACGTTGAAGTCGGGGCCGTTCCACTTGCTCCAGGTGGACGGCGCCGCCACGACGGAGGGGTGGTTCCTCAACCTCCCGCACACCGTGAAGATCTCCGGCTCGCCCTCGGCGGGAACGATCAGCTACGAGGGGTCGGCCGTGATGGGGAAGCTCACGCTCGACCAGCACAACCCCGCCGGCGTCTCCGGCCGGGCGACCGACATGCACCTGCTCATGCAGGACATCCCAACGACGCTGGATCTCGCCTTCGGCGGCAGCAGCTCTTCGGTCTCATTGGACGCCAAGGGCCAGACGCTGGGCCTCATCGAGCTACAGCTCACCAGCGGGCCGGACGACCGGATCGACGAAGCGTACGACGGCGTGCTCGTCGAGGACCTCGCCGACAAATACGTGGTCTTTTCGCGAATCACGGGTTTGAAGAAAGTCGTTGCCACCTCCGGCGACGACCTCGGCCTTCGCCTGGACACCGCCGCGGGGCGTGTGTTCAAGGTCAGCTTCGACACGCTCAACTCAAACAACCACGAGGCCACGCTGGACGCCACGCTCGACCACCTCGTCCCCAGCATCGAGATCCACTTCAACGCCGCCGCCGGGACCGTCACCTACACCGGGTCCGACGTGATGGACCTCGCGACCCTCGACGCCTTCGACCCGGACGGGATTTCCGGACGGGCGACGACGGCGCACTTGCGGCTCGAGTCGATTCCGACCTCGCTGAGCCTGTCGTTCGGTCGGGGAGGCACGGCAGCCACGATAGACGCCGGCGGCTCCACCCTCGGGCTTTTCCAAGTTCAGCTCACGAGCGGTCCCGACGACCAGATCGACCCCGGGAAGGACGGCATCCTCGTCGAGGACTTGACCGATAAGTACGTCGTCTTCACGCGTGTCACCGGCCTCAGGAAAGTTGTCGTGGACCAAGGGCCGCCACCGGCGCTGACCCTGAACACGACCGGCGGGCGGGAGTTCGTCGTGGATCTCGAGCAGGACAAGCCGACGGGGCGCGCCTCGACCACTGCGGACATCAACGTGCTCCCCGCCAGCCTGTCGATCAAGTTCACGAGCTCGACGAACTTCAACTACACAGCGTCGGACCCGGTGGGCTCGATCACCCTGGACTCGTTCGACCCCGACGGCGTCGCCGGCGGCGGAGCGTGGGTCACGAAGACGAAGCACCTGAACGCGAGCTTCACCTCGCTGCCGCACGGCTTCGACGTTTCGTTCGCGACCGACGGCACCGTCACACTGGACGCGCACGGCGAGAAGATCGGGCAGATCGAATTCCTCATCGCGAGCTGTTCCGGGGGACCCTCGACCTGTGTCGACGATCACACCACGTACATCTCCGACGCGCAGGACGGGATCATGCTCCTGGACCTCGCGGACCGGTACGAGGCTTTCTTCCGCACCACCGGCCTGTACACCGCGTCTGCGAAGGCGCCGAACCTCGCGATCGACAGCGACGCCGGCAGAGTGCTGAAGGTCGAGACCGAACAGCTCAACACATCCGGCAAGACTGAGTACTTGCGGATCACGCTCGATCGCTTGGTGCGGCACATCAACGTGTCGCTGGCCGACGTCGCGGTGCCCGGCGGAACGAAGTCGGTGACGACCTACAACGCCGACGTGCGCACGAACAGCCTGTCGATGGACTCCAACTCCGGCGACCGCTGGAACATTCACACCGGCATTGCACCGCTTCCGGTGCACCTCGACATCTGCTCGTCGGGTAACACGTTCGCGTGCTCCAACCGCCCGGCAAGCGACACTCGCTCGCAAACCTCGGGCCCGTCCAGCACCTCGGTCCATGCGTCGGAGAACGTCACGATCAACGTCTTCGACTGCCAGCGACCGTTGAACGCAACCTGCATCGACACGTCGAGTGGTACGAAGTACTTCCAGATCTCCAACTGGCGGGTCAAGTTCTTCGAGCAGGAGAACGCGGGAAGCGACTCCGCCGGCATGATCTGGGAGAACACCTCGGAGCATGGTACGAACGGCTGCGCGGCGAGTCCGCAAGCCGCCGACTCCGGCGCGTGCCACAACCGGATCCTCGGCGGCTCGATCAAGCAACGCGACACGAGCGCCGGCACCGGGATCGAGCAGACGTTCGGCAACGGAAGCTTCTGGGCCGACCAGCGCCAAGGCGGTTGGACCGTGTACATCTTCTCGTGCTGCAAGAAGAACTACATCAACTGCGACAGCGCCTCGCTCAACGTCTGGCTCCTCAACATCAAGATCGGAGTGAGCGGGTTCATTTGCTGATCGGTTTGCGAGCGCTGCAGACAACTAGGGAGAGGGGAACGGCATGACCCGGACCAAGCGGCTTCTGGTGGCGGCTACGCTCGCGGCGCTGGCATTCTCGACCATGGGCGCGCACGCAGCGCCGCGTCCGAAGACGATGGCTGACGTGTTGCGTCAGCGAACGATCTCGCTCGCAAAGTCGTACGGGATAAGCCCCTACCGCTTCTTCAACGCCACGGCAAAGCTCCAAACGATCGGCTCCGACGGCACAGTGTCCACCAGATCGATGCGGTTCCGCGACGCAATCGAATCCGCACTTTCGCGGATTCCGGCGTCGGGGTCGAAAGAGAAGGGCCCGCAGGGCACACCTGAGTACGAGGTCGGAGACATCTTCCACGTTTGGCTCTACGCCGGAACTGATACGACGGTCGGTTACACCGTTAAGAAGTCGACGGTGGTCCCGGAGACCCCGCCGGTCGAGCCGGCGGATGCGGCGCTGTGCACGGCGCTCGGCGGCGACCCCGTCACATGCGCGACATCGGGTGGCTTCCCGTTGGTCGCCTACGACGTCGGCGGACCTCTCTATCACATCAGTGGCGGCGGCTGGACCGGATTTCACGCCGCCGGCTTCTACTTTCTCGGATCGAACGTCGACACCGGCTCGAGCGGCCCGTACCTTCCCGTCCCGTATTCGCTCCTGCCGTCACTACCTTCGCCAGTGCCACCGACACCCCCTCTGCCGTTCCAGTGGATCGGGTTGCCGTCGGACACGTCGCTCGACTTCCTCGGCCACGTCTATCAATACGCCAACATCACGACTTCGTTCTGCTTCCTCGGCTACTGCTTCGGTTTTGGCGGCGGATACCTCTACGGCGGCGCAGACGCAGCGATCTTCGACAACCATCCAGTCTTGGGGGCCAACGTCGGTTTCCTGGACGTTCCGTAATTCCACAAACAGCACAAGGGGGAGCAGCACATGAGCGGGAGATCATCGCTCGATCGGAGAAGAAAGTTCGTGCTGCGTGTGAGCGCCGGCATCGTCGTGCTCGTGGCGATCGTGGCGGCGACCATCGCGGTCATGCCCGCGCACGCCGCGATCACCACGCCGTCGAACGGCGCGACCGTTAGCGGGGTGGTTTTCATCAACGAGAACCGGGGCGGCCAATCCGATGCCACCTGCGCTCCCTTGCAGCAATATCTCGGTGCGCCGAAGGCGAGCTCAACCATCACGGTTACGCGGGACCGTGACTCCGTGGTGGTCTTCTCCCAAACCCACACGGGCGACGGCGGCTGGAGCACGACGTGGGACTCGCGCAACGAACCCCTGGACGGATTCTTTCACGTTAAGAGCACCGCCACCGATCGCCGCGCCACCCTCGCCGGTGGCTTCTGCTACGGGAGCGTTAACTCCACGCTTTCCGACATCCAGGTCAGTCTCAAAAACTGGATCGACTTCGTAGGCGATAACGGCGCGGGGACAATCAAGATCAACCCGTTCTTGAAGAACTTCGAGGTCCTTATCGGCGCGTTCGACAGCGGCATCAAGAGCGACGCGAACATGAGCTTCCAAGGCGTGCCCAACGCCCCGAGCGCTCCGTCGGGGCCGTGCGATCCCGCCGTGGACCCGGCGACGTGCACACCGAACCCTCCGAACCCGCCGGCGGTGAGTGGTGTCTGCACCGACCCGACCGGCGCGAACTTCTTGCCGTACGTCCTCGAGAACGGGCCGCAGGGATGCTTGACCCCGAACCCGGTGCCGGTAGTCAACGTGCCGCCGGACGTGCCGGCTGCGCCGAGCCCGCCTTCGTCGCAGTGCGACATCACCGGGTGCGGCGACACCGTGATCTCCATCAGCTACCAGGACGCCGACCTGACGCTGAACGGTGTTTTCGACACCGCTACGCGGAATTTCGCGGCGAACGTCGTGCTGGCGGACGGTTCGGCGTACACGCTCAGCCATGCAGGATCACCGTAAGAAGGGCCGGATGATGGCTCCTCCCTTCGGCCGGCAACAGTCACCGAAGGGGCGGAGCGTCCTCTGTGCACCGGAGAAGCCGCAATGAGACGGATCCCGTGGAAGTTGACGCTCCCGGGCGTGGCGCTGCTGCTGGCGAGCCCGGCCGCGCACGCCGCCCCCACCGACCCGGTTGCCTACACGCTGCACGCGTCGTACAAGAACCCGGCAGGACAGATCATCACGACGGACCAGCAGACGTATTCCGGTATTCCGGCGCTCGTCGACGCCGACCATTCCGCGCTCACCGGCGTCGGTGGCGCCGACATCCTCGTGCAACTTTCGACCGACATCGGGCGCGCGACACTCAGCGTCATGACGCTTCCCGGCGCGCCGAGCCCGTTACCGCTTGCCGTCGTCGCCGATCTGCCCGACGTCCGCAAGCCGCCGGCTTACCGGTTTATCCAGAGGACGTCGTCACCAGTCCGGTTCGCGTTCGGTTACGACGCCCTGTCGAGCACGGCGCCGATGAGCTATTCCGCGACCGCGATACTCGGAGGCGCCGACCGGCTCACGACCTTCTCGCTCGATCTGCAAACGGCCGCGCCGGGTTCCTCGATCTCCATCACAGGGGAGGCATACACTCCGGATCAGAACGGCGCGCACCTTGATCCCATTACTGCACGTGTTTCCTATGCGCCCGTTCCGACGGTCGCTCACCTCGGTTTCCTGAGCAGCTCTTCGGCGTCGGCGCCAACACTTAGCCAGCAAAGGGCTGACCTCTCGAGCAACGTCGCAACGACGGCGACAATCGTCATGGACGACGTGCAAGGTGCTCGAGCCCGGCATCTGGACGCGACCGTCGACAAGGTGCCGGCGACGATGTCCCTAACACTCGCCGGCACGCCGCAGACGGGTTCGCAATCGTGGACCTACTCGGCCGCTGCGCGCGTGAGCGCCATCGAGGTGAACGGGCGAGAGACGAACGGCGCCGCCGTCTCCCAGAGCACGTACTTGAGATTTCAAGACGTGCCGACGAGCATGAGCCTGACGCAGGACTCGCCCACGCACGCCGCGCTCGACACGAGCTCGCCGATCGGGTTGACGAAGGTGGGCCTCGGCACCGGACGCACGCCCGCGTTCCGCAGCGATCCGGCGTATCTCTTCGCCGACCGGAACGGCGACGCGAGCTCGTTGTCGTTTCAGCTCCTCGGGCTCGCATCACCGGCGGAGATCGACTCCGGCGACCCATTCCTCGTTGCGGCGACCATGGCGCCGGGGCCATTTCACGTCTTGATCGGCAACGGCTCGGCGGTTACCGACGCGCACATCAACGACCTGCCCGCGACGTTCCGGTTCGCCGCGTCGACGACGCAGCAGACGGTGTCGTACTCGGGCGCGGCCGGTATTGGCAGCGCAACGCTCGACGCTACGGATCCGGCAGGCTTCGCCGGAAGCCGGGCCACTGCGCTGCACGTGCTGCTGAATGACATTCCGGCCGCCGTCGATCTGACGTTTTCGGGCACTCAGCAATCGCTCTCGTTCGACGCGCACGGCGGCACGCTCGGGCTGTTCGAGGCGCAGCTTACGAGCGGGCCCGACGAGCGCATCGATCCCGCGCACGACGGAATCCTCGTGAAGGATCTCTCCGATCGTTTCGTGGCGTTCGGGCGCATCACCGGGGTGAAGGTGGCGACGATCGGCGCCGGGACGCTCCCGTCGATCTCGTTGTCGACGACGGGAGGCCGTCCGTTCGTCGCCGACATCCGCGTTCCTTCGGCAAACGGAAACGGAACGGCTACCGCGCTTGCGACCGTCGATAATGTTCCGGCGAATCTCGACATGGCCTTCTCGAGCGCGACCGGCTTCACGTATTCGGCGTCGGCACCCGTTTCTTCGATCACGCTGGACGCATTTGATCCGGATGGACTCTCCGGCCGGGCGACGAACGCGCACGTCCTCATCCAGAACCTACCGCTTGCATTCGACGCGACCCTTGGCACGGACGGGAGCGCAACGCTCGACGCGCACGGCGGAACGGTCGGCCTCTTCCAAGCACAGCTTACGAGCGGAGCGGATGATCAGATCGAGCCCTCGAAAGACGGCGTGCTCCTCGAAGACCTAGCCGATCGGTTCGTGGTCTTCGCCCGTCTGACCGGTCTCCAGAAAGCAACGATCGGGCAGGGAACCCTTCCCTCCTTGTCGCTGCAGACGACCGGCGGGCGCACGTTCGTCGCGAACATTCAGGCGCCGTCACCCAGCGGAACGGGAAGCGCGACGGCCCTCGCCACGATCACCAGCCTGCCGGCGAGCATCGACCTTTCTTTTGCGAGCGCGACCAATGTGACGTACACGGCTTCGGCAGCCGTCGGCTCTATCACGCTCGACCTCAGCGACACGGGCGGTCTGTTGTCGTCGCGCGCAACCGCCGCCCACGTCGTCATCCAGAGCTTGCCGTCGGCATTCGACGCCACGCTTGCATCCGACGGAAGCCTCTCCCTAGACGCGCACGGCGGAACGCTTGGAATGTTCCAGGTGCAACTGACGAGTGGTCCCGACGACTCGATCGATGCAGCCAAGGATGGCGTCCTGGTCGAAAATCTTCCCGACCGTTATGTGATCTTCGCACGCTTGAGCGGCCTCGAGTCGGCCACGATCGGCCGGGGAGCGTTGCCCACGCTGAAGCTCGCGACCAACGGAGGACGCGAGTTCGTGATGAACATCAGCGAGCCGGCGGCGAGCGGTGCCGGGCTCGCGACGCTCACTGCCGACATCAACACGCTGGCGCCCATGTTCAACATCTCGCTGGCGAGCGTGACCTCCTTCTCGTATTCGGCTTCGGCACCGGTGAGCTCGGTTGCGTTCGACGCAAGCAACCCGGACGGGCTCGCCGGCCGCGCAACCGCGGCGCACGTTCTCCTGCAATCGCTGCCCCTCGCGATCGACACGTCGTTCGCAACCGACGGCACCGTCACGCTCGACGCGCACGGCGGAACCGTCGGGCTCGTGCAATTCCAGCTGACCAGCGGGCCCGACGATCAGATCGACCCCGCATACGACGGGCTGCTGCTCGAAGATCTCTCAGACCGCTACGTATCCTTCGCGCGCATCACCGGGTTGCGCTCGGCGTCGGCGAAGTCGCCGAACTTCTCCATCGACAGCATCGGCGGGCGAATCTTCAAATTCGATACCGAGCAACTCGACGCGGTGGCAAATCGAGTGGCGTACCTGCGCGGAACGATTGACCGTCTCGTGCCGGGACTCAGCATCCAGCAGTTCGATATCCCCACCGGGACGAAAATGATTTGGGACGCGTCACAGCCGACGACCAGCCTGACGATGGATACCAACTCCGGCGATCGGTGGAACTTGCACACCGACATCAGCTCTCCGTTGCCGGCGCACTTCGAGGTGTGCAGCGCCTCCGACGGCGTGTGCACCGGTGCGACGGCGGGCAACCGGCGCTACGCGCCGAACGGGGGTTCACAGCGGATTGCCGCAAGTGAGCCGATGACGATGAACGTCTTCGACTGCCAGCGTCCCAACAACGCGACGTGTTCGCCGAGCACTGCGACGAAGTACACCCAGATCACAAACCTCCGCGTCCGTCTTTTCGAGCTGGATACCGGAACGAGCGGTTCGCTGAACGGCTATATCTACGAGAACACGACCGACCACTCGTCGCCCGGGTGCGCAACCTCGCCGCAATCCTCCGACACCGGCGCGTGCCACTACCGCGCCAGCGGAACCGTCAAGTCACGTGATACCGCTGCGGGGAGCGGGATCCAGCAGACGATGGGGTCCAATTTCTGGGCGGACTCGCGTTTCGGCGGCTGGTCGCTCGGATTCGCGTGTTGCAAGAGCAATTACATCAACTGCGACAACACGTCACTCACGACATGGATCTCGAACTCATCGCTTAGTGTGACGAGCTACCTCTGCTGATACCGGCGGCGTACGGGACCGGCTTCTAAGTCGTCGCGGTTCGGGGCCGGTGGGCGATCTCATCGACCCTTCCGTCGTGATGTCCGGCAAGCAACCTCTGGTCGAACGTGTTGTCACAAAGATTCGGCGATCAATGCCGCGGCGCTCGCGGCACCGCCGGTTTCCACGGGGCGGTACGTGACCTCGCGGGCAAGCTCGCGCGCGATCGCTTCGGCGATGATCTCCGGCGGAGAAGACGCGTACTCCATTCGACGTCCGGCTCCGTAGCGACCCAGACGGTGCGGTACGTGGAAATTCTGCTCGAAGTGATTCTGCAAAGGGAAGTAGAGGAACGGGCGCCGGTTCGCGGTGAGCTCCATGCACGTGGTCAGTCCGCCTTGGACAACGGCGACGTCGCACGCCGCAAGATGCCGGTACAACCCGGGGACGTACGCGTGGACCTCGAGCCCTTCGACGCGCGGCAGCGACTGGGGATCGATCCGCGGTCCCGCGACGACCACCATCCGCAGCTCCGGCACGCGACGCTTCGCTTCGGGATAGGAGGCGACAACGCGACGAAGAAGCGATGCTCCAGCTCCCGATCCACCAACGGTGACGATGCAGACCTTCTCGCCGGGGGCGTAGCCGAGTCGTTCCCGAAGCGCCCCGCGATCCTCCGTCTCCGTCGGGTCGAAACCGGTGATGTATCCGCTGAATTCGAAGTGCTCCTCGGTCCACCCTCTGATCAAGGGAAGATCGAGCCCGAATGAATCGGGAACGATGTCGTCGGGATTGCCGACGAAGATCGAGCGATCACGCAAACGCGGGAAGCGCTCGATGTGCTCGATCATCTCCGCGTTGTAGTCGGCGGCGAGCCACGCCTCATGATGGCCACCGGAAGGCATCGGGATCCACCCGACGAAATCGGTCATCCACACGAACGGCGCGCGCTTCAACTCCGGATTCTCGTGCCAGAAGTGGTCCAGGTCCCACGCTTCGTCGCCGATGACGAGGTCGAATGCTTCTTGCTCCATCAAATCGTTGAAGAGCATGAAGTTGGCGAGCATGATCTCGTCCATCCGGCGCCACGCCTGGAAGACGTGGAGGTCGTGCTCGTGCGACTCCGCGTCGATGTGCGCGACTTCGCTCGCGAGTTGCACCGAGGCCGGATGGATCTGCTCCCCGCGATCGGTGAGCGCACGAGTGACCGGAGACTGAGCGAGCCACTCGATATCGAGATCCGGCCGCACTTTCCGAAGCTCGTCGGCGATGGCAATGTCGCGCAAGGCGTGTCCGAGGCCGATCGGCGACGAGACGAACAGCGCGCGCCGGCGGCGGCGGTTCCACCGTGTGTAGGTCGTCGCGAGTGGTCGGAGCCCGAGGAAATCTCGAACGAGCAGATTGAACTTGACCGGGTCGCGCGTGTGCGGGCTGTGACCGGCTCCCTGCAGCAGCGCAAGCTCGCCACCGGTGGCCCCGGCCAATGCGATCCCGCGACCCGGGCCGACGATCTGATCGTCCTGTCCCTGGATGACGAGAACGGGACACCGAACGCGCGCGCAAAGATCTCGAACCGATTGTTCGTCCATCCCGATCAATCCACCGAGGAAGGTGTCGGCGAGCACTTCAGGTGTGGTTTCGCGCGCCCACTCCATCGCGTCCTCGAAGGGTTTGGAGGAGTGCGGCTGGTTGAAGTTCAGCGTCATGAAGAACTCCAAGAAGCGCTCGAAGTCGCGTAGCCAATACTGCTTATTGAACTTCGCCCATCCCTCGTCGGTGTCGATCTCCGCGAGGAAGTCGTAGTCCCGTCCCGGAATCGCTTCGCCTATCGCCAGCGAAGGGCAGTTGAAAACGACCGCGTCGATCCGGTCCGCATGATCGGCCGCGAGCACGAGCGCAGTCTTCGCACCATTCGAGAGACCGACCACGGTCGCTCGCTCGACACCGACTTTGTCGATGACAGCGAGCGCGTCGGCAGCGTACTCCGCCGGCGCGTATGCCTCGGGACCGGCCGGGCTGTCGGACGGCTGGTGACCGCGCGGGTCGAACGTGATCACCCTCGCATAGCGCGAGAAATACGGTACCTGCAGCTTCCAATAACGCGAGTGGACGAGCGCCCACGTCGGGAGGAAAAGGATCGTTCGCTCTCCGCGGCCAAAGACCTCGTAGTAAGTCTTTACGCCGTTACGTTCGACGGTCCCGCTTTCGTCCGGTTGCCGGGCGCGCATCACCTTTTCCCTTCTCGAGCGACAAAAGGAATCGTTCGATCTCATCGAGCAGCTCGCGATGTCCTTCCGTTACCCCAGCGTGTCGCTCGACCATCGTTCCCAACGAGAACGTCTCGACGAGAGCCGTTAACGCAGTGATCGGAACCTTTCGAGGATCCCGGCCGTACTCGCGCGCCGCCTCCTCCAGCGCCGAACGGATCACGGCGCGCCACTCTGCGGTCACCCGCGCGACACGTTCGCGCAGTGCAGGATCATTCCACGCCAGCGCGTGGAGCTCGAGCCAGACTTTCTGGTATCCCGACTCCTGATCGACATCCATCAAGCTCATCGCCGTCCGCCATTTCTCGATGAAAGGCCCGGGGGCCGAATACATGGCGCGTTGACGCTCGACCAAGCGCTCCGTGAAGCGGTCGAGTGTCGCCGCAAGCACGTTCTCCATCGACCCGAAGTAATAATGGACGAGCCCATGGTTCAGCTCGGCTTCTTCCGCGAGTCGTCGAGTCGTGATACTCGCGTAGCCGACGTCCACGAGCAGCCGTTCGGCCGCGTCCATCAATGCATCTCTGGGATCCGGGCGCTCGATTGGTTCTGTCAGCTTCGCGATGGGCTCCCCATTCCTTCCGCGGCCGCGGAATCCCCGTCCGTTCCATTTTCCACGTTCGCTAGGTCCCCATCTTGGCGGCGAGATGCGCAAGCACTGGTGCGATCTCCTTCGTCGGGCTGAACTCCAGGAAGGTCGCGCCGTCGGGGCCGGTCCACCCCGTGTGTCCTCCCGGCCAATAGTAGAGCTCACCTCCACTCGTCACTTCTTCGGTGCCATCCGCATACCGGATGTGCATGGAGCCCCGAAGGACGTACCCCCAATGCGGGCAATCGCAGAGATCTCCCGGCAAACCAGCGAACAACGGCGTGAAGTCCACGCCCGACGGAAGATCCAGAGACCGAACGGTGATGCCGTCCCAGTCGGCGCCTCGAGCCTCGATGGCGCCTGCTTTCATCTCCAGCGGCATCGTCGGGATCGTCTCGTGCATCGCTCCTCCTTTCGTGTTTAGTCTTTTGACTTAGACATATGACTAACACGGGGAAGTGAGCGGCGTCAAGGGGTGCGACTCAACGGCTTAGAATGCGGCGAGGCGCCTGGACGCCAATGAGCGATACAACCGTGGATCCATAGCACGAAACTGTGCGGGTAAAACATCAGGGAAAACACCAACAGAGGAGGACCGACGTGTCTGACAGAGGCAGCGAAAGCGAGAACCCAGCAATCCCCTCCCCGACTCCTGCGCGGACTCGGCCCAGGACGAACAAAGATTGGTGGCCGGATCAGCTCGACCTGTCCATTCTCCACCAACACTCGCCCCTCTCCGATCCAATGGGCGAGGGCTTCAGCTATCCCGAAGAGTTCGAGACCCTCGACGTCGACGCGCTGAAGCAAGATCTCATCGAGCTGATGACGATGTCCCAGGATTGGTGGCCGGCCGATTACGGCCACTACGGGCCGCTCTTCATCCGGATGACGTGGCATGCCGCAGGCACGTACCGCATCGCCGATGGCCGGGGCGGCGGCGGCAGCGGCGCTCAGCGTTTCGCTCCCCTCAATAGCTGGCCCGACAACGCGAGCCTCGACAAGGCACGCCGGTTGCTCTGGCCGGTCAAGCAAAGGTACGGCCGCAAGATCTCTTGGGCCGATTTGCTGGTCTTCGCCGGCAACGTTGCCATGGAATCGATGGGATTCAAGACGTTCGGCTTCGGGTTCGGGCGACCCGACATTTGGGAGCCGGACGAGATCTTCTGGGGGTCCGAGGACGCCTGGCTTGGAGACGAGCGCCACGCAGGCGAAGGGGAAATCAGCGGGCCTTTCGGCGCGGATCACATGGGTCTGATCTACGTGAATCCGGAGGGGCCGAACGGCAACCCGGACCCGCTCCTTGCAGCGAAGTACATCCGACAAACATTCGCCCGCATGGCGATGAACGACGAAGAGACCGTTGCGCTCATCGTCGGCGGCCACACGTTCGGCAAGGCCCACGGCGCCGGCCCGGCAGACCTCGTCGGTCCGGAACCCGAGGGTGCCTCCGTCGAGGAGCAAGGCTTCGGCTGGACGAACACTTTCGGCAGCGGGAAAGGCCCCGACACGATCACCAGCGGGCTGGAGGGTGCATGGACCAACCAGCCGACGAAGTGGGACAACGGGTTTCTGGACAACCTCTATGCGTACGACTGGGAGCTCACGACCAGTCCCGCGGGTGCGAAGCAGTGGACGCCGAAGAATCCGGAGGCGCAGGGCACCGTGCCCGATGCCCATAATCCTTCGAAGCGGCACGCCCCGATGATGTTGACGACGGACTTGGCGCTGAAGATGGATCCGGTCTACGCCGCGATCACGAAGCGCTTTCACGAGAAGCCGGACGAGCTCGAAATAGCGTTCGCCAAGGCGTGGTACAAGCTGTTGCACCGCGACATGGGACCGGTCTCGCGCTATTACGGGCCGTGGGTCGCGGAGCCGCAGCTGTGGCAGGACCCGGTTCCCAAGGTCGATCACGAGCTGATCGGGCAGGGCGACGTCGCTGCCCTCAAGGGCAAGATCCTCGCATCGGGGCTGTCCGTCTCCAATCTGGTCTCCACGGCTTGGGCGTCGGCGGCCACGTTTCGCGGCACCGACAAGCGTGGTGGGGCCAACGGAGCACGCATCCGCCTTGCGCCGCAGAAGGACTGGGAGGTCAACGACCCGACCGAGCTGGCCAAGGTGCTGCAGACCCTCGAGCAGATCCAGCAGGACTTCAACAGCGCACAGTCCGGCGGAAAGAAGGTCTCGCTCGCCGACGTGATCGTTCTCGGCGGGTGTGCCGCCGTCGAGCAATCGGCGAAGAACGCGGGGCACGACATCGCTGTTCCGTTCGCGCCGGGACGCACGGACGCTTCGCAGGACCAAACCGACGTGGACTCGTTCGCCGTCCTCGAGCCGACGTTCGACGCCTTCCGGAATTACCTCCAACCCGGAGAGAAGCTGTCGCCGGAAACTCTGCTCGTGGAGCGGGCCGACATGCTGACGCTGACTGTTCCCGAGATGACGGTTCTCATCGGGGGAATGCGGTCTCTGAACGCCAACCTCCGGCAATCCTCACACGGCGTCTTCACCGACCGGCCGGAGACTCTGACCAACGACTTCTTCGTGAACCTGCTCGACATGAGCACGGAGTGGAAGGCATCCACCTCGACCGAAAACGTGTACGAGGGTCGCGATCGCGCGACGGGCAAAGCGAAGTGGACCGCTACCGCTGTTGACCTCGTCTTCGGTTCGAATTCCCAGCTTCGAGCCGTCGCTGAGGTCTACGCATGTGACGACGCGAAGGAGAAGTTCGTGCGCGACTTCGTGGCTGCGTGGAACAAGGTGATGAACCTCGATCGTTTCGACCTCGCCTGATCAAGGTTCCCTTTTGTCAGGACACCGTGTCGGTGTTCCTTTCGCGCACCCCTCCCGCTGGGGCACACCGAGAGAAAGGAGGGAAACGCGCTTGATCCCCTAAATCGCGACGACTGCGTGACGGACGGTTTCAGCACCAGCCGCCGACGGCATCCGTCAGTTCCCCCGGCGCGAACAACGCGGACCGGAGATACCGCTCCACCGGCGGCGGCGCCGGTGGGCCCAGCAACTCGGCGACGGCGGGCCAGAGGCGCTGGAGTTGAAACCGTCGCCAAGAAACCTCGTCCTCCCAGATGCTGATGATCCGAACCCCTTCGTCTGTCGGCCCGGCGGTGAGCACGACAAGCCCGGGCGGGCAGGGTTCCGATACGGCGGCGGCGACAGGCGCATAACGCTCCCAGCTCGCCGCGACGTCGTAAATCACTGTGAATGTCATGCGGACGATGCTCGGGGCTGCCGCTTTAGTCTCGGTATAGCGGCCTGATATGCAGCAAGATGATGGCCATGGAGTTGCGAGTGCTTGGTCCGCTGGAGGTATGGACCGATGACGGGCCGGTCGTGGTCGCCGCGCAAAAGGAGCGCCGGCTGCTAGCGGCACTGGCCGTCGCGGCCGGGCGTCACGTGTCTCCGGACCAGCTCATCGACGCGATATGGGGAGAGAGGCCGCCCACCTCGGCTCGCAAGCTTTTGCAGGTCTACGTTTCGAAACTGCGGAAGATGATGCCGCCGGGAGCGCAGATCGTGACCGGGCCCGCCGGGTACGCGCTCGAGCTCGAACGCGAGGCGCTCGACTCGGTACGTTTCGAGCAATTCCTTGCCGACGGTCGCGCCGCGCTCGCGGACGGAAATGCCGCGCTCGCCACGTCGCTTCTCGGCCGGGCGCTCGCCCTCTGGCGCGGCCACGCATACGCCGACTTCGCGTACGAGGACTTCGCGCGCACCGAGGCCGACAGCCTCGAAGAGTTGCGCCTGGTCGCGCTCGAAGAGCACGTCGAAGCACGGTTGCGGCTCGGCCACCACGACGAGATGCTCGCGGAGCTGCACGCAGTCACGGCCGAACATCCCTTGCGCGAACGTCTACTACGTCACCTGATGTTGGCGCTGTATCGCAGCGGCCGGCAATCCGACGCGCTCGACGCGTATCAAGCGTTCCGAGCACTCATGCGTGATGAGCTCGGGCTCGACCCGGGACCTGATTTGCGCGAGCTCGAGCAACTGATCCTTCGGCAAGATCCCTCCTTGCTCACCGAGCGGGCCGAGCGGCCTGCGGGGATCCGTTTGCCCGCGCCGGCGAACCGGTTGCTCGGACGCGACGTGGAGCTGTCTCAGCTTTTCGCTCTTTTGGGGCGCAGCGACGTGCGGTTGCTCGTGCTCACCGGCGCAGGAGGTAGCGGAAAAACGCGGCTCGCTCTCGAGCTCGCGCGAGGATCAGCTCCCACCTTTGCGAACGGAGCCGCGCTCGTAGATCTTGCACCAATCCGCGATTCGTCTCTCGTTATCGCCGAGTTGACGCGCGCTTTAGGAATCAAAGAGGTGCCACACCAAGATCCGCTGGAGACGCTCATCGCTGCCGTCCGTCCGCTCGAGCTCCTCCTCGTGATCGACAACGCAGAACACCTCACGACGGCAGCGCCGGCGTTTGTGCGCATTGCGGCGCAAGCACCCAGGCTGAAGCTCGTCGTCACCAGTCGCCGTGTGCTGCACGTGACCGGCGAACACGTCTTCCCGATCGGGCCGCTGGCCGAAGATCACGCCGTCGAGCTGTTCGTCGAGCGTGCTCGCGCACTGGATCCCTCGTTCACTCTCGGCGACGAGAACGAGCGCCACGTGCGCGACATATGCCGCCGCCTCGACGGGCTGCCGCTCGCGATCGAGCTCGCCGCTGCGCGAACGAACATGTTGAGTCCGAGCGCCTTGCGTGAACGACTCGAAAGCCGCCTCGCACTATTGGTGGGCGGTCCGCACGATTTGCCCGCGCGGCAACACACGCTTCGAAATGCCATCGCCTGGAGCGTGGACTTGCTGGATTCGAGTGAGCGAATCGCTTTCGCGCGGCTCGGCGTGTTCACGGGTGCGTGGACGCTCGAAGCCGCCGAAGCCGTCTGCGGCGCCGGTTTGGAGCAGCTGTCTGCATTGGTCGATGACAGCCTCGTTCAGAAACGTCCCGGGGATCGGCTCGCGATGCTCGACATGGTGCGGGAGTTCGCCGTCGAGCAACTCGCGTCGAGCGGCGAGGAGCAAGCGGTTCGCCGAAGGCACGCGCTCTACGTGATCGACGTGGCGGAAGCCGGCGAGCTTCATCTCGGCGGACCCGAGCAGGCATCGTGGCTGGCGCGGCTCGACGCGGAGCACGACGAGATCAGAGCTGCCGAGCGTTGGCTCGCGAGCGCCGGCGAGCCGAAGCTCGAGCTTCGTCTGGCTGCTGCGATCGGCCGGTTCCGGTACGTGCGCGCCTATCTCGCGGAAGGACGTGCGCGCCTCGATGAGGCGCTTGCGCACGGAGTCGGCGAGGCTCCCGCATTACGCGCGAAGGCGTGTCGCGCCGCGTCTGCCATCTGCGTGTTGCAGGGAGATTGGCGACGAGCTCGCGAGCTGTGCGAGGAGGGGCTCGCGTTGTACGAGCAAGCCGGCGACCGCCACGGCGTGGCGCGATCCCTCAGCAACCTCGGGGCGATACTCATCGGCATGGAAGAAGACACTGCTGCTGCGGAGGTTCTCGACAAGGCGGTCGCACTTGCGCGCGATCTCGACAATGCGCGAATCCTCGCGCTGTCGCTCAACAACCGGGGCGACGTGGGTCTCACACAGCGCGATTGGGAGACGGCGGCGTCACACTTCACCGAAAGTTTGGCGTTACTGCGACGGCTCGGCGACGAGACCAACGTCGTCCGCTCTCTCTTCAATCTCGCCGCAGCGATGTTGGAGACGGGCCGGCACGATGAAGCGCGCGCTCTGCTGGTCGATAGTTTGGAAAGCGGCGTCCGACTCGACGATAGAGAGGACACCGCGTGGTGCTTCATCGCGTTCGCTGCGCTCGCCGCGCACGGCGACCAAGCGAAAGAGGGAGCGATGTTGCTCGGCGCGGCCGAACGCTTGCTCGAAGCGATGGGCGCGAAGATGAAGCCATACGAGCTCGCACTGCATCGGCGCACCGTCTCGACTCTCGACCGGCAACTCAGCGGAACGACGCTCGCACGCTTACGATCGTCCGGTTGCGACCTGCCGCTGTCGGAAGCCGTCGAGCTGGCGCGCGGCATCTCGTCGACATGAGCTCGTCGTCCACGCCGGACGGATGGAGAGAGACGTTCCACGAGTCATCCGCCCAACGCAGGCTCCGGGGCGCCGACGGACGCAGGTATCAGTCTGCTACCGCTTCGTGCCCACAATGAACTGCGTCTTGTTGACGAACGTGCGCCGCGATTCGGGATCCTGCCACATCGCGTCACGAACGGCGGCCTTCGCTTCTTCGACGCGCTCTCGCGGCAGCGACGCCGTCGTGACACCCGCGAGCACCTCCCACGCGACATCGAAATTCGGGAATTTTCGAAGGGCGTCGTCTCTGCTTCCACGCGCCCGGCGATCCCGGCACTATCTAGTTGCGCGACGAAGTCTGTCGCATCCCCGAGGGCACCCGGTCCAACTCCGGTCACCGGCGGGGCCGGGGCGAACCGTCCAGCCGTCGCTTGGAATCGAACGATGTCACAGGCGTCCGGTCCTCCCCAGACCGCGGCAACGAAGCGACCGCCGCTCTTCAGAACTCGCGAGCACTCCGTAGCAGCCGCAACCCTGTCGATCACGTACTGAAAACAAAGACTTGAACAGATCGCATCGAATTCAGAATCGCTCGCGGGAATTCGTTCGGCGCCGCCCTCGAGGAACGTGACGTTATCTGTGCCGGCATCGCGCGCGCGACCGCGTGCAAGCTCGAGCATGTCCGCGCTGATGTCGATTCCGGTAACCGATCCGCTCGGTCCGACCAACGCAGCGGCATGAAGAGCAACTGAGCCCGTACCCGTGCCAATGTCGAGGACCACATCATCGGGACGCAGCTCAGCGCGCTTCACTGTGCTTTTGACTACCGGCGCGAATCGCGAGTCGATCTCGCGCAAGTACACGTCCGAGATCTCGGCCCAAACCGCGGTCTGCCAGGCGAGACCTTCTTCGGGTGTCCCCATCTTCTTCCCCTCCGTTGGCGGCCCACAGCATCGCGTCGGTCGCGGCGTCATTCAAGACCAAAAAATGGACTTCACAATCCTGCGAGAAGATGCGAGACTCGGCCCATGAAAACGTATATGCAGCAATTCTGTCCGGTCGCCCGCGGGTCGGAGATTTTCGCCGAGCGGTGGACGCCGCTCATCATTCGCAACCTCCTCATCGGGTGTCACACCTTCAACCAGATCCTCGAAGGCACGCCGGGCATCCCCCGGAGCCTGCTGACCTCGCGCCTGCGAGGCCTCGAAAATAAAAGGCCTCCTGCGAAGGACGGCGGCGAAGAAGGGGCGCGGCTACGAATACAGCCTCACCGAGTCCGGCCGCTAGCTTCAGGCGGTGTGCGACGCATTGGGAACGTGGGGAGCTCGGTGGCTCGACATCGCACCGAAGGAGCTCGATCAGGGAGTCCTCCTGTGAGCGATCGCGCAATTCTTCGACGTCACTCGCCTCGAAAGCGAGCGCCTCGTCGTGCGAATCGACTTGCTCGACCACAAACGGCAGAAGTTTTGGTGGCTCATCCAGCAGCCGGAAGCCGAGCTGTGCCGGAAGCATCCGGGTTTCGACGAGGACCTCGTCGTGCGTGGTCGCACGGAATCGCTCGGGCGATGGCACGCAGGAGAAGCTTCGCTCGCTGCCTGCCTCCGAGATCAAACGATTGAGATCGAAGGAACGCCGAAGCTCGTGCGCGCGTTTCGCGGCCTCGGCGGAACGAGCCCGTTCGCAAAGGTCCAGCGAGCGGTCGCGAATCGTTAGCCGGTGATGTTGAGAGCCTCCGTTCGCTGGTATCGCCGCACCACTGAACGTCGCATGTTGGGGCCAACTGAGTAAGAGGGAGAGATTCTCCGTGCACAAGATCAGGCCACATCTCTGGTACGACACGCAGGCCGTCGAAGCGGCGGAGTTCTACGCGTCGTCGTTTCCCGACTCGAAACTCATCGATGTGAACACGATCTACGATACGCCCTCGGGTGACACCGACATCGCCTCTTTCGAATTGTTCGGTCAGCCGTTCATGGCGATCAGCGCGGGGCCCCTGTTCACGTTCAACCCGTCCGTGTCCTTCATTGTCCACTGCGTAGACGAGGACGAAGTCGACGCGCTCTGGGGGACGCTGTCACAAGGTGGTACCGCGCTCATGCCGCTCGACTCATACCCGTTCAGCAAGCGCTACGGATGGACGCAAGATCGGTACGGGCTCTCGTGGCAGCTTATGCTTGCGGGGGGTGAAGTGGATCAGCGCATTACGCCTACGCTGATGTTCGTGGGTGACGTGTGCGGCAAAGCAGAAGAGGCGATCGGCTTTTACGCGTCGATCTTCCCAAACTCCGATCGCGGCGACGTCCTACGCTACAACAAGGATGAGGAAACCGACCGCGAAGGAACAGTCAAGTACGCCAGTTTCGCGCTCGCGCGGCAGCAATTCGCCGCGATGGACAGCGCGCGCAACCACGACTTTTCCTTCAACGAGGCCATCTCGTTCATGGTGAGCTGCGACACGCAAGACGAGATCGATCGCTATTGGGAAAGCTTGTCCGCGATTCCCGAAGCCGAGCAGTGCGGATGGCTCAAGGACCGCTACGGCCTCTCGTGGCAAGTGGTGCCGTCTGCCATGGACGAGATGATGCGCAACGGAACCAAGGAGCAAACTGCGCGCGTGACCGAGGCGTTCCTGAAGATGAAGAAATTCGACATCGCGGCGTTACAAAAGGCGTACGCAGAATCCTAGAACGGAATCACGAACGCGGCGCGCGGGGCGGGAATTCGTGCGGCAAAAAAGGGTCTGAGAGACTCTCTGCGTCCGCATGAAGGCGTTAGGGTGCCAATAGGTCGCCGATTTGCGCCGCCACGCTTCCTTGGCTCATGTCGAGGTCCTTCGATGTTACGGACACGACACGCCATCCAAGAGCCGTCAGGATTCGATGCCGCCGTCGGTCGTTTTCAAAGCTCCGCTTGTCGGAGTGAACTGCGTAGCCATCTGCCTCGACGGCGACCATTCGGCTCGGCCAGGCAAAGTCGAGCACCGCAAGAAGAGTCCCGTTGTGTTGCACCTCGTACTGACAGATAGGAAGCGCGATGCCGGCGGCGCGGATCGTTGCAAGCGTCCGGGTCTCGAGCGGGCTTTGTGGAATGCCGGTGGCGTTTCGCTCATCGAGAACGCCGCGCAATGTTCGAGTGCCGGGACGCCCGCTTCCACCGAGGGCGTCCAGCCGCCGACGCAACCGCTTCAGAGACGTCAGCCGGCGCCGCAGCGCGTCGTCCGTCGCGATTTCGAGCTTTAGAGGCGGGATCGATCCAGTGACGTCGATCAAGGTGCGCGTTGCGTTGGTCATCCTGAAACCGTGCAACACGATGATGTCCATGAGATCGCTCGACTCGTGCACGCGCACGCCGTGAAGCCGCTTCCGCCGGCCGCGCGGCACGACAATCTCCACCGGCAGGGGCCGGAAATCGGGAAGTTCGAGGACCGCGGCCGCACTGTGGCGGCAGAGTGCCGCCGTGTCGCCGAACGCAAGGAGCGCGGCGGCCGCAAATTGACGCCACGACACGGCGGCGCCGGCGAGCCTGTACACGCCGGGCTGAACGCGGATCCACAGACCGCGTCGCAGACGGTTGCGAATCACGGTGGGCGTCCCGCCGCACGCGAACACCTGCTCGCGCGAAAACGTCGAATGCTGGCGCGCGGCAAGCCTTGCGATGGCCAGATCGACGGATTCATGTGGCAAATAAGTGTCTGAGAGACTCCGCATGTCCGCATGAATTACCGCCGCCGGCAGCCGAAGGCCAGAATGAGTGAAACGGGAAATGCGCCGCGCGTGCGGTCCTCTGTACGTCACAGACTCCTGATCCACCCGCCCCGCCTACATCGCGCTGCTGTGACGGGTCCCGGCAGGGAGTCCCCTATTTCCTCGCCCGGAACGCGTTGATAAGATTATGAGACGTCGTTCCTGGGAATGAGCGGAGGAAGATTTCGCATGGTCGGGCATTCTCTTCCTTGGGATGAGGGGACCTCCGTCGCTGCGCTGCGGATGGGTCCTTGTTCTCCTGCACCTGATCGCTTCTTCGATCCGGCAGACTCCTTTAATGGCTGATTTAATGGCTGAGTCAACCACGGCACGTCGACGATTCTTGCCGCGCGGCGCCGGCCTTCCCGACGACCAATGGCGGCGCCGACACCGGGGGATTCTGGTCCTGCTGTGGCTACACGCGGCCGGGATACCGGTCTTCGCCGTCATCCGTGGGTTCGGGCCCGGCCACGCGGCATTCGAGAGTCTCTTCGTGACGGCGGCGGCGGCTGCGGCCACTTTCAGCGCTCTGCCTCGCCGGATCCGGACGCTGGCCGCGGCTATGGGACTGCTTACGTCGTCGGCCGTCCTCGTGCATCTCTCCGGCGGCGTGATCGAGATGCACTTTCACTTCTTCGTCATGGTCGCCGTCGTTGCCATGTACCACGACTGGGCGCCTTTTCTCCTATCTATCGTCTACGTCCTGGTTCATCACGGCGTAGCGGGCGCGATCGATCCCCGGTCGGTCTACAACCACCCCGCCGCGATCGCACACCCGTGGCGCTGGGCGGCAGTCCACTCTTTCTTCATCGCCGGTATCAGCGTGACACTCCTCACGTACTGGCGGCTCAACGAGACGAACCTCGCCGAGCGCGGACGTGCCGAACGTCGCGCGCGCCGCGAGGCGCGTGTGGTGCAGACGCTCAACGATATCGGACGGACCTTAACCACGGACTTGGATGTGGGAAACGTCGTGCAACGTGCGACGGACGCGGCTACCGAGCTCACGGGGGCGGAGTTCGGAGCGTTCTTCTTCAACGTCGATGACGGCACGGCCGGGCCGCCGGGGCGTGACGTCGGATCCGGAGCGCCTCGCAAAGCGTTCGAACGCTTCCCCGTGCCTCGCAACTCGCCGCTGTTGGCCTCGACCCTCTCCGGGGATGCGATCGTGCGACTGGACGACGTTACGCAGGATGCTCGGTACGGAACGACGGAGCCCCAATACGGCAACCCCGAGGGCACTCTTCCTTTGCGCAGCTATCTAGCGGTACCCGTC
>JAIVGO010000163.1 GCA_020201525.1 Actinomycetota bacterium | reverse complement strand
ACGGCTGAAGATCCTCGACTCGGTGCCTTCGCCGTGACGGAGCCGCAAGCCGGGTCCGACGTCTCGAAGCTCCGGACGACGGCGAAGCGCGAACGCGACGGTTGGTTGCTCAACGGACGGAAGGTGTTCATTACGAACGGAGGCATCGCCGACGTACACGTGGTCGTCGCCACCGTCGATCCCGATCTCGGTCACCGTGGTCAGGCGTCGTTCCTCGTCGAAAAGGGAACGCCGGGGCTTTCGCAAGGAAAGAAGGAAAAGAAGCTCGGCATTCGCGCGTCGCACACGGCGGAAGTCATCCTCGAAGACGTATGGGTACCGGCCGAAAACCTCCTCGGCGGCGACCAAAAGTTGCAAGCGAAGCTCGAACGCGCACGCCAAGGACAGTCAACGGGACGCGCGTCGGGCGCGCTGGCGACGTTCGAAGCCACTCGGCCTTCCGTCGGCGCACAAGCGGTCGGCATTGCACAAGCGGCGCTGGAATTTGCAACGCAATATGCGAAGGAGCGCGAGACTTTCGGACGGCCGATCATCGAGCACCAAGGCGTTGCGTTCAAGCTCGCCGACATGGCGATGGAGACGGAAGCGGCTCGGCTGCTCGTCTGGCGCGCGGCGTGGATGGCGCGGACCGGCCAGCCTTTCGTGCACGCAGAAGGCTCGATGTCGAAGCTGAAGGCCGGCGAAGTGGCCGTGAAGGTCACCGAGGACGCGATTCAGGTGCTCGGCGGCTACGGCTACATCAAGGACTTCCCCGTCGAGAAATGGTACCGCGATGCGAAGATCTACACGCTGTTCGAGGGAACGTCTGAGATTCAGCGCCTCGTGATCTCGCGCGCGCTCGCAGCAGAATAATCTCGCAGCAGAATACAAAGTGGCGCAGCTTCTACCGGCTGCGCCACTTTCGTTGCGAGTTGTTAGCTGTTCGGGGGAGCGAAGAGCTCAAGCGCGTTGTTGTCGGGATCGCGGAACGAGAGCCCCGATCCGTAGTGCGCGTCCACGATGCCGCCGTTTGCGATGCCGAGGTCGTTGAGCTTCTTTTCCCAAGACTCGAGATCCTTGCGCGACGAAACCGCAAAGCCGACATGATCGAGTCCTACGCGAAACTCGTTGAAGCGGTCGTCTTGATCCGTCGACTTGTGTCCGTGGATGGCGAGGAGCGTTCCGCCATCGAGCAGCCATGCCTTGTGGTAGAACGGGCCGGTGTCCTCGTCGAGTACCGGATCGGCTCCTAAGAGCCGCTTGTACCACGCGGCGCTGCGCTCAAGGTCGGTGACCGTCAGCGCTACGTGTGCGAAGCCTGGGAACCCAGCCATGCCATCCCCCTTCTAGATCGTGGGTGTTTACCCTAGCCTCAAACACGGTGTCCGGGTCAAGCAAACGTGCGAAATTCACAGGCGGTCCAAGCAACCTCTCGCCGGGTCGGGCAGAATGGAGCCGTGGGCCTTTCCGTTCAGCGAGTTCTCCTTGCCGCGCCTCGCGGCTATTGCGCCGGCGTTGATCGCGCCGTCGAAACGGTTGAGCAAGCGCTCGATCGGTTCGGTTCTCCGGTGTATGTGCGCAAGCAAATCGTGCACAACATGCACGTGGTACGCGACCTCGAAAGCAAAGGCGCGATTTTCGTCGACGAGCTCGAGCAAGTTCCCGCGGGAGCACATGCGATCCTGTCGGCGCACGGCGTCGCGCCGGAGGTCTATACCGAGGGCCGGCAGCGCGGCTTGAACGTCGTCGATGCGACCTGTCCGCTCGTGACCAAGGTGCACAACGAGGCGAAGAAGTTTGCCGGCGAGGGATGTCACATCGTCCTCATCGGGCACGAAGGACACGAAGAGGTGATTGGCACGATGGGCGAGGCGCCGGCGTCGATCACGCTCATCGGATCGCCGGAGGAAGCGCGCACGGTGACGCTGCCGTCGACCGACAAGGTCGCGTACCTCTCACAGACGACGCTGTCGGTCGATGAGACGAACGAGGTCATCGACGCGTTACGCGAGCGATTTCCGAACATCCAAGCACCGCCGCGCGAAGATATTTGCTACGCAACGCAAAACCGACAGACGGCAGTGAAGCAGCTCGCGAAGGACGCCGACGTCGTGCTCGTTATCGGCTCGGAGAACTCCTCGAACTCCCGGCGTCTGGCTGAGGTCGCAGCGGCGGGCGGCGCATCCGCGCACCTGATCGACGACGACACGCAGATCCAAGAGCGGTGGCTCGACGGCGCCCGCACGGTCGGGATCACGTCGGGCGCGTCCGCGCCGGAGTGGCTCGTCGACCGCGTCGTGGCGTGGTTCCGGGAGCGCGGCGTTGAAGATATACAAGAGGTCACCGTCGTCGAAGAGGACGTTCACTTCGCGCTGCCGAAGGAGCTCTCCGCGTCGCCCACGCGGTCCGCCTAACCCACCCGGATCCAAGGCTCAACGCGCAACGTGGCCCGAAATCAATTCTGGCCCGCGACTTGAATCCTCAGCGGCAGCGACTTCTGATGCGTGTTGTTCATCATCACCTCGACCGAGTAGTCGCCCGCCGTCTCGAAGCGTGTGTTCGCCAAATTGATGACGACGTTGACCGACACGGGACGGCCGGGCTGACCCGTCGCGCCTGCTTCGAGATCGCCTTCGAGCTTCGCCAGCTCTCCGCCGTCGGCGTTGATCAGCCGGACTTCCAGGTGGTGCGGGCGGCCGAGCTCGCTCGGATGAACCAAGAAGCGCATCAGGAGCGACATCGTGGGGTGAACGAGCGGGAGGGACTGTCCCGCGATGACGTCGATGCCGCCGCCGAGGACGTAAAACTTCCGTCCCGGCTCGGCCTCGGCAGAATCGGCGAGAAACGCGAAATCGAGCTCGGGCATCAGCGCATCGAGTCGATCGCTTGCGCCAGCTCGAAATCGCGTTCGGTGATGCCCCCTGTCACGTGCGTCCACAATACAAGCTCGACCGTATTCCAGTGAATGTGCACATCGGGGTGATGGTCGAGCTTGTCGGCGACGGGGACGAGTGACGAAACGAACTGCACTGCCGCCTCGAAGTCCTTGAATGCAAACTGTTTCACGAGGGTGTCCTCCACTTGCTCCCATCCAAGCACAGTTTCGAGCAGGCGATCGATATCGTCCTGGCCGAGCAGCTTCGCCTGCGGCATCGGAACAGATTCTACGGCCGAGCCCGCCCGCTCCTGCAACTGCCCCACGCTTTCCGGCGCGGCGCTCGATCGAGTAGAACATCACCGACGAAAGGAGCCCGCGTGCGCGCGATCCTGTACGAAGACCAAGGCAAAGTCGCTTTCGGCGAATATCCCGACCCGCACGTGCAAGAGGCCGGCGATGCAGTCGTCCGCGTAAGCACCGCGGCGATTTGTGGATCGGACCTCCACGTCATCGAGGGCCGTTTGCCCGGCGTCCGCCCCGGTAGCGTTCTCGGTCACGAGTACACCGGCGAGGTCGTGGAAACGGGAAGCGACGTTCGCCGCTTCAAGAACGGTGACCGCGTTGTGGGGTCCTTTCCCATCGTCTGTGGTGCGTGCTGGTACTGCAAGAGAGACGAGGGAACCAACTGCGAGGATTTGCGGGTGCTCGGTTACGGGATGTTCGTCGGCGATCTCGACGGAGCACAAGCAGAGTACGTCCGCGTGCCGAACGCCGATTCGAACCTGCATGCGATCGATCCGGTGCTGAGCGACGAGCAGGCGATCTTTGCCGGCGACATCATGTCGACGGGTCTGTACATCGCAGAGAAATCGAAGATCCGGCCCGGGGATACCGTTGCGGTCATCGGCGCCGGACCCGTCGGGTTGTTCGCAACGATGTTCGCGCTCACGTATGAGCCTTCAGCGGTGTACACGGTCGATCTCGAGGCGAGCCGCTTGAAATTTGCCGAACAAGCCGGCGCTATTCCGGTCGACGCTTCCAAAGTGAATCCGGTGGTCGAGATACAGCGGGTGACCAACGATCGTGGCGCCGACGTCGTCATCGAGTGCGTCGGGTTCGCGAAGACGTTCCAAATGGCGCTGGACGCAGTGCGCGCCGGCGGTACGGTCGGCGTGATCGGGGTGCACACCGACCTCGAGGTGCCGTTTCCGCTCGGCGAGGTGTGGCGGCGCAACATCACGATCGTGATGGGCGGCTCGGCGAACGTTCAAGGCGTCTGGACGCGGGCACTCGACGGCGTACGCGAAGGACGTCTCGATCCGACCGTGATCATCACGCACACGTTGCCGCTCGACGAAGGCGTTCGTGGATACGAGATGTTCCGCAACCACGAGGCGCTGAAAGTCATCTTGAAGCCCTGACCGAGTACGATTCGGCAGAAAGCCCCCCAATTGCCGCGTTCCGTGCGTCCCCTCGGGGGGTAAGAGTTCGTTGAAGCAATGACGAAGCGTGGAGGCTCTATGAAGATTCGGACACCGATCGTTCTACTTTCCATTGTCGCGGTCCTGGGCGGGTTGCTCCTCTCTGCGCAGATGTCGATTGCGGCAGGCGATACCATCTCGCCGATCTCACGGAGCTTCAGCTACGACGCGGGCCCGTTCACGAACGCGAACGTCGGCGGCCTCCTTCTCGGTTCGTGCGAAGTTCCTGAAGGATGCGATCTCCACAACTTCACCGTGTCGATTCCACCGGCGTATTACGCGGCTCTGCGAGCACACGGGCAGATCGGCATCGTTCAGGTCGCGCTCACCTGGGCCGACAACGCCGACGACTTCGATTTGGCGCTGCTCGATGCGAAGGGCGACCCGATCGCGAGCAGCGGCTTCGGCAATAGCGACTTCGAGAGGATCAACTACGCGGAGCTTCCGTCCGGCAAGTACACGGTGCAGTCGACGGTCTTTCGGGCAATTAACGCGGACTTTCACGTCGTTGTAAGCCTTCAAACCGCGGTCGCTGCTCCGACGGCGACGAGCGCGGGAACGGGAGGCGTCGCCTTCTCGAACGGCACGCCGGTCACGCTCGAGCGTTCGAGCGGCGAGCCGGATATGGATATCGCTCCGAACGGCGACATCTACATCGACTTCCCGCTCGGCGCGGGCTCGAACTCGATCTTGTTCAAGTCCACCGACAACGGCGACACGTACAAACCACTTTCCCCGCTGCACCCGAACAACAACCCGCTTCCGAACAACGTCGCCGGTGGGGGAGACTCCGGCGTGGCGATCGACGCCGACGGCCGTATCTGTTTCTCGGAGCTCAACACGCTTCTGTCGCTCGGGATCGGGTGCTCAACCGCCGGCGGGAAGACGTTCCCTCTGGCCGACTCCCTGGTCATCGATCCAACAACTCCGCTCGTCGACCGGCAGTGGCAAGCTGCGACTCCCCAAGGCGAGCAGTTCATCACCGCCCAGTACGGCATCGTCGATCTCGCCGTGAGCCACCCGGGTATCCGTCTGTTCAAAGAAACAGCGAAGGGGACGAACGTGTTCACGCAGATCCAGGAGATCGACACGGGTAAGTCCATGAAGAGCTACAACATGGCGGTCGACCCAAGCGACGCCGACGCCGCGGGCGGCACGATCGTCGAGGCATACCTTCGTTCGAACGAAGGTCCCGACAAGGACAAGAATCCGCACGAGCTCATGGTCTGGCAAAGCACGGACGGCGGGTCGACGGTAACGACGCACAAAGTCATTGATCTGCCGACGACGCCCGGAAACAATTTCGCTTCTGTCGACATAGACCGGCAGGGCAACACGTACGTCGCCTGGAGCGAGCAAGGGACGTGGGACATCTTCTATTCCGTCGCACGCAAGGGCGATCTCGACCACTGGTCGCCGCCGGTGCGCGTGAACGCCGATCCCGACGCCCGCACGGCGATTCAGCCGACGATCAAGGTAGGTGATCGCGGCCGCGTCTTCCTTGCGTATTACGGCGCGCAGCAGTCGGGCAACCCCGACAAGCTGCCGAATGGTGCATGGAACGCGATTATGGCCGTGTCGACCAACGGGGCTTGCATGATCGACGCCGACCCGTGCGTCTCTCCAGAGTTTCATCAAGTTCGCATCACCGATCACGCCGTCCAGCATCGTGGCATTTGCTTGGGTGGGACGGGCTGCGGCGGCGACCCGTACTACGGCGATCGTTCAATGCTCGAATTCCTCGACGTCGCTTTCTCGCCGGCCACCGGCCAAGCGCACGTTGTTGTGACGGATTCCTCTCGCTCGGCCGGAGACACCACCATCACGACGTACAAGCAGATCTCCGGTCCCTCCGCTTTCGCCGGGAAACCCGATATCAAAGACGAAGCGCGCACCGGGGTCTCTGTCACGGACGTCGCGGGCGACGCAGGGTGGCCGTACGAATCGCTCGTCCCGACGCAAGCGACCGGAGGAGCGGACATTACTTCCGTGCGCGTTTCGCGGCCATCGACATCGAGGCTGCGCATCGTCATCCAGATCTCCGACCCCGGCGCGATCGGCTCCGCAGTGCTTCTCGGTGCGGGGACCGATCTGCTGATCGGAGCGCGGTTTGCAACGGATCTCGATGTGCTGTGGGCGGGTCTGCGATACACGCTCGACGGCGGTGAGTCCTTTGTCGCCGGTCACCTTGAAAATGGATTCCTGGTCGATACCTACACGCCCGATGACGCGATTGCGGCGACGGGTAGCTTCGATACTGAAACCGGCACGATTACGATCGATCTTCCTTCATCCGCGCTCAAGACCGAGCTCGCTCGCCCGGAGGATGTCCCGCGTCCGCGTGTCGCGGCGGTGAAGTCGGGCGCGCCGCTGTTTTCGGTCACGGGCTTTGCGTTCACGGGGGTAACGTCCAGCAGTGATCTCATCGCCAAGCACCTCCTCGACGTCACACCGTCGTATACATGGAAGCCTGTTGTAGTCGAAGCGAAAACAGTGAAAGGCACGCCGCGCAGTCTTCCTTCGACGGGTGTTCCCCTCGAGTGGGTGACGGCATTGCTATTGCTCGTCGTCGCGGGGGCGCTTCGGCGGACGCTACGGGACCGGAGCTAAGGCGCCACTGCTCATCGAGTGATGCGGGGTTTCGGCCCGCTGGGGGTGTCTTCGATTTCGACCCCCAACTCCGACAGTTCCGTCCGCAGCCGGTCCGACTCGCTCCAATCTTTCGACGCTCGCGCGCGTTCCCGTTGCTCGATGAGCTCCGACGCCCCGCCGGGCAAATGGAGCTCCTTTCCCGCGTCGCGCGCGAGGTCGAGACCGAGAAAACGGTCCCACCCTTGGAGGAGCGACACTTTGTCTGCGGGATCGAGATCTGCGGTGCCGATCACTTCAGCGATGAGCGCCACGATCGTCGGCGTGTCCAGATCGGCGTTCATCGCGCGGAGGAAACGCTCCTCGAACCGCCCGCCGGCGGCGCGTGAAGGCGCCGGCGCATCCGACCAGTCCGCGACGAGCCGCCGCCAGCGGTCGAGCGTTCGTTCGGCGCCGGACAGCGCATCGAACGTGAAGTTGAACTGCGCGCGATAGCGCGTTTGAAGGCAGAGCAGGCGGAACGCCAGTGGATCTGTGTGACCGCGCTTTTCCAGATCGCGCACGTCGAAGAAGTTTTCCGCGCTCTTCGACATCTTCCGACCCTCGGCGAGCAGATGCTGGCTGTGCACCCAGTGTCGCACGACGCGACTGCCCGTCGCGCCTTCCGATTGCGCAATCTCGTCTTCGTGATGCGGAAAGATCAGATCCACGCCGCCGGTATGGACGTCGAACTCGTCGCCGAGATGGGCGAGAGACATCGCCGAACACTCGATGTGCCATCCGGGATATCCATCGCCCCACGGCGACGGAAAATGGATCACGCGCTTCGGGCCGGCCGCTTTCCACAGCAGGAAGTCGGCGTGGTGACGTTTGTTCGGATCCGCCTCGACGTTTCGATGGCCTTGCTGCAGCTCTTCGAGCGAATTCCGAGACAGGTTTCCGTACGAAGGGAATGAGGTGACGTCGTAATAGACATTGCCGCCGACTTCATACGCGTGACCGCGTTCGATCAGCCGGACGATGAGCTCGATCATGTGCGAAATGTGATCCGAGGCACGCGGATAGCTCTCGGCCCTGCGCAAGTTGAAGGCTTCGATGTCCCGGAAGTAGAAGTCGGTGTAATACGCGGCTATTTCCTCCGGCGAACGATTTTCGATGCCGGCCGCCAGCAGCATCCGGTCTTCGCCTCGGTCGAATAGCTCGTCGGTCATGTGACCGACGTCGGTGATGTTTTGGATCGCGCGCACGCCGGTACCTTGGTAGTCGAAGGCTCGGGCGATGAGATCCGGGAGCAGGAACGTCCGCAAATTGCCGATGTGCGCGTAGCGATACACGGTCGGACCGCAGGTGTACATCGTCAACGTGTCGCCCGACGGCTTGATTTCGACTACGTCGCGTGCAGCCGTGTCGTACAGGGCGACCATGCTCCAGATACTACGGGCGCCGGCCGCACCCATGTCGCCGCTTAGCCTGGTGAGGGTTTGTGCGGGCGCGAGCCTTCCCACACCTCGTCTTGCTTGTCCCACGGCGGCGACTTCACGACGTGGCCGGCCACCACGTCGGCACGGCTCACGTATGTCACCTGACTACGCTTGTCCCGCACGCCGAACGACGCGTCGTCGCAGTGTTCAAGGATCCCGACGACGTCGGTGGCCATGCCGTCGGGCAGTCGGTAGCGCAGCGTAACGCGCTTTCCGAGGTCTCCGCAGTCGAACGAGACGCTTGCTCGATATCCCATCGGTAGTCCTATTCCACGACGCGCTCGATCAGAAACTGCAGGAGAGCGGTTCCGACGTCCTCGGAGAAACCGGTGAAGAGGTGGTCGGCGCCCTTGATCCGAACCGAGGCACCGCCTGCTTCGGCGGCCCATGCTTCGGCCGGCTCGGGCGGCGCGATGACGTCTCGCTCTCCGGTGATCATCAAGAGCGGCTTGCCCCAGCGACGCATTTCCGACGGCGACGGCGCCTCCGGCGAGCGAATGTTCTGAACGGTTGCGAGCGGCATCGCCATGCCCGCGACGGCGGATATTCGAGCGCTGCGCAGAGCGGCGTGCATAGCTACGACCGCGCCGAAGGACCACCCGGCGATGACGAGCGGCGTGGCCGTCGGCTGATCGAGAGCTGCCAGCGCGTCGTTGACTTCGCCGCGGCCGTCGTCGTAACGGCCGTCGCTTCGGCCGGCGCCGCGAAAATTGAAACGCAGCGTCGTGATTCCCGCCGCGCAAAGCCGGCGCTGCAATGCGGGCAGCAAGGCGGAGGACATCGAGCCGCCGTAGAGAGGGTGCGGGTGGCACAGCACAACGGAGCCGAGCGGAGGGCCATCCGGCTCCGCGATCCGGCCTTCGAGGCTCAGATCTCCGGAAAGAAAGCGAACCGAACGAATTGCCACGGTGCGGGAGTATACGATCGGCTCCTGCGGTATCCTTGATGTTGACGCACCTACGCGAGGATGCTATTCAAGCGACCGGGAAAACCGTGAGGAGGTCAGACGCGTGACGTATGTGATCGCCGAGACGTGTATCGACGTCAAGGACAAGGCCTGCATCGAGGAATGCCCCGTGGACTGTATATACGAGGGCCCTCGCATGCTCTACATCCACCCGGATG
>JAIVGO010000113.1 GCA_020201525.1 Actinomycetota bacterium | reverse complement strand
CGCGCAGCAGGAGAGACCGCGAGCATCCTGAACCCGGCCCATTCGCGCGGCCATGAATCGTCATAGCCGCCCCCGGCGCCCGGTGGGTAGTACGTAACCGCGCCGAATATCTGTTCGTCGTCGACCGCAACAATCAAGCGAGATTCGTGTGTGCGAGACTCTAAGTCGGCGATTTCCGCAGACCATTCCTCCCAGATGTCGTCGCCTGCCCAGGCCGCGTACTCCGAATAGCCGGCGAGCATGACGGCGCGAACATCGTCGAGCTCGACGGGTCGGGGAGCGCGAATCTCCATGGCGGAAGAGACTACCGGCCGGCCGGTACGGCGCGTCGCGATTACCGCAAGACCGCTTGCACGGTGTGCCGCAGCGACGCCGGCACGGCCCGGTCGCCGATGAGACGGTCGAAGGCAGCCGCCGTTTCGATTGCGGATCGGGCAAGCGTTCGCGCCACGCGGTTGCGCGCAAGGAAGGCGATTTCGCCGGCCAAGTAGTAGTTCAGGCCGAGGACGAGCACCCACGCCCACGCGGCGGATCCGACGGAAACCTCGCTGAATCCGGCCACGCGTGCCATCTCGGCGATCTCTGCCGGCTCGAACGTATGAAGGTTCGCGGCCATCGACGCGAGCTCCCATTGGTGGTGCTCTTCGTCTCGAGCAATTCGGCGAACACGTCTCAAGCCTTCCACCGCACGCACGGCGAGACCGACGACGACGGCGACTTGCCGCTCGCCGGCCGCCGTCGGCTCGGCGACGACGAACGCGGTTCCCCCGGGCGCGAGCACGCGACGCATCTCCCGCAGCGCGTCGACGGGGGAGGGCACGTGGTGCAGCGCTCCGCGCGCACAGACGAGGTCGAATGTCGCGTCGGCGTACGGCAAGCGCTCGGCATCGCAGAGCGCGAGCCGAACGCTTGCGCCGCTCGACGATGCGTTGTCACGTGTGCGCTCGAGCATCTTGGGCGACAGGTCGCACGCATGAACTTCTTCGGCGATTCCGGCCGCCGCGAGCCCGACCGCGAGGTAACCGGTGCCGCACGCGACGTCGAGCGCGCGACCCACAGACGGGCGTTTGCCGAGCAGCCTCTTCACGTCGCGTTCGACCGCGCGGCCGATGGCGCCGTCGTACCGGATCATGAAACGGTCGTCGTACAGCGCCGCTTCGCGGTCGTGAACGAGCGCGTTCAGCTCTTTGGCGTCCATGCTCAGCCGGCGACGGCCGCGCGCGCGCCGAGCTGTCCGCACGCGGCGTCGATGTCTGTTCCACGATTCCGGCGAATCGTTGCGTTGACGCCGTGCCGCAGGAGCACGTCGCGAAATGCCTCGATGCCGCGCCCTCCGGTTGCCGGGGCGCCGAATCCGGGCGTCGGGTTCAGCGGGATCAAGTTCACGTGAAAGTCGTTTCCTTTGAGCAGGACCGCGAGCTGATTCGCTTGATCGAGCGAGTCGTTGACGCCGCCGATCATCGCATATTCGATCGAGACGCGGCGCCCGTGCGCGGCGCGAAAGCGACGCGCAGCGGCGAGGACGTCGGCGATTGGATACCGATGGTTCAGGGGAACGAGCGTGTCACGCACCTCGTCGGCCGGCGCATGCAGCGACAGGGCGAGCGTCACCGGAAGCGATTCGCGCGCCAGCCTCTCGATCCCGGGAATGACGCCGATCGTCGAGATCGTGATCGACCGCGCCGACAAGCCGATGCCGGCCGGGTCGTGCATGCGCTGCACCGCCGACCAGACGCGATCGTAATTTGCGAGCGGCTCTCCCATCCCCATAAACACGATGTTCGACAACCGCCGTGGCCAGTCGCCGGGCAGTGTCATCGTTTGCAGCTCGCGAGCAGCCCAGATCACTTGCGCGACGATCTCTCCGGCCGTCAGGTTTCGGAGCAGGCCCATCTGGCCCGTCGCGCAGAAGGGACACCCCATGCCGCAACCGGCTTGCGAGGAGATGCACGCCGTCACGCGGTCGGGATATGCCATGAGGACGGTCTCCGCGAGCGCCTCGCCGTTCAAGCGAAAAAGCGCCTTTCGCGTCGTCCCGCCGTCGCCGGTTTGGACAATCGCCGGCGTCGCGAATGCATCCGGAAAGCGCTCCGCCAAAAGCTCGCGCATCGGTCGAGGGACGTTCGTCATCTCATCCCACGACGCCGCGAGATCGCGGTTCAGCCAGCGGAAAACTTGATCCCCGCGGTATGCGGGTTCGCCGAGCTCTCCGGCGAAGCTCTGCCAGGCTGCTGCGTCCATCTCGTAGGGCTGCGTCACAAATTTTCATACTACCCGCGAGCGGCGAACCCTCCGAGGCTATAGTGAAGCGCCGCACTCAACGGAGGCATCTCTGGACCAAGTTTGCTTCATTCACGACGACCGGCCGACACGCGTGTCGTGCTCCAATTGCAATCGGCCGATCTGCCCAGACTGCATGACGCCGGCGCCGGTCGGGCAGCATTGCCCCGTGTGCACGGGCAAAGCCCGCGACGACGCCGCCGGGCGCGCGACATACCGCGCCCGAAGCCAAGTGTCGCGGCGAACCTCAAAGTGGCCGATCGTGCGCATCATCGGCGGCGCCGGGGTGACGCAAACGATCATCGGGTTGAACGTTCTCGTCCTTCTGCTGATGTACGCCACCGGACGCCCGACGGCGCCGCAAACGCTCCTTCAGTTCGGCGCCCTTCCCTCACCGCTGCCGAAATCGGAATGGTGGCGCATGATCACGGCAATGTTCGTTCACATCGGGCTGTTGCATCTCCTGTTCAACGTCTGGGCACTCATGCTTTTCGGCCCCGCGCTCGAGGAGCGTTACGGCCGCCCACGGTTTCTCATCGTCTACATCGTGTCGGGCATCTCGGGGAGCGCGTTCTCTCTCGCCTTCACCGGCGCGGGGCTTGCGGCGGGCGCTTCCGGAGCAGTCTTCGGGATCCTCGGCGCGTGGCTTGCGTTTTTCGTCCGGCATCGCAACGTGCCGGCGCTTCGAGGTCAATTGCGCTCGCTCCTGTTCTTGATCGGCATCAACCTTGCGTTCGGCGCGACTGCAGGACACATCGATAACTTTGCCCACGTCGGCGGACTCGTCGCCGGCTTCGCGATCGGCGCGGCTCTTGAATGGTCCAGCAGGAAGGTCCGTCCGCTGAGCTGGGCGGGTGCGCTCGCAGGCACCTTGATTCTCGCCGCCGCTCTGGCGATCCCACACATGGTGTAGGAGGTTCCATGGCCGTTCGCTCGCCCGCACTTCCCACCGATTCGCTGTGGCTGAACGTCTCCCGCCCGCTGACGACCGGCGATCTTCGCGGGCGCGTCGTGCTGCTCGACTTTTGGACGTTCTGTTGAATTAATTGTCTGCATGCGCTGCCCGTGCTGGCCGCGATCGAAAAGGAATTGGAGCAAGAAGCGTTCGTCGCGATCGGCGTGCATTCGCCGAAGTTTCCGAATGAGCGTGACGCCGACGCTGTGCGCGACGCCGTTCGCCGCTACGGCGTCACGCATCCCGTCGTCGTCGACTCCGGCATGCGGATCTGGCAGGAGTTCGGCGTGAGCGCGTGGCCGACGCTCGTGTTGATCGATGCGCGCGGCTACGTCGTCGGCGCCGGATCGGGTGAGCCCGACAAGGCCACACTGTTGCGCGCCATCCGCGGCGTGCTCGACAACGACGCGCACGAAGGTCATCTCGACGCGAAGCCGCTGCCGCTCATACCCGAGCCGGTTCCCCCGGGATCGCTCGCATATCCGGGAAAAGTCATCACCGCCGGCGACATGGTGGTCATCGCAGACACCGGTCACAACCAAGTGGTCGTTTGCGACTCGGCGGGCACCGAGGGCCAGCGGTATGGGAACCCCGAAGGCGGATTTTCCGACGGCGAAGGCACCGACGCTCGATTTCGCCATCCGAACGGCCTCGCTGTGAACGGCGACGTGCTGTTCGTCGCGGACACCGGCAATCACGCCATTCGTGAGATCGATCTCGGAAGTGGCGTCGTGAAGACGCTCGCCGGAACCGGCGAAAAAGGCCACGGCGGATCACCGGGCGGTCCCGGGATGCTGACGCCGCTCCGCTCGCCGTGGGACCTTGCTTGGGACGGCACGCGGTTGCTAATAGCCATGGCCGGCGCACATCAGATTTGGGCCTACCAGCCGAGTAGCGGGCTCGTTTTAGTCTTGGCCGGGACGGGAATGGAACGGCGCGTCGACGGGTCCGCGATGCGCGCAGCATTTGCACAGCCGAGCGGCCTGGCCCTCGTCGGCGATTCGCTGTTCATCGCCGATTCGGAGGTCTCGAGCATCCGGGCGATCGACGCACTGCACGCCGAGCCGACCGCGCGCACCGTATGCGGGTCGGGCGACCTATTCGGGTTCGGGGACGAAGACGGCATCGGAGAACGCGCCTTGCTGCAGCACCCGATCGGAATCGCCGCCGGAGACGGGATGCTCTACGTTGCGGACACGTTCAACCACAAGATTCGTCGCGTCGATCCGCGGACGGGCGAATGCGTGACGTTGTTCGGCGGCGGCGGCCCGGAGCGGCTTCCCGAGCTCGTGCCGGGTCACGCATTGACCGACGCGGCCCCGGGCGTTCCCGCGTTTCACGAGCCCGAAGGAATTGCGTGGCGAGACGGCGAGCTTCTCGTTGCAGACACCAATAATCACCGAGTGCTTTCCATCTCGCTCGACGGGGGCAGCCGGCGCGTGTTCTTCGGCTGATCAGAGCGCCGGCCGTCCGGTGTATTCGAAGTGCATTCCGTCGGGGATCAGCCAGAGACCGCCCCACGAAAACCCCCACTTCGCCATGATGCGAACGAGGCGGGCGTCTTGAGTCGGCGGGTCGCCGAAACCGTTCGTCGAAGGGTTCAGGTCCACCGCGATGCCCCACGCGTGGCGTGAGATTTGAGCTTCATCTGCGCTAAGCACCGTCGGCGCGTAGCAACCTGCGTATTCCTTGATGAGCGATCCGAGGCCGGCCGATTTCACCTCGCGCATGGCGCCGGCGAAAAGCGGCACGATCTGACTGTTGCACGCCGTATAGCCGATCAGCGGAATCGTCGTTCTGACAATGTTGCGCTTCAGCCACGCGGTATCAGGTTGTAGCACACGCTTGCCGCCGCGCACCGCGGTGAATTCCCCGAACTGCTCTTTGATTTGTGCGAGCGACAGCAGCCGCCCGCCGGCGGGGGAGCGAATCACGTCCATCGCTCCGACGCGGACCGACGCAGGCGCGGCCGCCTCGGCGGCGAGTCCACGGATGCGCTCGGCGCCGTGCGCTGCGACACCAATGAATACATCACGTACGTCGTCCATCCCAATCTGTCGCGCCGCGGCGAGCGGTATCACCGCCTCCTCGTCTTCAACACGGACGTCTTCGAGTATGGCTCCGATGACAACCGTGACGCGTTTTGTGCCGACGCCCAGTGTGATCATCCCGCCGGGACTCAGCCCGCGGAACCGCGCCGTCACCGGCGGAATGACGGCCCGTCCGGCCGAAAGCTGCGCGCTGAGCGCGTCGCCGGCGCCCGGCAGCGGTTCGTAGGCGGCAATCGCGAACGGCAGGATGGCGCCGCGCTTTCTCACCGGCAGGGTCTTGCCGCCGGACGCGGCGATGAGATCGACCATGCCGTTCGTTGCGAGACGCGACCATCGGACGCCGGGAAGGCGGGCGAGGCTCTGGGGGGCCGCGGCGGGCATCGCGGTGGTTGCGTGAACGAGGATGGTTTCAATGCTTGGGCGCGCCGGCGTCGTCGCTTTTGTCCCCAGACCAGTGCAGCCCGGCGCAAGCAGTGCGACGGCGGCCGCAGCAATCGTCAATCGTTTCCTGCAGACGAACATGGTGGAGACCGCGTCAGCTCTCAGCGCCGTACCCATAGAGCCTGTCGAGCCCGAGCAGCGGAAGCTGCACTTTCGTCTGCTGCCGCCCTTCGACGCGATGAATCCGCTTGACGCGCACGTCGCGTTTGTAGCCGGAGGGGAAGTGTTCGAAGCAATTGACCCAGACATCCGGCGTTCGCAAGCGTGCCGCGAAATCCGTCGCTCCGGCGGCGTCACGCGACCAAATCACCGCCGGCGGTTCGGCGGAAGCAAGCGCCGCGGCGTCGTCGAAATCGCGGAGGCTCAGGACCGAGACGACGGGAGCGTGCACGTCTTCGTGCGCGATCCGCATGACGGACGTGACCCCGCCGAGGACGGTCGGCTGGAACACCGATCCGCTCCGTGAGCCGCCGCAGAGAATCCTCGCCCCGTCGGATACGGCCTTTTCGATCGACGCCCCGGCGCGTGCGCCGGCCTGCACCGTGAGCATCGGACCGAGATCGGTCTCGAACGACGACGGATCTCCTGCTCGTAACGAGCGAGCGCCTTGCGCAAGGTGATGCTCGACAACCTCATGGATTGATGCGTGAACGACGATGCGCGTCGCGGCGTGCGGCGTTTGGCCGGACAGAAACAAAGCGGCCCACAACGCGCCCGGGATGGCGAGATCGAGGTCGGCGTCCGGGAAGATGAACTGCGTTGCGGACCCCGACGGGGCGTAGTCGATCGGTCGAAGCACCGTCGCCGCGGCGGAGACGATCTTCATCGCAGCGTCGACCGACCCCGCAACGGCGACCGAATCGACGAGCGGATTCGTCGCGATCTCTTCGTTGACGCGATGGTCGCCTCCCGACAGCACGTTGAGCACACCGGGTGGGACGTCGGACTCCGCGCACGCGCGTGCGAGCTCGAGCGCGCTGCCGGGCGTCGCCGGCGACGGGTTCAGGACAACGGCGTTGCCGTCCGCCAGCGCATTCGCGACGCGACCCAGGGCGCGCACGAACGGCGCGTCGAATCCGGCAATGACGCCGACGACGCCGAACGGCTCGGGCGTATCGCGTGTCGCTTCACGTGCGTGTGAGGTGTCGGCACGCGAGCGAAGCGATTCGATGGCGCCGGCCACGATCGCGGAGCAGGCGCGAATCGGGATGCCTGCTTCTTCGGAGTCGACGTCCGCGATTTCCGTCTGTCGTTCCCATAACACGTCTGCGAGACCGCGAAGCGCGCGACGGCGTTCCGCCTCTCCCGCCCCGCTCCACGCACCGCTGTTCGCCGTGCGCCGTGCCGCATCGACCGCGCGCCGCGCGTCGCGTACGGCCGTCTTCGGCACGATCGACACGTAATCGTTCGTCGCAGGGTTGCGCGTCGCGACGGTGTGGCCGCCGTGGGCACCGACGAGCTTGCCGTCGATGAGGAGCTCGTACTCACGCATGAAAGCCGGTTTCTGTCGAGGGAAAGAAAAGACTATCCGGTTGCTGGGTGAGACGGAAGTGCTAGCCCTCTCCGCCGATCTCGTCGCTCGTGCCCATGATGCTCGCGACTGCGATCTCGGTTCCGCACGGAGCGCAGAGGCGGTTCTTGGAGGCCTTGTCTTTCACCCACGTTGCTTGTTGGGAAAGGATGATCGTGCGATCGCCACAGCGGGGGCAGATAAGAAGGTCCGACGAGCCGAGCAACCCGCGAGACTTGAGAAGCTCCATGATCTGGCGGCGCATCGACTCGCGCGCCGCAAGTGCGAAAGCTTCTTGCTCCTCGAGAGATCTCTCGATGAGGACGCCGGGCTCCATAGTTCTCCCTTCCCGCAGTCGTTTTCGGATTGTACCTGCCTTCCCGGCCGGTATAGAAAAAAACTTCCCGGCGAGAACGGTACAGTTTGGGTATGGCAATCGACGTCGCCGAGCAGGAGTTTCAGGCCGAAGTCCTCGATGCATCGCACCAGGGTGCCGTTGTGGTCGACTTCTGGGCGGCCTGGTGCGCCCCGTGCCGGTCTCTCGGCCCAATTCTCGAGCGCGTGGCGGCCGAAACCGGGATCAAGCTCGCGAAAGTGGACGTAGACGCCAACCAAAATCTCGCCGCGGCATTTCGCGTGCAAAGCATTCCCATGGTGCTGGCGTTCAAGGACGGCATGGTCGTCGATCAGTTTGTCGGTGCACTGCCCGAGCAGTCGGTGCGCGACTTCTTCGCGGCGCTCGCACCGAGCGAAGCAGATCGATTGGCCGAAGCCGCGCAATCGGCGGGGACTGCGGAGGAGAAAGAAAGCTTATTGCGGCGTGCTCTCGATGCCGATCGCGGCCATGAAAAGGCGGTGCTCGCTCTCGCCGCACTGCTGGCAGATCGTCGGTCCGATGAAGAGGCACGGTCGCTTCTCGAGCGCATTCCGCCGGGGCTCGAATCGGAGCGCTTGCTTGCACGCATAGAGCTCAGCGGCGGCGAGGCGACCGACACAGAGGCGCTACGACGTGGCGCCGAGTCGGGAGACCCACACGCGGCCGTTGCGTACGGCAAGTCTCTGGCGGCATCCGGACGGCACGAAGAAGCGCTCGAGTGGCTCTTGCGCGCAGCGACGAACGGCGCCGACGACGCGTCCAAAGCCATGGTCGATGTGTTTCGTGTGCTCGGGGAAGATGATCCGCTGACGAAGGCTTACCGGCCCAAGCTGGCGGCGGCGCTCTTCTAGCCGGATCGTCCCTCGGTGAGGAGCCAGTGCTCGAAGTCGGCGAGGCCGGCCGTTAGGACCTGCTGGTGGATCAAGTCGGCGAGCCTGCGTGCCTCGCTCTCCGTCGCGACGCGACGCACCCACACCTCCTCGCCGGCGGCGTTGACGATGCGCACGGAGGGACCATTTTTCGGCGGCTTCTTCGTATTGAAGCGCAGCAAGCCGCTGAACATCGAGCCTTGCGTGATCCGCGTGCGGTACAGGTCCCCGGCGGTACGGTCGTCGTTTTGCACGCCGCCATCGTACCCAGGTCCCGGGGAGCGGCTCGGGCACTGCGCGTGGCGGGGTACCCTATGATTTCGCGCCTATGGACCTCGAGGCCGCGATTGCTCGGGCGCGGGCCGGCGACAAGGAAGCGTTCGCAGATCTGTATCGCGCGTTCGCGTCGCCCCTGCTGTCGTTCCTCGCCTCGCGGGTCCGCCGCCGGGACGATGCGGAGGATCTCGTCGCCCAGACGTTCCTCGAAGCCATGCGCGACATCGCTCGCTTCGATGGGGACGCCGCGGGATTTCGAGCGTGGCTCTTTCGCATCGGCCATCACCGCGCGATCGACTTGGCGCGCCGGAAGGACCGCAGGCCCGAGGAAACCCTCGACGCGGCCGAGAATGAGCCGTACCCGGTGCTTGCCGAAGACGAGGCCCTGGATCGCGTAGAACGAGCGCTGTTGTGGGAGGCCGTCCAAGCGCTGCCGGACGAGCAACGCCGCGTCCTCGTCCTGCGGCTCGGCTCCGGACTTTCCTCGGCGGAGATTGCCGAGGTGGTCGGCAAGCGAACCGGGGCCGTGAAGGCGCTCCAGCACCGTGCCTTGGTCAACCTGGTCAAGGCCCTCGGCGTATCCAAGGCTCCCCCGGGGTCGCTTTGAGAGTGATGGAACGAATCGACGATATCCAGGCACTGGACCGGGCACTCGACCGCTTGATTGCGGCCGAGCATCTTTCCGCGCCGGCGCCGCTCGTCGAGCTCGTTTCCGTGGCCCGGGAGGCCCGGACCGTCCTCGCGCTCCAGATGCGCGAGGACACGGCCGCGCTTCACATTCAGATCTTGCGAGGGGAGGAGCCGGGGTCGTGGGAGGCGCCGGCTTCACCCGCGCGACGCAGCATGGCAGTGTTCTTGCTCGCGGCTGCCATGTCGCTCACGCTTGTCACCGGATCGGCATTCGCCGCATCCAGCCACGCCTCCGCCGGCCAGTCGCTCTTTGGCGTGAAGCGCGCCTTCGAGCGCGCCGGCCTCGCGATGCGCCACGGGCATTCCCGCGCCGTTTTCCGTTTCGAGATCGTCCAGCGCCGGCTGGCGGAGCTCCGGTCGGTCGCCGGCGACCCCGTCGCGGAGGAGCGTGCCCGCGCGGCGTACGAGGCCGCGTTGGCGGAGGCGGACCGGGGCGTCACGCAGACCCCCGGAGTTCTCGACGACGACGTGGTCGCAGACAATGTCCGGCAAGAGCTTCACAACAATGTCGTCGCCCTCCGGCAATTGCTCGAGCTCGTCCCCGAGCGAGCCCGTCCGGGTATCCAGCGCGCGCTGGACCACGCGACCGCGGCCGAGCAACACGTGAAGCGAGGACACCGTCCGGATGACTCCGGCCGCAACCCGGCCGGTACCGGCAAGAAGTCTCGTCGCGAGACGCCCCCGGCGTCGCGCAGCAAGTCCTTGCGGTAGACCCACCCCTCGCCCCCCGGTCGCATATTCACGCTCTCTTCGGGCATACTTCGCGGGCGCGCCGGTCTGACGGCACGCGGGACTCGCTTGGGGAGAACGTGTGAGCCTGGTACTTGGCCTGGACATCGGCACCTCTGGGGGCCGTGCACTCATCGCCGACGCAGAAGGCCGTCGAATTGGATCTGCGTCGCGGCCGTGGCGGTATCGCAGCGAAGCACCCGGATATGCGGAGCTCGACACCGCGACCGTCTGGGCTTCACTCGCGAGCGCCGTTCGTGAAGCCGTGCGAACCTCTCTCGCGCGCCCCGACGCGATCCAGGCCGTCGCCGTTACGTCGCAGCGCGCCGGCGTCGTGTTGCGCGACGCGAAGGGCGACGTCCTGCACGCGGCATCGAACGTGGACGCCCGCGGCGTCAGCGAAGGCATAGCTCTCGAGCGAGCGCACCGGGACCTCGTGTACTCGACGGCCGGCCGGCTCCCCGTGCTCATGCATCTTCCCGCGCGGCTCGCATGGTTCCGTGCGAACCGCCCCGAGTTTGCGGCACGTATCACGCACGCGCAGTCCTTCGCCGATTGGTGTGCTTCGCGCTTGACCGGCGGGGAGGCAAACGTGACCGACCCGTCTCTTGCCGCCGAGATGATGCTGTACGACATCGCGCACGGCTGGTGGAGCGATGCGCTGTGTGACGCTCTCGGCGTGTCGCGCCGGATGCTTCCACAGGTTTCGCGTCATGCGACGACTGCCGGACGCTTGCCCGAGGACGTCGCACGTGAGTTTGGTCTTCACCCGGGAACGCCGGTCGTGATCGCCGGCGCCGATACTCAGTGCGCGGCGCTCGGTGCGGGCATCTACGATCCCGGCGCCGCGGCCGTCGTCGCGGGAACCGTGCTTCCGGTGCAGCAAGTCACCGGAGCCGTTGTCTTGGACGAGGACCGGCGGCTCTGGACGTCGCCACACGTCGTACCGAACCGCTGGGTGATCGAAGCGGGATGCGGCGACGCCGGCGCTGCGGTCGACTATCTGCTGGCGCTCATGGGACGCGGTGGCGATTACGGTTGGCTGGAGCTTGCCGTGTCCCGCTGTGAGCCCGGTGCCGGCGGCGTGACGTTCTTCGACCCGGGCCCGATTCATTCGGGCAACTATCCGCTCGTTCGTCGCGGGGGCTTGCTGTTCCCCACGCCGGTCCTTGCGGTCGGCCGCGGACAGGAGGACATCGTTCGTGCCGCCTACGAATCGATCGCCTACGCGTCGCGCGCGGGGCTCGAGTGGCTCGAGGAAGCTGGCGGCGCTCAAAGCGAAGTAGCGGTGTGCGGAGGTCTCGCGCGCTCGTCGACATTCGCGCGCATCGTGGCGTCGGTTCTGGGGCGGACGGTTCGTCGCACGCGCGAACCGAATATCTCAGCGCTTGGGGCGTGCGTCGTGGGTGCCGCGGCTGCGGGACTGCACTCGACGATCGCGGCAGCGGCTGCGGCAATGCACGATCGCGGTGAGATCGTTCACCCGCTTGCGGATTGGGGCGTTCTCTACGACGGCTTGTACGGGACGTGGCGGGAGCGACGCACGCGCTTCGAAGAGACGCTCATGCGGGTGAATGAAGTCCCGGAGTAGCGTGCCGTTTAGATGAAGATCGGCATCGTCGTCGACAGCGCAAGCAACCTCCCGCAGGATCTCATCGAGCAGTACTCGATGTCCGTCGTTCCGATGTACCTCAAATTCGGCGACCGCGTCTACCGGGACGGCTCCTAGGGCAATACGACGGCCTTGTCTGCGTGACGGTGGCCGGTATCGTCAGCGTTACGTACAGCTCTGCCGCCTTGGCGGCAGCCGATCTCGATGGGCGTGTACGCGTCGTCGATTCGCGCAGCGCATCGATGGCCGAAGGCTTCGTCGCGCTGGAGGCCGCTCGCACCGCTGCGTCCGGTGGATCACTCGACGAGTGTGAGGCGCGTGCCCGCGACGTCGCAAATCGAACCGCGCTGGTAGCAACCATCGACACGTTCGAGTTCCTGCGGCGCAGCGGGCGCGTCAATGTGCTCAAGGCATTTGCGGCGACGACGCTCAACGTCAAGCCCGTATTCGCATTGCGGCGCGGAAGCGTCGAGCAGCTCGCGCGCCCGCGTGCCCGGTCGCGCGCGATCGACCGCATCCTGGAGGAGGCGCGCACCGCATCTGCGAAGGGGCCGTTGCATGTAGCCGTCGTGCACGCCGCGTGCCCCGAAGAGGCCACGCAGCTCGCATCTCGTTGCGCATCGGAGCTGTCACCCGAAGAGATGCATGTGACTGAATTCACACCGCTCATGGGTGCGCATACAGGGCCCGGTTTGCTCGGCATCGCTTTCTGGTCGTAGAACGCGCTGCGGCGCGCGCCGCTATCATGGCGACGTCGTGACTGTTGCATCCACGCCGGCTCTGAAAACGACCTCGATCCGCTCCGCTGAATTCCGCGCGATGATCGGGATGGTTCTCTTCATCATGCTCGGATTCGGGCTGATCATTCCCGCCTTGCCGCTTTTCGTGAAAAAGTTTTCGGTGGGCGCAAGTGGAGTGGGAATCCTCTTGAGCGCATTCGCCGTTATGCGCTTGATAGGCGACATGATCGCAGGATCTCTGATCGATCGTTTCGGAGAACGCGCGATGGCGGCGATCGGTGCCGCGATCGTCGGAATCTCGTCGGCGTCCGCCGGCGCAGCGCCGAGCTACTGGTGGCTGGTCGCCCTGCGCGGGGTCGGCGGCATCGGCAGCGCGTTTTTCCTCGGCGCCGTTACCGCGTATCTCATCGGGAGCATCGATCCCGTGGAGCGCGGACGCGCCGTGGGCGTTTTTCAAGGTGCCGTGGGCATCGGCATCACGCTGGGCCCGGCCGTCGGCGGCGTCCTCCAATCGATTTCGGTTCGTCTTCCGCTGTACGTGTACGGGATCGTGGCGATTGCGACGGCGCCCGTCTGCCTTGTTGTCCTCGGCAGGAGAAAAATCCTCGCCACGACACTAGACGAGGCGGCGGGAACGTTGCAGGAATGCCCACCCGCGTCTCGTCCGCCGGCGCTGAGCCTCCTACGGCCGCTGCTCAAAGACTCGGCCTACCGAGCGGCGCTCGTTGCGAGCGCCTCCGACTTCTGGATCAGCAGCGCCTTGTTCACACTGGTGTCCCTGGTCTGGGTCGATCGCTTGGGATTGTCGAAGGGCACCTCGGGCGTGCCGCTCACGGCTCTCGGGCTGGCGGCGATCGCGGTCATCTGGCACGCCGGGTCGGTGTCGGACAGGCGAGGCCGCAAGTTCACGCTTGTGCCGGCGCTCGGCGCGAGTGCAGTGACTCTCGTGCTGCTCGGCTTCGTGCAGAACACATGGCAGTTCATGGTCCTCATGATCGTTCTCGGAGTTGCTTCGGCGTATTCACGGCCCGGATCGACGTCGATCGTTGCCGATGTCACCACGCAGGAGCAGCGAGCTATGGGCGTCAGCGGATACCGCACTTCGGCGGACATCGGCGCCCTTGCATCACCGGTCATTGCCGGTGTCATCGCGCAGACCTACGGATTCCGCGCGGCCTTTCTCGCTATCGCAGGGTTCGTCTTCATCGCCTTCGCGTTTGCGCTCCGGGCGCGCGAGACGCTTCCCACGCGCGCCGTGGAGCCAGATTCAATCCGAGTGGGCTGACGTGCCACGCTTTGGCGTCTCTACGCTCATCGATGCGCCGATCGGACGTGTCTGGGCGATCCTCGCCGACTGGGAAGGCTCGTCGTCGTGGATGGTCGATGCGACGAAGGTGGAGGTGATCGGTGACCGTCGCGACGGCGCCGGCACGAAAGTGCGCTCGGTTACCAAGGTCGCCGGCGTCCCACTCATCGATGAGATGACCGTGACGCAGTGGGACCCGCCGCATCTGATGGTCGTGCGGCACCACCACTGGCCGATTCGCGGCATCGCGTGGTTCGCGCTCGCCGAAGACGGCACCCGCGTCCGGTTCGATTGGGTCGAAGAGCTCGATCCGCCGCTCGGCCCATTGGGCGAGCTGGGCGGCGTCGCCCTGCGCCGGCCGATCGAACGTCTTCTCGAAAAGAGCGCGCGAAAGCTGAAAGCGGTCGCGGAGTCAACGGACGCTACGACCGCCGGCGCGGCTGCTCGGTAGCCCGCAGCTTTCCGGCGAGCGACTTCAGCAACGCGACGGCGATCGCCGGCTCTGTTTTCACCAAGCGCTGGAAATCCAGCGATCTGATGCGGTAGAGGACGACGTCGGTTGCGGCCGTCACCGTCGCCGAACGCGGCTTGTCATCGAGGAGTGACATTTCCCCGAAGCTGTCGCCGTCCTTTAGTCTCGCCAGACGCTTGCCGCGCACGGTCACGTCGGCCTTTCCTTCGAGAATCAGAAAAAACGATGCGCCGCCGCCGTCGCGATATTGCCTTTCACGGACGATGTCCCGTCCGGCGTGGAATTCGACTTCGTCCACAACCCGCGCGACTTTCTGCAGCTGCGATGGCGAGAGCGCGCGGAAAAGCTCTACGGAGCGCAAGTTGTCAACTTTCCTGGCAAGGCTCGACATGATTTCCCCCAGGGTCGGCTGGTGCGGAGCGCTATTTTTCCAGAGGAGGCACAACGACGTCGAACCAGCGGTGCTTTGCCCTGTCGCGAGACAGATCCACGTGGACGTGCTTTGTCTCGAAGTATTCGAGATAACCCTGCATCCCGTGCTCTCTGCCGAGCCCCGACTGCTTGTAGCCGCCGAACGGATATTTGTTGCTGATTAAGTGATAGTCGTTGATCCAGACGGTGCCGGTTCGCATCCGATCCGCGACGGCCATGGCGCGCGCGGGGTCGCCCGACCAGACGCCGCCGGCCAGCCCGTAGACGGAATCGTTGGCGATCCTCACCGCGTCGTCGTCGTCGTCGAAGGGAATGACGACGAGCACCGGTCCAAAGATCTCCTCTTGCGCGATGCGCATCGTGCTCTCGACGCCGGTGAAAATCGTGGGCTGGAAGAAGTAGCCGCCCTCGTGGCCCGCGACCTGCGCGCGCTCGCCGCCGGTGACAAGCTTCGCTCCTTCCTCCTGGCCGATCTTCACGTAACGCTCGACGGTTCCAAGCTGTGTCTTCGACACGATCGGTCCCATCTCGGTGTTCTTGTCGAGCGGAGGACCGATGGTGATCTTTTCGGCACGCGAGACTAAACGGTCGACGACGTCGTCGTGCAGAGACCTGTGTACGAGCAGTCGCGAACCTGCGTTGCAGACCTGACCGCTGTTGTAGAAGATGCCGTACAGCGCGCCGTCGATTGCGAGCGACAAGTCGGCGTCGTCCAGGATGATGCTCGCGCTCTTGCCGCCGAGCTCGAGTGTGACCTTCTTGATGTTGCCGCTTGCGAGCTGCAAGATGCGCCGCCCAACCGCGGTCGATCCGGTGAACGCGATCTTGTCGACGTCGTTGCTCGTGACGAGCGCTTCGCCGGCGCTCGGTCCCAGACCCGGCACGACGTTGACGACGCCATCGGGAATGCCGGCTTCTTTGACGAGCTCGCCCAGCTTCAGTGCCGTCAGCGGCGTGATCTCCGACGGCTTGAGGACCGCCGTGTTGCCGGCGGCCAGTGCGGGTGCGAGCTTCCATGCAGCCATCAGAAGCGGAAAGTTCCACGGAATGATGCCGCCGCAGACGCCGAGCGGCTCGCGCTTCACGTAGTTGAGCGACGGGCCCGGCATGACGGTGCGTTCCATGACCTGTTCCGTCGGAACCTTGACCGCCATGTCGGCGAGCGTCCGGAACGTAAACGTGGCACCGCCGACGTCGCCCTTCGTCTTGCGGATCGTCCCGCCCGAGTCGCGCGATTCCAGTTCCGCGAATTCGGCCGCGTGCTCTTTCAGCAAGCCGGCGAGGGCATTCAGCGCCGCTGCGCGCTTTTCGGGCCTGAGTCCCGACCAGCGCCCGTCGTCGAACGCCGCGCGTGCCGCGGCCACGGCTTTGTCCACGTCGGCCTTGTTCGCCTGGGCGACCGTCGCGAAGGGCTCGCCCGTTGACGGATCGATCGTCTCGAATTCCTTGCCATCCGCCGCTGCGACGAATTCCCCATTGATGAAAAGCTTGTAGTCGGCCACGCGATCCTCCCGTCGGCAGGCTCGTGGCCTGCAGATTCGCACACGGTTCGTAGGCCTACGTTATCGAACGAAGGCGGCTCGGAGCCACCGGGTTCCGGACGAAGCGGTGCAAGGGGGAACAGACGGAATCGATATCGTTGCCGACATTTTGATGATGCGCGTAGTGTGTCCGCTTGACGTTCTGGCGAGCAGGAGGTTCGCGGTGGCCCGAAAGACGATGTCCCTCTTTCTGACTCTCGGATTGGCGCTCCTCGTCCCGTTCGCAGCGCAGGCGACCCATGCTCGGGCCGGCGACGTCCGGCGCGTCGCCGGAGCGATTCCCGGTCGATTCATCGTTACGCTGCGGGGCGCACCCGCGAACGACGCTCCGGCCGCGGCGGTGGAGCTCGCCGCGCATTACGGCGGAACCATCTCTCACGTGTACACGGCTGCGCTCAGAGGATTCTCCGTGACGATGTCTCCGCGTGCGGCCGCGCGGCTTGCCGCCGATTCGCGGGTCGCCTTGGTCGAGCAGGACGGCGTCGTACACGCGATCACAACGCAAAATGCGCCCCCGTACGGTCTCGACCGCATCGATCAGCACAACCTTCCGCTGAACAACACATACACGTACAACGCAACCGGATCGGGGGTCCGAGCGTACGTCATCGACACAGGCATTCGCGTGACGCACGGAGACTTCGGCGGGCGTGCGTCCGTTGGGACCGACACCGTCAACGACGGTCGAAACGGCATCGATTGCAATGGACACGGCACGCACGTTTCCGGGACGATCGGCGGGGCGTCGTACGGTGTTGCCAAGCAAGTCTCTCTGGTCGCCGTGCGCGTGCTCGGGTGCGACGGCAGCGGCGCGACGTCGAGCGTCATTGCGGGCGTCGACTGGGTGACGGCGCACCGGGTTCGTCCGGCTGTTGCGAACATGAGCCTGGGTGGGGGAGCGTCCACCTCGCTCGATAACGCAGTGAGTAACTCGATCAACTCGGGTGTCGTGTATGCGATCGCCGCCGGCAACGGAAACGTCTATTTGCAAGGCAATCCGACGTCCGTGCCGTCCGTCGTGGGATCGGCGTTGAACGGCAACGCGACACCCGGTGTCGTGAAGAGCCCGGGGACCGGCTCGCCGAACCGGCTGCTCTACACCGGGTTCATCGGAGGAGGCGGAGGCGGAAATAACCCGCCGTCGGCGAGCTTTACGTCCTCGTGTTCCGCGTTGACGTGCTCCTTCATCGACACGAGCACGGACGCCGATGGATCGATCGCGTCGCGCAGCTGGAGCTTCGGTGACGGCAGCACGTCCACGGCGACAAATCCGTCGCATACATATGCGGAGGCGGGCTCGTACGCCGTGTCGCTGACGGTGACCGACAACGGCGGAGCATCGTCGGTTTCGAGCCAGACGGTTTCGGTCGCGTCGTCCGTGGATCCCGATCCGGGAACGCCGACGCTCGCAAACGGCGTGGCTTCGACGCGCACGAACGGAGCAACCGGCACGTGGCAGTACTTCAAGATCCAAGTGCCCTCGGGTAAGTCGTCGCTGGCGGTCACGTTGAGCGGTACGCAAATGTGCGGGCTCCTCAGCTGCAGCCCCGACCTCGATCTGTACGTGCGACGGGCCACGAAGCCCACGACGAGCACGTACACGTGCGCGGGTACGACCGGTTCCTCAAACGAGTCGTGCACTTTGTCCAACCCGGCCGCCGACTGGTGGTACCTCGGCGTGTACGTGTACGACGGCGCGAACGCACGCTCGTTCAGCATCAAGGCGACGTACTAAAGACTGCGAAAACGAATGAGGCCGCGGGCGATCCTCGCGGCTTTATTCTTTGCGTTTGAAGCCTTCGAAGGGGTTGCTGCACGAACGGCAATAGCGGATCGTCCGGCACGGCGTCGGGCCGAACTCCGATTCGATAAACGTTTCCCGCGAGCCGCAGTACGGGCACGGCACCGCGATCTGCAGGAGCGGAGGAGCGATACCGAAGCCGCTCATTGCCTTGCGTCCCTCGGGTGTTATGCGGTCGGTCGTCCACGGTGGGTCCCACACGAAACGTACGATGACCGGTGCGTCACCGGCGATCGCTTTCAGCGCCTTTTCGACGTCGCGGCGGATCATGTCGGTTGCGGGGCAGCCGACGAACGTCGGAAGAAGATCGACCTCCAGCACCTCGCTTGTGACTTTGATGCGCTCCACCATGCCGAGGTCTGTGATCGAGCACGCCGGTATCTCGGGATCCATGACGCCGTCCAGCGCGCTTCTCACTCCTTCCTCCGTTACCAGCGAGACGCTCACCACGTCGCCCCCGGATGCGTGCGATACAGGTTCGTCATCTCTTCCCACAGCGGCGCGAACTCCTCGGAATGATGCCCGCGCCGTCCACCGGCGCCTTCAAAGCCGCCGGTGTGCACCCAGCGGCCGTCCTGGCGTTCGATGCCGGGAACGCGCAGGCGTGCGGCATCGCCGGACTCCTCGGCCGCGCCCGAGCTCGTCGGGACCAAATCACCGATGGCCGGCTCCGATCGCTCTTCGAGCACGCGCTCGAGCCCGAACGATTCGAGGTCGCGCGTGACGCCGTCGAGCCACCTCCCGAGCATCTGTTCGCTCGGAACGGGCATCGTGCCGTCCTCGCGCAGAGACTCCTCGGCGGGAAGAGGCTCGAAGAGCGCGACTGCCTCTCCCATCAATGACGCGAGCGCTTCGCTGAAGCGGTGCTTGGCATCAACCGGGCCGTCGGCGAGGCGACTGAACCATGTGCGGGCGTGAACGGTGTGGTAGCGCTCTTCCGGACGGAAAACAGTGAAGAGCTGGACGAGCTCTTTGAAGCTCGACTGCGACAACCCACCGAGTCGTATCTCGTCGGCGGTGTCGTACAGATAGTGCCGCGCGATCGTGTACGCAAAATCCTTGTTCGAGCGCTCGCAGAGAACCGCGTGGCGATACTGATCCGCACGCCGCCCGAATGCGAGCGCGTCGGCGCTCGGCGCCGCACCCAGATCGGCCGCCAACTCGTACAACGCTTTTGCGTGACCGATCTCGTCCTGGGCGATCGATGACAACGCGAGGTCCTCCTCGATGTACGGGACCCAGCCGGTCCATTCGCCGAGGCGGTGCCCGGTGACCATCTCGTCGTCGGCGATCGCGAGCAGGAGCGTCAGGCGCGCGTCATCCATCGGATCTCCTCGACGTCGGTGGACGCTCGCCCGGAATGGCGAGGCCCTTCGCAGCGATCTCCTCGCGCATCTTTTTGTGCTTGGCGCCGATCTTGGCGTAGCCGTCCGGACGCCGGTAGCTCTTGTCGGTTCCGCGCCCGAGCGTCTGCGGCATCGAGATTCGGTGAAGATCACCGCGCTGCGTCACGTAACAATCGACTCCCTCGCCGTGGCGCAGGAACGCCTCTCGGGCCAGCAACAAGGCCATGTCGAGATCCGGCGCTTTCACCGCGCCCACATGAACGAGCGGATCGTCGGTCGTCCGGCGAGAGAAGACCTCCCAGACCTCCACGGCGGGCCTTACGCCACGGCGCGCGGGAGGCCGGCGAAGACGTCACGCAGCCACGCGTGGTTGTCCCACATCGCCTTGCGCCACGCGAGCCGGGTCTGCGTCATCGGACCGTTTCCGCGTACGACTTCCCAGAACTCATCCCAGCCCGGGTCGCCCCACTGCCATTCGCCGGCTGCCGCGTCGTAGCGGAGCTGCTTGTCGGGAACCGAGATGCCGATGTCCCACAGCTTGGGAACGTACGTCGTGAAGAATTCTTGGCGAAGCTCTTCATTCGACTTGGTCTTGATGCCCCAGTACAGCAACACGTCTTTGTCCGGCTTCGACGGCGGGCCGAAGAAATGCATGATCGGCGACCACCAGCGGTCGACGGCATCCTGAAACATTTCGCGTTGCGCCGGCGTGCCGTTCGCGAGCTCCAGCGACAAGTCTTCGCCGTGGCGAAGATGCAGCGATTCCTCCGCGCAAATGCGTCGCATCGCGCGCACGTACGGCGCGTAGCTCGACTGCAAGAGCGCATGTTGGGTTACCAATGCGGCTCCGTCGATGAGCCAGCCGATGACCGCGACGTCGCCCCAGGACTTCGTCGGGTAGTGGAAGACGTTGTGAAACTTCGTTCGTCCGTTCACGAGGTCGTCGAACATCTGCTCGCGGCTCTTCCCGAGATCCTCCGCAATCCTGTAGAGGATTTGGGCGTGTCCGACTTCGTCTTGGACCTTTGCGTTCAGCGAGAGCTTCCGGCGAAGCGTCGGAGCGCGAGGGATCCATTCGCGCTCCGGCAACGCCCCCATGATCTCCGAGTTGGCGTGCATCTCGATGAACTTGAGCGTCGCCTCGCGGTACTGATCGGGCATCCAATCGGACGCCTCGACCTTGTCACCGGCGTCGATGCGCGCCTTGAACTCACGGGTTCTTTCTTCGTACGTCATGGCTGCAATTCTACTCGCTCAGCGGCCCTGAAAGTTCGGGGTTCGTTTTTCGAGGAACGCCAAGACACCCTCTTTGTGATCCCCGCTTTGCGCGAGCTCGTGCTGAGCGTCGGCCTCGTAATCCATGGTTTGTTCTAGGTCGTTGACCGCGCCGAACATCATCGAGCGCCGCGTCGCGCCGAACGCTCGCGACGGACCCGATGCCAGCTGCTCCGCGAAGGTTTGGGTTTCGTCGATCAAGGTGTCTGCGGAGACGACTTTCGTCACGAGTCCGTACTCCAGCGCCGTCTCTGCCGTGATGACGTCGCCGAGCATCGCCAGCTCGAGTGCTTTCGCCATGCCGACCAAGCGGGGGAGAAAATAATTCGCGCCGCAATCGGGGATGAGACCGATTTTGATGAACGCTTGGAAGAACTTCGCCTTGTCCGATGCAATGCGGAAGTCACACGCGAATGCGATCGAGGCCCCCGCCCCCGCGGCGACGCCGTTCACTGCGGCGATCACGGGCTTGTCGAGCTGTGTGATGGGAAGCACCATCGGGTTGTAGCGATCGCGCAAGATGTCGCCGATCGGCCCGGACTGTCCGGATCGATACGCGTCCTCGAGCTGCCCGAGGTCGGCGCCCGCGCAAAATCCTCGCCCGGCGCCGGTGATGACGACCGCACGAACGGCCGGATCGCCGCCGGCTTCGGCAATTGCCTTCGCCATCTCGGTGGCAAGGGTGACATCGAGGGCGTTCAAGACATCCGGCCGGTTCATCGTGATCGTCGCGACGCCGCTGCGAACGTCGTACAGAACGGTTTCCATCGTCGCCTCCTACGCCAGCGTCTCGAGCACGACGACGTCGAACGGCGGCGCGAAGCTTTGCGCGTCGGCCGTCGCGTCCTTTGCCTTTTGCGATCCGAGGTCGGCCTTCCACGCGTCCTTGTCGCTCCACGTGCCGGTGAAGACATAGTCGTACGGGAACTCGCCCATGACGCGACGCGTGACCTTTGCGAACGATACGTCTTTGACGTTGTCGTACGCCTTGATGAGCGGGAGATGGCCTTCGACGTACCGCTTTTCGAAGGCTTCCGGGTTCTCCGGCGTGCGGTACAGAACGTACATCTGGACGGTCATTCGGCCCCCTTCATCTCGTGGACGTTCCTATCCTCGCGTCGCCGGGTGGCTGTTGTCACATGGGGTGTCGCTTTGCGGTGTCACCACGCGGGGCTCGACAAAGGCGAAGGCCGGGACCAATCCCGGCCTTCGGTGTGACGCGCTATTGGATGCGTTACATCATGCCTTCGATTTGAACAGATCCCGGGCTCTCGGACCGGGCGGGAGCTACCGCGGGCGCGGACGGCGCAACCGGTGCGGTGGCCGGAGCCGCCACGCGGGGCGCTCTCGCGGGGGAGGCCGCCGGCCCCGATGGTGCCGCCACGATCACGACCACGATCGGGGCCGACACGGTCCCGTCGTTGGAGGCGATGTCGGTCGTCGCCGCCGTCACGGTGTAGAGACCGGGAAGGAGCCCCTCCACGGACGCGTTCCACGTCGTTGCGGTCGTGCCGCAACCGGTGATGCACTCGGCGGCCACCGTCGTGGCGTTGCCGAGTGCGTCGGTGAACGTGGCGGTCGTTGCATCGACGCCCGAGGCGAGGTCGAGCGCGGAGCCGCCGACGAACCCGCCGAGCGGACCGGCTACGAGCGGCGCCGCGGGAACGTCGATCGTCGTCGTGGCCGCGGTCGCGTCGTACTTGAATCCGAACGATCCGTGCCCCGTGTTGCCCGCCTGATCGGTGCACGTTCCCGTGACGCTTGCGGTTGCGGAGTCCGGCCCGTCGTACACCGACGGAGTGCCACACGTATCGATGTCGCTCGTCGCGTCTTCACCGGTCCACGTCACCGAGACGGCGGACCGATACCAGCCGGCCGCGTTTGCGGGATGGTCGGGCGTGCCGCTCACGTTCGGCGGCGTGGCGTCGTACTTGAAGCTCAGCGAGGCGGGGTCGCTGTCGTTGCCGGCTTTGTCGGTACACGCTCCGGTGCGCGAGCCGCCGGCAGTATCCGGTCCGTCGACCGTGACGGCTGCGGTGCACGCGTCGATACCCGAGAGCGCGTCGCTGCCGGTCCAGCCGATGTCGAACGACGCGGAATACCAGCCGTTGTGGTCGGCCGGACGGGATGCTCCGGCGGCCGCACCCGGCTTCGTCATGTCGATGTCGATGTCGGAGACCGTGTCGGTTGCGGTGTTTCCGGCGTCGTCGGCGCAGGTGCCGGTCGCGGACTGTGCGGCGCCTTCGCCGGAAACCGTCGTCCCGACAGAGGGCTCGACGGCGCCGGACGTGGCGTCCGAGCATGCCCATGCGAGCTCGACCGGTGTGTTGTTCCATCCGTTGGTGTTCGCCGCGGTCCGGAGTGTCGGTGTGATCTCCGGACCGGTGGCGTCGAGCCTGAACGCGTACGGCACGGCAGCGCTTTCGTTGCCCGCGTCGTCGGTGCACGTGCCTTCACGCGAATCTCCGGTGGTGTCGGCCGACAGCGTCACATCCGCGCTGCACGAGGCCACACCGCTGAGCGCGTCGGTTCCCGTCCAGCCGAGGTCGAACGAGCCCGTGTACCAGCCACCGTGGTCCGGCGTGCGTGACGGGTTCGCGCTCACGGCGGGAGGCGTCGTGTCGATGTTGATGTCGGAGATCGTGTCCGATGCGGTGTTACCGGCGTTGTCGGTGCAACCACCGGTCGCCGACTGATCCGCACCCTCATCGGACAGCGTGCGCGTGTCCGCTGGGCTGACCGCACCAGAGGTGCCATCGACGCAGGACCAATCCACCTCGACCGGCGTGTTGTTCCAGCCGGCCCCGTTCGCCGGTGTGCGCGAAACGCGCGCAATCTGCGGCGCCCCGGTGTCGTACTGAAAGCTCTGCGTTGCCGGAGCGCTCGTGTTCCCGGCTACGTCCGCACACGTTCCCGAGCGCGAGTCCGACGCGGTCTCCGGTCCGGAGTACACGACGTCGGCCGAGCACGATGCCACGCCACTCCCGTTCAGCTCGTCGCTTCCCGACCAGGAGATCGTGAGCGGCGCGGTGTACCAGCCGTTGTGATCTGCCGGACGCGACACGGCGGCGGACGCGCTCGGAGCTTGTGAGTCGAGGCTGACGCTCTGCCAGTTACTGCTTGTGTTCCCAGCGTTGTCCGCGCAGTGGCCGGTGCGCATCTGGTCGGCGCCGTCGCTCGCGACCGAAGCGGCGTCACCCGGCGCGGTCTCACCCGACAGCGCATCCTGGCACGTCCATGCGATCGACACCGCCGAGTTGTTCCACCCGGCGCCGTTGGCCGCCGGAACCCGCGACGCGAGGGCGATCACCGGGGCCGTTGCGTCGTACTTGAACGCGAAGGATGCCGCGCCGATGTTTCCGGCTTTGTCGGAGCACTGTCCCCCGAGCGAGCCGGAAGCGGTGTCGGGGCCCGAGTAAGAGGCAGGAGCCGTGCACGAGCTCACCCCGCTCAACGCGTCGGTGGCGCTGTAGGACACGCTGAAGATGCTGTTGTACCAACCGGCGCCGTTGGGCGAGCGAGAGGGCGACGCGCCGGCATTCGGGGCCGTCTTGTCGATGCTGATGCCAGACACGGTGTTCGAGGCGCTGTTCCCGGCTTTGTCGATGCACGTCCCTGTCCGGCTCTGGCCGGAACCTTCAGCGGTAACGTTCGCCGGAGGCGTCAGCGTGTCAACGCCGGAAAGTGGGTCGGAGCAGGACCAGCTCGCCGTGACGTCGACGTTGTTCCATCCAAACGAGTTCGCGGCGGGGGCGCGGCTTCCCGAGGTCGACGGCGCCGTCTTGTCGATGCTGATGCCCGAGACCGTGTTCGAAGCTGTGTTACCCGCTCCATCCTGACAGGTTCCCGTCGCGCTCTGGCCGGCGGATTCCGTCGAGATCGTGCTCGACACCGGGTTCGAGATAACGCCGGTCCAGGCGTCGTTGCACGACCAGGTTACGGTCACGTTTGCGTTGTTCCATCCGTTGGCGTTCGCGGCTGGAAGGCGGCTGGAGAGCGTGATCGTCGGCGCGGTGTTATCGATCGTGATCGGACTGTTGGTTTTTTGATTCGATCCGCCATCACTACCTAGTACCTGCGCCTTTAGTTGCCAGAGATTCGAATCGGAGAAGGATCCGTTGGCGGTCGCCCACGTGAAGCTCCCCGAGCCGGCGGAGCCGTTCGCGTTGATCGAGGGATTCCCGATCGAAACGGTGTTGCTCCCGATCTTGGCGTCCAGTTGGATCGTGTCACCCGACGCGCAGCTGCCCGTCACCCAAGAAATCGTTACCGACCCTCGGATCACCGCGTTGGATGTGGGCGTGAGTGAACTGACCGAACAGTTCGCGGCCTCAGCGCGGATCCAGCCACCGAAGGCCAGGACGGCGAACAAGCCGAGACACAGCAGCACAGAACGACGTTTCATTGATTCCCCCCGAGAAGAAATGGTTGCGCGGCTCGTTGATTTCGCGGGACCCGCGATCGACTCCTTGCGACAAAAGTCCGGGTTCATCGGGCAAATCGCACCACCCGGCATCTGGAGCGTCGCAATCGCGTTAATCATCCCGCGCGCCGGCAGGCGATGCTTTTGTCGCGGCGGCATATACTGCCGTTTTTACGGAGTCCGTCAGGAGGAAATGCCGTGCCGAACATTCGTCTCGCAACCCAAGGCGTGGATCAGCTCGAGGTCGACTTGCTGGCCGTCCCCGTGTACAAGGACGGCGCCGCCGGCGCCGGTGCAGACGTCGTCGCGAAGAAGCTCGGAATCAAGCTGAAAGATTTGCTCGACCAGAGCCGGTTCAAAGGTGATTTCGGCGAGGCGCTCACCGTGCCGACCTACGGAAAGCTCCCGTCGAAGCAAGTGCTCTTCGTCGGGCTCGGCGACAAGGCCGAGGTGAAGGCGCGCGAGATCCGGCGCGCCGGAGCGCTCGTCGCGCGCCGAGCCGGCGCCGCAAAGAGCGTCGGGACGACGATTCCGCAGGCGGGCAAAGGCAACGCCGACGAGCTGTGCTCCGCTTTCGCAGAAGGCGTGTTCCTAGGGTCGTACCGCTTCGATCGTTACAAAGCGTCGAGCAACGGCGACAAGCCGAAATCTTCGGTGGACCACATCGAAATCATCGCGGCAAAGGGTTGGGACGCCAAACGAGTTTCGAAGTCAGTCGATCGAGCGAAGGTCATCGCCGACGCGACGAGCCTCGCGCGCGACCTCACAAATACACCGGCACTCGATAAGAGCCCGCAGTCACTTGCCGACGAAGCGCGTCGCATCGCGAAAGGAACCTCGATCACGATCAAGGTCCTGGACGAGAAGCAGCTCGAAGCCGGCGGATTCGGCGGGCTGATCGGCGTCGGGCGCGGAAGCCGCAAGCCGCCGCGCTTGATCGAGATGACGTACAAGCCGGCAGGCGCCAAGAAGCACATCGCTCTCATAGGCAAAGGAATCACGTTCGATTCGGGCGGCCTCGACATCAAGACGCAGGGCATGGACTGGATGAAGACCGACATGGCCGGCGCCGGCGTTGTTCTCGGCACGATGCAAGCGATCGCTGCGCTGAAGCCGAAGGTCGCCGTCACCGGCATCATCACCACCGCCGAGAACATGCCGGGCGGAAACGCATTGCATCCCGGCGACGTCATCACGATTCGCGGAGGCAAGACGGTCGAGGTCGGCAACACCGACGCCGAAGGCCGTCTGGTCATGAGCGACGGCATCGTGTACGCGAAAGAAAAGAAAGCGGATCTCATCATCGACATCGCGACGCTAACCGGTGCCTGCATGGTCGCACTCGGCAGCAAGATGTTCGGCGTGTTCTCGAACAACGATCGCCTCGCGACGGACCTCATCTCGGCGGCATCACGTGCCGGCGAGATGGCGTGGCATCTGCCATTGAACAAGGAGTATCGCAAGGACATCGACTCGGATATCGCCGACTTGAAGAACATCGGCGGCCGGTACGGTGGCGCGATTACTGCGGCGCTGTTTCTCGCTGAGTTCGCCGGCGAGACCGACTGGGCGCACCTCGATATCGCAGGCCCCGCGCGCAGCGAATCAGACGACTATGAAGTCCCGAAGGGGAGTACGGGCGTCGGCGTGCGAACGCTAGTGGACTGGCTTACGTCCCAGTAGGAACAGATGCCGCGACTAGTTGCGGCAGGGACGAAGCAACACGCGGATCGCCCGCGCGTAACAGCTGTTGCACAGATCGGTGCGCTTGGCGCGTACGTCGGTGGCCGGCAGCTTCGTCCGGCACGCAGAGCAGCTCCTAGCGCGTGTAAGTCGAGCGCGGATCATGGTGGCTCCCATGCTCAAACCGTCCTTCACAGGACCCCTGGCTCCTCTTTTAGGCCGGAATAACCTTTTGCCCTGGCGACATATTCAACGATTAGGCATCCGTACCTCTAGCAGTATGTTTCGCTTGGTCTGACTGTTTCGAATGATGATGCTTTTACCGCTTTCGCTACAGTTAGCGACCGGCTTGTCCCGCTTTGGCGGGAGAAAAGGGCCACGCCGGCTCAATTCGGAGACCGATCGGCACCGCGCGGGAACGAGGCCACCGGTTTGCCGCGGACGGCGCCCAGCGGCGACGATCTCGGCCTCATGGCCGAGCGGATGGAAGGACACGGCGGCGATTTCATCGCCGAGGCCCTGCGCGCGAACGGTGTCGAGCAGATCTACACGCTGTCGGGCGGTCACATCTTTCCGATCTACGACGGCTTCCACTCCCGCGGCATGAGGATCATCGACACGCGCCACGAGCAGACTGCCGGCTTCGCGGCGGAAGCGCATGCGAAGCTGACGCGCGGTCTCGGCGTCACCGCGCTGACGGCAGGGCCGGGTGTGACCAACGGCATGAGCCCGCTCACATCGGCGTGGTTCAACGGCACGCCGCTGCTCATGCTCGGCGGGCGCGCGCCGCAAATGCGCTGGGGCCAGGGAAGCTTGCAAGAGATGGATCACGTCCCGCTCGTGCGCGAGGTCACGAAAGCAGCGCAGACGGTGTTCGATGCATCTCAGATCGGAAATGAGATGGTGGAGGCGACCCGCATCGCAACGACGCCGCATCGCGGGCCGGTCTTTTTGGACTTTCCCCTCGAGGTCATTTTCAGCCGTGCCGAAGCCGACCGGCCACAGAAAGCCGCGCCCACGAAAAATACACACGTCGGTGGCGACGCGGACGCCGCGACCATCACGCTTTCCGAAGCCGAACGGCCGGTCATCCTGGCGGGCTCCGACGTCTGGATGCACGGCGCTGCGAACGACCTCCAAGAATTTGCGACACGTCATGAGATCCCCGTGTTCATGAACGGCATGGGCCGGGGCGTCCTGCCCGCCGACCACGGCCTTGCATTCTCTGCGTCGCGAGGACACGCGTTCGGCCGCGCGGATCTCGTCATCGTCGTGGGGACGTCGCTCGATTTTCGCGTCGGGTTTGGAAGCTTCGGCTCGGCGAAAGTGATTCATGTCGTCGACGACGAATCGCTTGTCGCCGAGCATGTTGATTTGGCGGCCGGGTTATGGACGAGCTCGATCGGCAACGCATTCGAAGCATTGAGCGAAGCGAAGAACCGTGATCGAAGCGCCTGGGTCGCCGAGCTTCGTCGCGTCGAAAATGAAAAACGCGGCGCGCTTTACAAGGAGCTTCATCTCGATGCGACGCCCATTCACCCGGCGCGTGTCTACGGGGAGCTGGTCCCGCGGCTGAAGCGCGATTCCATCGTGATCTGCGACGGCGGCGACTTCGTGTCGTACGCGGGGAAGTTCGTGGATGTGTACGAGCCGGGCGGGTGGCTCGACCCCGGGCCGTACGGATGCCTCGGCACCGGGCCGGGCTACGCACTGGCCGCCGGTGTGCTGTATCCGGACCGTCAGATCGTCATGATGCTCGGGGACGGCGCAGCCGGCTTCGGCATGGGTGATTGGGACACGCTGGTGCGGTTCGGTATCAACGTGACGATCGTATGCGGCAACAACGGAATTTGGGGGCTCGAAAAGCATCCGATGCGATTCCTCTACGGCTACGACGTTGCCGCGGAGCTGCGACCGGAAACGCGGTACGACGAGGTCATGACAGCGCTCGGCGGCCACGGAGAATTGGTGCGATCACCCGCGGAGCTCGGCCCGGCGCTCGACCGCGCGCTCGCGACGGCAGGCCCAAGCCTGGTGAACGTCATCACCGATCCGGCCGTGGCGTACCCCCGCAGCGCGAACCTCGCGTAGCGCAGGCTCAGTTGAGGTGACGAGGTGGCCTAGTGGTCTTGCATCGCGATCCGCTTTCGCAGCAGAGATCGTGTGAGCGTCCGACTCAAGCGCGCGGTGAATTACTTGCGCCTGCGGCGCTCGAGCATCTCTCGACGCTTGATCACCCGCTTGGCCGTCCAGTCCGACGAGCGCTGGGGCGGTGGCGCAGTGCCCATGCGAATGCGAACGAACGCAAGCATCGACCCCGCAACGGCGAACACAACGTCGAGCGCATAAACCCACAGCGGCCGTCCCGCGGGTCCGACGATGACGCCGGCGATCAGTGCAACGACGAGTGCGCGAGACGCGGTGACCGGCCAGCGCCACGTGCGCAGAAGCCCATAGACAATGAGCAAGACGAGGGCAAAGCCAAAGATCGCGAGCTCACGCCTTCCTTCAGGTGTGATGGAATTCTTTTCGTATTCGACCGGCCGCGTCACGAGCCAGACAGACCAGAGAACCCACATGGCGGCGAGCAGGCGCCGCGGCACGAAATTTTTTTCGGCGAGACCTTCTTCAGGAACCCGCAAGAAATCGCTCCACGTTCACAAGGGCGCGCCGGTGCCGCGCCCGCCCGATGAGGACGTCTCCTTCGAAGGCCTCGCATTCGAACTCGAGCCTCTTGCCGTCGATTCCCGTCAGGGTCGCCGTTGCCCGAACGCGGGCACCGACTCGCGACGGTGCGAGATGCTCGAGCTCGACCCACGTTCCGACGGTCGTCATGCCGTCGGAAACCGACGCCGACACCGCGTCCACGGCGGCATCTTCGATCATTGCCAGGAGCGCAGGCGTCCCGAACACGGCGACGGAACCCGAGCCCAGCCGCTCGGCCGTCAGCTCTTCGGTCACGTGACGAGATGCCTCACCGTGCATGCCTGCAACGATTTCGCTCATCGTCCCTATAATGACGCGCGTTTGCCCCCCGCGCGACCGTAGGAGCCAAAACACGTGAACGGACCGGCATCCGTTATGTCCCTCGTCCTGACCGAGATCACGGTGGGGAGCCTCGCCGTTTTGTGGAGCACGCCGGCATGGGGCCACATTCGTCGCGGTTTCTTCAAGCTGATCGGCTCGGTCATCGTCGTGGCCGCGGTGCTCGGGTGGTTTGCCGCTCGTGCGCCTCTCGGTGGCGCGGACGCGCATGGGAGCGCCGCCGTGGCGTTCTGGCTTCTCGGCGCGACGGCGGGCGTTGCCGTGCTGTGGCAAATTTTGCTGTGGGCCGGCTTCGATGAGATCAGCCGTGTCGTCGGGATCGGGGCCGTACCCGTAGGGATCGCAGCGCTCGTCGCGCTCGCATCACTCCCGGCCACGCAGCATTCGATCGGGATCGGGATCGCTCAGCTGTTGACCGGCGCGCTCTTTCTCGGTGCGGTGACGGACGGTTTGCTGCTCGGTCACTGGTACCTCGTCGATCGCCGCGCATCGAGGTCGCCGCTCGCGCGCATGGGTACGTTCTTCCTCGCCGGCTCGGCGCTGATGGCGGCGGCCACGATCGCCGGCGGCGGGGGAGGAGGCACCGCGGATCCGCGCTTGTCGCCGTTGCTTGGTGCGGGCTCGCTCACGGTCGCATTGGCGGTGGGCCTTGCCGTGATTTGCGCTCTGATCGGCTTCTTCATCCGGGCGCTGGTGAAGGAAGATTCAATTCAAGCGGCGACGGGGTTCTTCTACCTCGCCGTGATCATGGCGATCGCCGCGGAGTTCGCGGCGAAGGTACGATTCTTCTAGCGTTTTCTCATCGACGTCTCACGGCGAAAGACTAAGGTGCTTGTCATGTCCGACAATGAAAACACCCACGCAACGGGTGACGGCGAGCCGGTCTGGCGACTAGCGGAGCCTGAAACCACACAAGAACCCGAATGGAGCACGGTGCAAACGGTCGAGCCGCCGCCGCCATCGTTGCTTGAAGGCGTCCCCGACTTGTCGCGCCGGTCGCCGCTCGTCTTGGTCTTCATCGCCGCGCTGATCGGAGCCATCATCGGGTCGGGCACGACGATCGTTGCAACGCACAACTCTGCAGGCGGCGGCACGGTGAAAGTAGCCCCGCCGGTGAAGGCGTCCGATAACGGCGCCGAATCCGTGGCCGCCGTCGCGAAAGCCGTCCTGCCGAGCATCGTCCGGATCGACGTTGCCGGGTCGAATCCCTTCGGTGCCGATACCGAGGGAACGGGATCCGGTGTCATCTACCGAGCCGACGGATACATCGTGACAAACAATCACGTTGTCGAGAACGCCGACGAGGTACGTGTCACACTGTCCGACGGAACCGCCTCGACCGCACGCGTCGTCGGTACCGCGGCGCCGGCCGTCGACATTGCGGTGGTGAAAATCGATCGCTCGGGTTTGCCGGCTGCGACGTTTGGATCCACGAAGGATCTCGAAGTCGGGCAGCTTGCCGTCGCGATCGGCAGCCCGTTCGGTTTGCAAGGCACCGTGACTTCGGGGGTGTTGAGTGCGCTGCACCGAAACATCTCCATCGATCCAACCGAGCGCTTCAGCGACGCGATTCAAACCGATGCGCCGATCAATCCGGGCAACTCCGGAGGCGCACTCTCCGACGGCCGCGGCCGCGTTATCGGTATCAACACGGCGATCCTGTCCGGGGGCGGCGGAAACGTCGGTGTCGGATTTGCAATACCGATTGAAATAGTGCGTCGCGTCGCGGACCAGGTCATCGATACCGGCCATGCACGTCTGCCGTTCCTTGGTATCAGCGGACAGAATCTGCCCGACAACAAAGGCGCGCTCATCCAGGACGTCGTCGCCGGTGGACCCGCAGCGGATGCCGGGCTGAAGACCGGCGATATCATCACCTCGATCGACGGAACGCGGATTCGCTCGATGGACGATTTGATCGCGGTCCTGCTAACGAAGGACGTCGGTCAAGTCGTGCGCGTGGGTTACACGCGCGACGGAAAAGCGCGTACGGCGAGCGCGCGGCTTGTGGCGCGAACCGGAGGCTAAGGATGCCGAACGTGGGATGGGGAGAGCTGCTGCTCATCCTTCTGGTCGCCCTCATCGTGTTCGGCCCGAAGAAGCTGCCCGAGATGATGCGAAGCGTCGGTCAGGCGCTGCGTGCGTTCCAGCAAGAAAGCGGTCGCGCGATGGACGAGCTGCGCATCGCCACCGATCCCGTTCTGCCGACGGAGCACGGTGTGATCGATCGCCCGCATGCCGACGGAAATCCGGACAGTCCGGTGGCCGAGCATCCGGCGCACGAGGACACGTAATGGCGAAGGACGATCGGCCCGGCATCATTCGTCCTCTTCTCCGTCTCGCGGCCGCGGCAGCGATGGGAAACGCGAGCGGCCGGATGCTTCAGGCAGACGAACGCGCCCGCGCGCGCATCGCGTCGAACCGCCGCCCGCTGTTCGACGAATGGATGCCGGTGCTCACCGATCTCGGCTCGGTGTACGCGGTGGGTGCAACGGCGGCGACGTTGTGGCTCGGCGGAAAGCGCCGGCTTGCGCGTGACGTAGCCGGCGCGGGGATGCTCGCGTGGGCGATTGCGCAAGGCGCGAAGAAAGCCTTCGACCGAAAGCGCCCGTATCACGCAGGCGACGTCGAGATGCTCGTCCGTGAGCCGGCCGGTACATCGTTCCCGAGCGGTCATCCGGCCGTCGCGCAAGCGATCGTCGGGATCGTCGCGCCGGAGATTCCCGCGTTGCTGCGCGGACCGTTCGAGGCCCTACCGCGCATGGTTGCGTTCAGCCGGGTGTACGTGGGCGTTCATTACCCGAGCGACGTCATGGCCGGAATTCTCGTCGGGCGCTCGGTCGCCGACCTCTGGCGCCACTTCACAGCGCGCTCGTGAGAGCGGCTAGTGCTTGTGCCCGCCGCCGCCGGCGCTGAGTAACGACAGGCGCTTGCCGACCAATGAGGGAGACCGCTTGGCGATCTTGCCGGCGATCTCGATGAGCACTTCCGCCGCGGGGGACGCCGGATCCGACACGACGAGGGGCACGCCGATGTCGGCGCCTTCGCGCAGGCGCTGATCGAGCGGCACTTCGCCGAGGAACTCGGTCCCGAGTAGCTGCGCCAAGTGACGCCCACCGCCTTCCCCAAAGATCCTGTGCTTCTCGTTGCATTCGGCGCACTCGTAATAGCTCATGTTCTCGATGACGCCGAGCAGCCGGAGGTTCACCTGCTCGGTCATCTTGCCGGCGCGGGCGGCGACTTTCTGCGCCGTCTCTTGCGGCGTCGTCACGACGACCATGTCGGCGCCGGGCAGGAACGAGGCGACCGAGATCGCGACGTCGCCGGTGCCCGGCGGCATGTCGATCAGTACGAAGTCCACGTCGCCCCAATACGCGTCGGCGAGGAATTGGTTGACGGCGCGGTGCAGCATCGGCCCGCGCCAGATCACCGGTTGATCCTCCGGCATGAAAAACCCCATCGAAACGATTTTCACGCCGTGTTTTTCGAGCGGCAGCATCATCCCGTTGAACGCCGTCGGACGCCCGGAAACACCCATCATCCTCGGCTGGGAAAAACCCCACACATCGGCGTCCACGAGCCCGACGTTGAAACCCTTTTTCGCAAGGGCGACGGCGAGGTTCGCCGTGATCGAGGACTTCCCGACGCCGCCCTTTCCGCTCGCGACCAGGATGACGCGCGTCCGCGACTGGGGTCCCCAAAACGCGATCGGCTTCATTCCCTGCGCATGGGCGTGCCCCGCGTGTGCGTCGTCGCCTTGGGCGCTCCCGGCGCCCCGCAGCCGGCTCACGAGTGCCCCTCGCTGCTCCTCGGTCATCACGCCCAGATTCAGCTTGATGCCGGTCACGCCCGGGAGGTCGCGCAAGGCGGCTGCCACCTCCGACTCGATCTGGTCGCGCAGCGGGCAGCCGGCGACGGTCAGCAAGATGAATACGGTCACGACGCCGTCGCCGGAGATCTCGACGCCGCGCACCATGTCGAGCTCGGTGATCGGTTTGTGGATCTCCGGATCGTTGACGGCGCTCAGGGCCTCGAAGACTTGTTCTTTTGTCGGCATGAGCTTTCAGATCCGCGGAAATTGACGCTTCAAAGGCTAGCACGCCGCAAGTTCACACGGAGCGAGTGAGCCTGCTCACAGACAGAGTTCTCACTTTGCGCGAACATGCCGCTGTACCGAGGTTCAGATCGCAACCCTCGCCCGAGTCTCAGCGATAAGGGCCTCGGAACGAGAGAGGTGGTGCGGGGGAGCACGTCGCTCTCGCGACAAGCAGCACCGTCACGGCCGGGGGGATGGCCGGGGGCGGTGCTCTTGCGTTTCCGCCCCCTGCTTCGGCCCGATGGGGTAGAACACTGCCCATGGACGTCATCGGTATCGGCCTCGCAGGAGGCCGCGGGGAGCGAGCCAGGCCTCTCAGCGTGAAAGCGCCGGGATATCTGCGCTCGAAGGCGGCGATGACGTTTCTCGGAAAGCGCCTCGTCCGGTGGATCGTGGAGATTCTTCGCGACCAGGGGATGGAGGACTATTTCATCGTCGCGCACGGCAAAGAGAACCGTTACCAGATCAAGATGCTCATCGATCACGGCGAGCCCCTGGGCGTGCGCGTTCGTTATTCGCGCGTGCGGTTTGACGGCCAAAACTCCGGCAGCGCCGATGCGACACTGCAAAGCGCGAACTATTGGGACTTGCGCGGCACGGCGTTGGTCTTCCCGACCGATTCGATCGTCGACATGGATCTGGCTGCGATGGCCGACGCACACGCACGCACCGGGGCCGTCGTCACCATCGGTGCAATGGTGCGACCGCCGATGATCGTCGCCGGCAAGTACGGCGTGATGCTGACCGAGCCCGACGGTCGCATCGACGAGTTCGTCGAGAAGCCCTCGCTTGCGGAAATTCACGAAGCGTTCCCGGCGCCGTCGGAAGGTGATTTTGACCGCATGCCGTTGTTGACCAACTCCGGTTTTTACATGGTGGACCTCGACGCGCTCCGCGAGATCGGCGAGCACGACGACGTTCGCGAGATGAGCGAAAAGCGCCTCGATTTCGGTCTCGATCTTCTGCCGTGGCTCGTCGCCAAGGGTTATCCCGTGTACGCGCATCCGATCGGGCGGATCGGGGACCTCGGTAGCATTCCCGATTACGTCGAGACGATGGTGGACGCGCTGTGGGGGCGGTTTCCGTCGGTCTCACGCCTGATGGGCCGGCCGCTCGACGATCAGCTGTGGATCGAGCCGGAGTCGCTCGGCATGCGGGACCACGACAGCGGTCTCACGCTGGCGGAAAAGATGCAGCGCGGCTTGGTAACGATCGGTCCCGCGGTGCGCATCGGAAAGTACAGTGAGATCTTTCCGGGGGCGAACATCTCGGAGTCGAATATCGACGACGGGTGCGAGATTCATCCGAACGCACACGTTGTGCGCTCCCAGATTCGCGACGGCGCGATGATCGGATCGGCTGCGCGCGTGGAGAACTCGTATATCGGATCCATGGCCGAGGTTCGCTCGACGCACGCGCAACCGACGACGGTGGAAGAGTTCGTCGCGCTCGGCGACGAGGTCGTCCTGCAGCCCGGCGTTTCGCTGGCCGACGGCATCTCGATGTATCCACGCGTGCGCGTGCCCGCGGGTGCCGCCATTCCGCCGGGCAGCGAGATCCGGTCGGCCGAAGACGTGATGCGGTACCTATGAAGGTCGGGATCGCGCTTCCGCATTACGACTTCTCGTTTCCCGACGGGCGTCGTGCGTCCGTGGAAGCAACGACCGAATGGGCGGTGCGCGCCGAGGAGCTCGGCTACGACTCGGTTTGGCTGTCCGATCACTTTTTCTTGGATCTCGCCCGTTACGGTGGACCGTCACAACGTTACGCGTCGGTGGAGCCGCTCACCACGCTTGCCTCGATCGCCGCCGCGACGAAACGGGTGCGCGTCGGAACGCTCGTGCTCTGTTATGCATTTCGCCACCCGTCGATGCTTGCCAAGGAAGCAGCTTCGCTCGATGCGCTGAGCGGCGGGCGGTTGGATCTCGGGCTCGGAGCCGGGTGGTACGAAGATGAGTTTACTGCGATGGGCATCCCGTTTCCGCCCGTGGGTGAGCGCGTCTCCGCGCTGCGTGAATACGTACAGGTGGTGGGCGGGATACTCGGCGACGCGCCGTTTACGTTCGCGGGCGCGCATTTTCAGGTCTTGAAAGCGCCGGGGGATCCACCGCCGGTGCAGCGTCCGCGTCCGCCGATCTGGATTGGATCCAAAGGCGGTGCGCGCATGCTTCGCACGATTGCCGAGCACGCCGACGGGTGGAACACCGTGTGGCGCTGGACGCCGGCCGCGTATGCGGACGTTGCTGCGAAGCTCGACGCTGCGTGCGCTCAGGCAGGACGCGATCCGTCCTCGGTCCGGCGGTCGGTTGGGCTCCTCTGTCTGGTCGGCAACGACGGGAAGGATCTCGCGCGGCGCTGGGACGCGTTGCAACGCTGGTCGCCCGGGGGTGCGCTCGACGACACGTCGCTGGAGACGTTCGCTGCCGACACGCTCACCGGGACACCCGACGAATGCGTCGCTCGCATCAAGGAGTTCGCGGCGCTCGGCGTCGAAGAGGTGATCCTGTCGTTCGCCGCGTTGCCGTTCGCCGTAGCAGATCCTGAGCACGTCGAAATCGTTGCGCGCGAGATCATTCCGGTGGTGCGCTCATGACGGAGCCCCGCGAGGCTGCGCTGGCCGTCCTTCGCGACGCGGACGGCGCCGAGCTCCATTGGACGGTGGTCTGGGACCGAGCGCTGCAAGCAGCGCTCATCGATCCGTTCACGCAGCCGAACGCGCGCGACGAGTTCTTGCACGCCCTAGCAACCCTTGCGCGCGAGGGTACGATCGAAAAGACTTCCACCGGAACGTACCGCGCCGCTCCAATCTAGTGTCGTCGAAACGTGAGTCGACGGCAGGCTTATCTTCGTCGGGAATCGAGCGTATCCCAACGTTTGGCGATTAAGATCTGCCACCTCATGAGCAAACGGCTTCTGCTCTGTCTCGTTCTCTTGGGCGTGGTACTTCCGTCGTGCCAGATGGAGATGGGCGTCGGCACGAAGCTCAATCGAAACGGGTCCGGCAGGTTCACGCTCGCGATTGCGGTCGACAAGGAATTCATCGACGGGCTCGAACAGGCGGATGCGCAATCCGCCGGCCGGCTGCAGGGTGCAGGCGTCAAGGAGTTCGAGAGCTTCTTCGACAGCCTGAAAACCCACGGCTGGAAAGTCAAGAAGTCCGAAACGAAGAAGGGCGACGTCGCGCTGTCCGGCGCCTGCGACTTCGCCGGTCCGAAGGGGTTCGATGCTTGCTTGTCCCAAGTCTCCTCCGCCGACGGCGGCACCCGGGGGTTGCAGTTCAAGGATGCCGGGCTGGGATTCGACTTCGGGACGAAGAAAGGCTTCTTCAAGACGCACACGTTTTTTACAGGTCAAGTCAACCTCGCGGGCGGCAAAACCGACGCCGCGCTCGCGCGGCAGATGCAGCAGCTCGCGTCGCAGGTTTTTACGTTCGAAGTACGCGCCGAGCTTCCCGGGACCGTCCGGGTCCTGAAAGGCGGGGGTGTCCTGCGCGACGGCGTCGCCGTGTGGAGCCCTAAAGTCGGTGAGCGGCTGTCACTGCGCGCCGAATCGGATGCGTTCAATCCCGCTTCGCTCGTCACCGTCGCCGTCCCGTTGCTCGGCCTTCTCGCGCTGGGAATTTGGGCGCTGACGCGACGCCGTCCGAAACACGTTGCCGACGATGGGTTCGTCGGAGCGGATTTCGTACCGGGGGGCAATGAGGATCCCGCGCTTCAGGCGCTCGAGCACGACGTGCCGTCATGACGACCGGTCGCGCCGCGGTATATCCCCTCGGGCCTCGCGCGCCGCTCGAGATCCGCGAGTTTCCCGTCCCGGACCCCGAGCCCGGCGCGGTCGTCGTCCGCGTCACGACGGCAAACGTGTGCGGGTCCGATCTGCACTTCTGGCGCGGCGATATCGACCTCGCGCGCCTCGGTCTGACCGGCGGCACCGTTCTCGGTCATGAAATGACCGGACGTGTCGTGCGGGCTGCGCGAACAACGGACTCATCAGGAAAGCCGCTCGCAGAGGGGGACCGGGTCGTCTACCGCTACTTTTTCCCGTGCGGGCATTGCGGCGCTTGTCTGCGCGGCTACTCCGCCGCTTGCGGGGCCAACGCCGGGTTTCAAATGCGCTCGAGCGATGCGGCGCCGCACTTCATCGGCGGTTTCGCCGACTACTACTACGTGCCGCCGGGACAAGCGATCTTCAAGGTGCCGGAGCAGGTTCCCGACCAGCTGGTCGCCGGGGCGAATTGCGCGCTCGCGCAAGTCATTCAAGGTTTGGATCGGGTCGGGCTGCGCATGGGAGAATCCGTTGTTATTCAAGGCGCCGGCGGGCTCGGGATCTACGCGACTGCCGTAGCGAAGTCGATGGGTGCGGCAAACGTGATCGTGATCGACGGGGTTGCCGAGCGCCTGTCGCTCGCGCGCGAGTTCGGCGCGGATGCGACGATCGACATCAGTGAGTTCGCCGACGCACGGCGCCGGTCCAAGCTCGTGCGCGAGATGAACGGCGGCGCCGGCGCGGACGTCGCCGTCGAGGTCGTCGGTTTTCCGGACGCGTTCGGCGAGGGCATCGCGCTTCTCGGTCAAGGCGGCCGGTATCTCGAAATCGGCAACATCTCGCCGGGCATGACGCTGACGTTCGATCCGGCGTTGCTGACGCTGGCGAACAAGACGGTGTACGGCGTCGCGTTCTACGAGCCGCTCGCGCTGCAAAAAGCGGTGGGATTTCTGGCCGAGACGGTCGACCGGCTCCCGTATGGGAAGCTCGCCGGTACCTCGTACTCTCTCGATCAGATCAACGAAGCTTTCGCGGACGCAGATGCTCGTCGCGTTGCGCGTGCGTCCATCGATCCGACGCTGTGATCGAAACGGTTCGGCTGCTATTGCGTCGCTGGTCGCCGGATGACCTCGACGATTTCGCGGCGATCATGGCGAACGACCTCGTCGGAAAGTACTCGCTGTCACGCGGCGGAATACCACGCGAACGCAGCGAAGAGATCCTCGCGAATTTCATCAAGCATTGGGACGACCGCGGCTTCGGGCCGTGGGCCGCGATCGTGAAAGAGACGCGCACCCTGATCGGCTACATCGGTCTCAACACGCCGTTCTGGTTTCCGGCAGTCATGCCGGCGGTCGAAGTCGGATACCGATTGCACCCGTCGGCGTGGAATCAAGGGTACGCAACGGAAGGTGCGCACGAAGCGCTCCGGTTCGGATTTGCCGACCACGGACTCGACGAGATCATCGCGATCTATGAACCGGAAAACGTCGCGTCGGGTCGTGTGATGGAAAAGATCGGAATGCAGTTTCGGATGGAGGCGCCGGATCCAGCCGATGAGACGGCGACGCTAAGGGTGTACGCGATAACGAAAGAAAAGTGGCGCGCCGGGTCGTAACTACGGCGTTTCGGTAGGCAAAGGCAACGGTTCGGTCACGCGCGGGTCGATTCGCACGATAAAGACACCGATACCGTGGGCGGTGCCAACAAGTTTGTAACCCACGCCCGCGGTCAATGTTGCGTTCGGCATGTTGGGTTGACCGGGAATTGGCCCGAGAAGCTGCCCGTTTAGAAAGATGCCGCTGGCCGTTCCGCCGCCACCGACGAGTGAGCCGCCCACTGGGATGATTTGTGCGGTCAGCTCGCCCGTGAAGCTGGTCGCATCGAGGGTCACTGTGACTGGTGTTTCCTCGGTGGGAGTGTAGTGGTAGGTCGTTCCTGGTGCCGGCGTCTGCATCGTTGTGTCTGATGTTCGGCAATCGGAGCGAATCGGAGCGAGAGGATCACCCCCCGTTCCTGGCGGTTTGTTTTGATTCACCTTGGCGCTTCCACTGCAATACGCGAAGGGATCGGCGTGGCCGGTTCCGGGAACGGTGAGCAGCGCCAGCGTCGTGGCCAGCAGCATGACTATCGGGACGACTTTCCGCACGGTTCCTCCTGCTCTTTCCTCGGGCAAAGGCTTTCGACGATGGGTACCCGAATCCTGCCCTCGGGGAGGATTGCGCCGTTCTTCCGAGTCGGAAAAGCGCCTCGAAAGCGGGGATTCTTACGCGATCAAGCCCGCGTCGATCTCGCTCAGCGACCGGCACCCCGCGAGGGCCATCGCGAGAGAAAGCTCGTCGCGAAGCATCTCGATCACCCGCCGGACGCCGTCCTCGCCGCCGGATGCGAGCCCCCACAGGGCCGGCCGTCCGACCGCGACGGCGTCGGCGCCGAGCGCGAGCGCTTTCAGCACGTCCGTACCGCGCCGCACTCCGCCGTCGACGATTACCGGCACCCGGTGCGCAACCGACGCGACGACGTCCGGGAGCGCGTCGGCGGTCGGAATCGACGTGTCGAGCTGCCGGCCGCCGTGATTAGACACCCAGACGGCCCCGACGCCGGCCTCAACCGCCTGCGCCGCGTCGTCGCCGCGCACGATGCCCTTCAAGATCACCGGCACCGGCGACAGCGATTGAATCCACGTCACGTCGTCCCACGACAGCGACGGCGTCGGAATGCGCGACGTGATAGAGAAACCCGGGTCGGCCGGGTCGCCGTCGTCGAAGTTCGCCATCGTGACGCCTTCCGGGATCATGAAAACGTTGCGGAAGTCGCGCTCGCGCTTGCCGAGAAGCGGAAGGTCGACCGTCATGACGATCGCCGAATAGCCCGCCGCTGCAGCGCGCTTGACGAGCTGCTCGGTAACCGAACGGTCTTCGTAGCAGTAGAGCTGAAACCATCGCGGCTTTCCGGGCGCCGCTGCCGCAACGTCCTCGAGGCGGACGCTCGACAAGCTCGAAAGCGTCTGCAGCGTGCCGGACGCCGCCGCCGCGCGCGCGATCGCCGACTCGCCGTCGGCGTGCGCCATCATCGCGAGCGCGGTGGGCGCGATGACGATCGGGTGCGCGAGGTCGAGCCCGAGCAACGACGTCGTAAGGTCGCGAATCCGCACGTCGCGCAGGACGCGGTAGCGGATGTGTCTGCGTTGAAACGCGAGCCGGTTCTCCCGCAACGTGATCTCGTCGTCGGCGCCGCCGGCGAAATATCCGTAAGCCGCAGGAGGTAGCACCTCCCGCGCGACGGCTTCGAACTCCTCCAAATTCAGCGGCGTATCCATCAAGTCCAGGAGCATAGCGGTTACGCTTGCGGTCCATGGACGACCCGCTCGTGCACGCGCGCATCGGTCTCGTCGGCAGCGGGGAGTTCACGCCGGCGATGGAGGATATCGACCGCGAGATCCTCTCATCTCTCCCACGCGATCCCCATGTCGTGATCTTGCCGACGGCGGCGGCGGGGGAGGACCCGCACGATTGGGCGACGCGGGGCGTCGAACACTTTCAGCGCCTGGGCGCACGTGCGTCGGGCCTCATGGTCTTGAACTGGGCGCACGCCGACGATCCCGAATTTGCGGCGGCGCTGGAGAGCGCGGACCTCTGTTACATCTCGGGCGGGAAGCCGGCGCGGCTGCTGTCGGCGCTGGAAGGATCGGCGTTGTTTCGGAGCATGCTGATCTTGCGCCGGAACGGCGGATGGATCGTCGGGTCGAGCGCCGGCGCGATGGTGCTCGGTGACTGGACGCTCGTGCACGCGCCCGGCTCAGGACACGGCACGCCGACGATGTGGACGATCGGCTTGGGAATCTTGCAAGGGATGGCCGTCGTACCTCACTACGACCTCTGGGAGGAAGCCGACGGCTTGGCCGAAGAGATCGAATCGTCGTGCACCGTTTTCGGGATTGCAGAAGACACCGCGGTGCTCCTCGATGAGGGGCACGGCCGCGTGCTCGGCGCGACGCGCTCGTGCATTCGCGCGGCCGCCGTCACGCGGTGGATCGACCCGGGAGGACGGTTCGAGCTCGCGCTGTAAGGACGACGAGATTCGAAACAAACGACGCCGGTCTTGACACGCGAAATCGGCGGGAGTACTTTGTGAATAGATTCACAAGCATGGGTCGCGCGACCTGAAGGTGCAGGTAGACGGGCTTAACGGGCGCCTCGTCAACGCGCCGGTTGGGTCCCCGGGAAGGGCTCACAAGGCCCGGAAAGGGGAGCGCGATGTCTCCGCTCAAAGCACACCCGCTGACCCGGCTCTTCGTTGTCATCGTTCCGCTCGCGGCTGCGATGTCCGGCTGTGTCACGAGCTCGTGCCGCGTGACGGTCACGCGAGCGCGCGCCGCGTCGGCGATCGACGTTACGAACGTCGCACGCTCCGGCATTCTCGAGGCGCGCCTGACGTTTCGCGGCCACGGTCTGCCGGGCAAGGAAATCGTGTTCCGCATGCCCCGGCGGGATTTCGTCGTCGCCGGCGAGCAGCATCTCGAAGAGGTCGGTGCCGGGCAGACCGACACCGGCGGCGTCGCGACGCTGGATCTCAAGCGCGCGTTCCCGACGGACTTCGCGCAAGACGCGACGGCGAGCTACTACGAGGCGTTCTTCGAGGGCGACCACGATTTCTGCCGCAGCAACGACCGCGAGGAGTTTCGGTTCGCACAGATTCCCGACGGCTCCGCCGGATCGCGCGCGTTGATGCCGGTGCGGCCGGCCCTGCCCCAACCGCTCGTCATCGCGACGCCGAACGTCGCGCCGCTGCCGGCGCCGGCGGACGGCTGCCTCGGATACGTGCGCCGCGTCTTTACCAATCCGCTGGGTACCGATACCGACAAGCTGCAGGCGAAGTGCGCTTAGCGCACCGGTTCGATTTCCATCTCGCGCAGTAGCCGGCGCACCCGGCGCGCGATCTCGTCGCGAATCTCGCGCACCCGAGGCATCGGCGCGCCGGCCGGGTCGGGCAGCGACCAATCCTCGTCGGCAAGCTCTGCGGGGCAGCCCTCTTCATCGGCGCAGCCCATGGTGATCACGCGATCGGCTGCGTCGATCATCTCGTCGGTGATGAGCTTCGGCCCGGCCGAGGCGATGTCGTACCCGGACTCGCGCATCGCTGCGACGACGGCGATGTTCAACGCTTTCACCGGATCGAGTCCGGCGCTTTCGGCAACGGCTCGGCCGCCGGCGTAGACGTTGAAAAGCGCTTCCGCGATCTGACTTCGGCCGGCGTTGTGAAGACAGACGAACAGTACGCGAGGCAGGCTCACTAGCCCGCGGCGACCTCGGGCGGAATCGGCGTCAAGACGGTGATCTCACACGACTTGCGCCAACGGTCGATCGCTTTGTCGCCGTCGGTGAGGTTGAGGCGACGTCCGATCAGCACGTCGCGCGCGATGGCGTCCCAGTCGGGCCCTTTCGGCAGGATGCGCACCGAGCATTCCATCTCGCCGATCAACGACTGCTTTTCCTTCGAGCGCACGGAAACGACCAGGCTCGTCGCGTCGAGAAGTCCGGGGATCTTTTGCTCGCCGTCACCGGTCAGGACGTACAGGATGCCGTTTTCGTAGCCGTACCACACCGGCTTGGACACGACGTTGCCCTTCGGGCCCTTGAGCGTCAGCCACGCGATCGTGCCTTTCGCGAGACCGGCGTCGACCGGCCCAGGCACGATGCCGACGTACGGAGGGTCTTGCGCGATGACGTGGAAGTCCACCTCGATGATCTGCTTGCCGTACACGCAGTATTGCAGCGTGTAATTCCCCTGGCCGGGCAACACCAAATGGCGCTTCACGTCGGTGACCCACTGGTCCACCGATTCGCCCTCGAGCTCGAAGGTGCGGTCCCATTCGGTCACGAGAAACCGACCGGCCGCCATGACCCGGCACGTGTCGACGTACCAGCCTCCCGGGCCGGACACCCGGCGCGCGACGACGAAGGGATAGGCGAGGCTGCCGCTCGTGCCGACGTAGATGACGTTGCCGGCGTTCGGATCGCTGTCGGCGAGGACTTGGTCGACGACGCGGATGTCGTGCAGCTTCACCTTCTGGAACGTCTTCGTTTTCGCCACGCTGCCCCCTTCGGTGTCCGCGGGATTATAGCGAGAGGATCGGCCGGCTCCATCCGATGGTACGCTCGCGCTGATGGCACGCCGCCCCAAAGCGCCTCCTGCGCCCCTGGACATCCGCGACGTCCAGACGATCAAGCACGACCGAGTCTTCTTGTGCTGCGACCGGTACGGCGACATTCCCAAGGGAAACACGGCCGCCCTCGGCTTGTATTTCATGGATACGCGTTTTCTCAATCAGTTCGAGCTAACCGTGGACGGCAAGCAGCCTCTCTTCTTGCATGCCGAAGCCGATCGCAACTATTCGATGCTCATCGAGACGACGCTTCCCGTCGCGCTCATGGATCCAACCGGCGTGCAACGCATCGACAACGTTTCGGTCTCGAGGCACCGGTGGCTCCAGGACGGTTTGCACGAAGAGATTCTCGTGCGCAATTTCAGCTCTGCGAAGCGCCGTGTTCGGATCGACATGAGATTCGACGCGGACTTTCTCGACTTGTTCGAAGTGCGCGGCGCGACGCGCAAGGAATGCGGCGAGTACCTCGAAACCGAAGTCGGCAAGGATGTGGTCATGTATGGGTATGTGGGTCTCGACGGGGTGAAACGCACACTCGAGATGCAGTTCGATCCCGCGCCGAAGACTCTTCGCGCAGGGAAGGCTTCGTATTCGATCAAGCTCGACGCGCAAGGAACGGCGAAGATGACCGTGCGCGCACTGCCGGTCGCCGGCGACCGGACGCCGCCGGCCTTATCGCTTGACAAGCTCGAGCGTGAATACGGCACGTGGAAGAAGTCGTGCACGCGATTCAGCGTGTCGCATCCCCAGTTTCAACTGTTCCTGAACCGTGCCGTGCTCGACCTGCGAATGATGCAAACCGCGAACGACGACGGGGGAGTGTCGATCGACGCCGGTGTCCCGTGGTTCTCCGCGCTGTTCGGCCGCGACGCGCTCGTCACGGCGTACATGACGCTCGGTGTTAACCCCGATCTGGCGAAAGGGACGCTGACGCGGCTTGCCGAGCTCCAGGGCGAAAAGGTGGACGATACTCGCGACGAGGAGCCGGGAAAGATCTTGCATGAGCTGCGCGTCGGTGAAATGGCCGCGAACAAGGAGATCCCCCACACGCCGTATTACGGGTCGATAGACGCAACGCCGCTGTGGCTCATCGTGTACGGCTACGTGTGGC
>JAIVGO010000067.1 GCA_020201525.1 Actinomycetota bacterium | reverse complement strand
ACGTACACCGCCGTCCCGCGCGCCCACCGAATCTCATTCGCGGCGCGGTTCGTCTCGGAATCGAAACCTGCCCCGGCGACGCACACGAACACGCGGCCGCCGTCCATGCGTCCGACATCGACGTTGCGAATTGATCCGTTCGCGACCACGTCACATGCGTGCAACGGATCCTTTCGGGGATAGCCGAGCGCGACGGCGAAATCGTTCCCGCTACCGGACGGAATGATGCCGAAAACCGCGGACGATCCGATCATGCCGTTCGCGACCAGATGAACCATGCCGTCGCCGCCGAACGCGACGACCGCTTCGTGCCCGACCGACGCGGCTGCGGCCAGCTCGGTTGCGTGGGCCGCCGAACGCGACTCGAGCACCTCGATCGAACAACCCAGCTCCGCAAGTCTTGCTTCGATCTGTGGACGCAGTCGCGCCGTCTTTCCCCGCCCCGACGTCGGGTTGCAAATGAGCGCGAGGTCGCGCGCCACTTACGACGGAACCGACACGCCGCCCGACGCATCGGTCAGCGACAACGAGGGCGCTTTCACGTGCCACGCCGCATTCAGGTCCTGCAGCTGAGCGATGCCCTGGTTGATCAAGGTATCCGCCCGGGTTCTCCACTCGGACGCGTGCAGGAGAAGCACTTGCACTTGATCGGCGTCCTTCTTCGCTTGTGCCTCAATCTTCTTCTTGAGGACGGCGTCTTTCGTGGCTTTGGCAAGGGCGTCTCCGTCGTTCGCCAGTCGCTTTTGGATCGCGGCAGCTTGGTACAACCGCGCTACGCCCACGTATGCGTCGACGCCGTTCAGAATCATCTGTTGCGCGTCCTTCGCCGGCCCAGGCGGGTGGAGCTTCGCAACGCCGTCCTTCGACGACTTGAAGTCTTGCTCCCACAATTTCCCAAGGTCTTCAAATCGCTTCGCGTCAAGCTTTCCGGCCGAGAAATCCTCGACGTTCTTCGACAACCCCGTCGCGACCGACGAACCGAGATGCTGCTTTAAGAGGCCCTCTGAGCGCACGAGATTACGGTCGTATCGCAAGAGCGAGTTCCCGCGGCTCACGTTTTGCCAGACGCGCAGGCCGCCGAGAACGGCCGCGAGGATGACGACCGACCAGAACGTCCGCTTGAACCACGTCCGCGAATACAGATGGGGCTTGCGCTCGACCACTATGGGTTTGGGCGCCCCCGCCCTGCCACGCGCGCCTCCTGCCTTCTTCTTGGTCTTTCCCTTGATTGCCATCTCGAGCCCTTTCTCTTACTTCTTCAGCGCGAATCGAACAACGAGGATCGAAACTTCGTACAGGATATAGAGCGGCACGGCCATCGCCGTCATCGAATAGGGGTCCTGCGACGGTGTCGCCACCGCCCCGACAACGAACGCCAAGAAGATCGCGTGACGACGCTTTGCCCGGAGTTGCCGCGACGAGATGATCCCCACGCCGGCGAGAAAGATGAGCACAAGGGGGAACTCGAAGCTGATGCCGAACGCAAGGATCATGAACATGAGAAACGACAAGTACTGGTCGATGAAAATGAGCGGCTTCAGGGGTCCGGACGCGAAAGAAAGCAGAAACTTGATCCCGGTCGGCAGGATCAGGAATGCGAAGAACGTGCCGAGCGCAAAGAGCGCGAGCGAGGACAGGACGAAGGGCACCGCATAGCGCTTTTCACGCGGCTCCAGGCCCGGTGTGATGAAGCGCCACATCTCGAAAAGCGTCACCGGCAGCGCGATGATGAACCCGGCGAAGACGCTGACCTTCAAGCGCACGACGAAGGCAGTGACGACCCCCGACACGTAGACGGCCGGGACGCGCTTGCTGAGGACGGGGTGCAGCAAGAAATCGAGGATCGGCTGATAGAAGATGTAGGCGATCGCGGTGCCGAGGACGAACCCGATGACGCAAACGATGAGCCGGGTACGTAGCTCTTCCAGGTGATCGATCACCGACATCCGGTGCTCTGCCGGATGACGGCGACCGCGCAGCGTCAGACGGCCGCGCAGGCGGCCCTTGGGTGGCGTGACGGTGCTCAGCGCCGCGGACGCCTAGTCCGCGGCGTCCCTGCGGCTCGTGGAATCCGCTGACGGAGCGGCCGGCTTCGCGTCGTCGCCCTCGATGCCGGACTTCACGTCGTCGGCCAGCCCCTTCGTGGCGCCGCGAAACTCACGGATGCCCTTTCCGAGGCCGCGGCCGATCTCGGGCAAGCGCTTCGCCCCAAACAGCAGCAACGCCAAAAGCAGAATGATGATGATTTCCGGTGGGCCGATTTCCTGGAATATGCCGAGCACGAGATCACACCTCCTGTGCCGCAAAGGGCACGTTGATCAATGGTAGCACCGCACCACCGGAACAAGCGCCGGTCAGCGCTCGCGTATGCGCCGTTCGCCGATCCGGTTCATCCCGTCGGTGACCCGCTCGAGCTGCTCGTTGACCGATGCCATTGCCTCGTTCAGCTCTTCGCTCAGTCTTCGTGTCGTCCGGCTGAATTCCTTCAAACGGCGGATGAGCCGCAACACCATCCACAGAATCAGGATGACGCACGCCCCCAGGGCGGCGCCGAAGGCAGCCCAGAGCCAAGCGGTGAGTGCAATCAAGGTGGCGGGATCTTATCCCGCAGCGGTTCTAGGAAGCGACGCGGTAGAGGCGCTCGAACCAGTCCGGCTGCTCGAGGAGAAGGTGGAAGTCGAGAAGGTCGTCGTGCGTGAATGCCGGACCCTCGTGGACTTCGCCGAGCTCTTCGGGAAGCTCCCAGACGGACGCACGAACGCCGCCGGAGATGAGAAGCTGCACGACACGGTCGTCGGCCGGCTTCTGAATTTGCTCGTGGCACATCGGGCACTCGAAGGAGTAATAGGACGCCGGCGCGTGCGTGCACACCCGCAGCTCGAGGTCGTCGGGAGTGAGCTCAACCTCTCCGCAGCTCGGACACGTCGCTTTGATCGTTGTCACATCGTCCTCCGTAATTCGCCCGGTGCTCTGTGTAACTGCCCCTGGTATCGGCACCCGCGTGGGTCGCTTTAGTGGTTCCTTTGGGCCTGGCTGGTGGTTACTGCGCGTCATCCTCTCCAACGACGGGGCCGCGCCATGGTTCCGCTTTGGATACGCGCCGACATGCGGATCAATGGGACGCGACGGCGAGGACGGGCAAGAGCGATTTCGTACCGAGTCGGGCCGAATCGCCTCAGACTGCGCGGAAAATCTCCGTCGCACGGGCGGCCCAGTGGCGCCACGTCGTCGTCGGGTTGTAACGGGCCCCGGCCGCCCAAAAGTCGCCGCGCCGCAACGACCGGTAGGAAGCCGAAGCCTGACGGGTCCACGACCAGATGGATTGATTCCACGAATACCAGTGAATGCGACCCGGCGCCCACCCCCACGCATTGTAGTGGCGCGTCGTCAGTCCCCAGCTCGTCTCGACGCCGGCAACGGCGACGGTCGTTCGCGGATCGAACCCGTAACGGATTCCGGCGCGGACGATTGCCTCGGCGTGGCTCGCCATCGGTGATCCGTACCGGGCGAGGTAAACACGGACGCGCTCGACGGTGACCCGACGTCCGTCGAGGCCGATGAACACCGGCGGCTTGGGCCGCGGCCGGGAGCGGGAGACGGCACGCGGCTCTCGCAGGCGCGGCGCAACCGGGCGCGGCCCGACCGGGCCGGCAGGCGCGCTGTAGGCGACCCTCACCGTCGCCCGGACCGCTCGCGGCGCCATCACCGGCAGCGCGGCGGCAGGAAATAGGACGGCCAGCCCGACGTGAGCCAGCCTCCGGCGAATCTTCAGCTATCAACCTCCGTGTCGGCCAAACCCGGCGCCCTGGCGCCGGACACGTCCGGCCACCCTGCCCTCCAACCGGACCCCGGTCAAATCGGATATTTCACAAAGGCGCAAGCGGGCAAAACCGATCGCCGGATTGCAAATCGACCCCCAAGACCTTCAGAGCCCCCGCCCAATGCGCCGATAGGAGACAGAGCCTTTCGGAGAGGACTTGGAAGTGCACGGAGAACAACGCGGCCCGTCGGACTCGAGCCGCATTGCGCGCGCCCGGTGGCAACTGTGGGCGACGACGTTCGTGATCTTGGCCTCGCTGGCGCTGTTCGTGGTTTTCCTGTCCGGCGAAGGGCCGTCCCGCACCGACTTTCCGCTGCCGCCTCGGCAGACTCTGCGGCTGTCGCTCATCGGCTTGATCGTCGGGTTCGTGCTCTACGCCGTCGATCGTGAGCGTCACCTGCGGATGCTCGGCGACCGCCTCACGCGCGAACGCATCGAAAAGGCGCGCTTGGAGACCCGGGTCGAATCGCTCACCGAGCTGCAGCGTGAGCGCGACACGAACGCTGCCCTCCTCGACGGCTCCGCAGACGGAATCGCAGTCGTCGACACCAATCTGCGGCTGCTGCGCTTCAACGACGCAATGGCCGCGCTGTGCGAGATCACCCCGGAAACCGCGCTCGAGAGCTACGCGCCTGCCGTGCTGCGCTTCGCCTCACCGGCCGGCGATCCGCTGGAGGCAGAGGGCCATCCACTCGCAGTCGCGGTGCGCAACGGGGAGCCGGCGACCCTCGAGCTGAAGCTTCGCCTGTCCGAAGGCGACGAACGCTGGGTGAGCGGGACGTTCAGCCCCATTCGGGACGGCAAGGAGGGCCCGATAGCGCTCGTGCTCGTCACGGCTCGGGACATCACCGAGCAGAAGGAGATGGAGTCGATGCAGCGCGACTTCGTCTCGATCGTGTCTCATGAGCTCAGGTCGCCGCTGACGGCCATCAAGGGCTTTGCCAAGACATTGCTGCAGCGTGACGGGGAGCTCGACGCATCCTCGCGCCGGGATTTCCTGACGACGGTGAACGAGCAGTCCGACCGCCTTTCGCGGCTCGTCGAAGACTTGCTCCAAGTCTCCCGCATCGACGCCAGACGTTTGCGGTTCGAACGTCAGGACTTCGACCTGGCCGCGATGGTAGGCCACTTGACCGCGCAGTTTGCGATCAAGTGGGGCAACCGCTCGATCGCGGTCGACGCCGGCGCGGGAGGAATCGTGCATGCCGACCCGCGAAAGGTCGAGGAAATCCTGATCAACCTCATCGACAACGCGGTCAAATATTCACTCGGGGAGGCGCCGGTGACCGTGCGCATCCGTCGCGCCGGCGATCTCGTCGAGGTCGGCGTCGAGGACAACGGTTTCGGCATCGCGCCTGAAGACGCCGCGAACCTGTTCCAGAAGTTCCAGCGCATCTCGACGCCGGCAACGCGAGACATCGGCGGGACCGGGCTCGGGCTGTACATCGTCAAAGGCCTCGTCGAGGCACACGGCGGCAGCGTGTGGGTCGAAAGCGTTCCGGGGAACGGCTCCACCTTCGGGTTTACTCTTCCGGCGAGCGCCGCGGTCTCCAATCTGCTCGCCGGCGACGAACCGGATCTGCAAAGCGCGGCCACCGGGGAGGTCGGCGCGTGAAACGCAGCTCGCGGCAGGTAGATGCCGCGCCGCCGCCGGTCGCGCTCCAGAACCACGAAGTGGCCGCGCTGCTCGAAGCAAGCCGTGCCGCCGGCGACTCGATCGACCTCCCCGTCGCGCTTCGATCGATCCTCGATGCGGCACTCGGCCTCGTGTCGGCAGACGAAGGGTCCATTCAGCTGCTCGATCCCGACTCGCAAACCCTGTGGATCGCCGCGGCAAAAGGCATTCCGGATGACATTGTTCGGTCGTCGCGAGTCGAAGTCGGTCGGGGCGTGTCGGGCCGGGTCGCGCAGTCCGGGCAAGCCCTGCTGTTGTCGTCGGCCGTGGACGTCCAAAAGTACTCCGGCTTCGTCGCCAAGGAGCGGACGATCTTCAGCGCCCTGTGCGTGCCGCTCCGGGCGCGCGGCGCGGTGATCGGGGTGCTCAGCCTCGACCTCATGAGTCCGGGGCCGGGATTCAACGGCCGGGACTTGTCGCTCGCATCTCTTTTTGCCGACAACGCCGCGCAGGCGATCACCGCGCGACAGCTGGTCGACCGGGCGGAGCGTCAAGCGAGCGAGATCGAAACGCTTCGCTCCGCGAGCAGCGCGCTCACGGCAACGCTCGATCTCGAAGAGCTGGCCGAAGCCGTCCTCGACCGCGCGCTCGCGCTGAGCGGACAACAAGCGGGATTGCTGTGTCTTGCAGGCCCGGACGGCTTTCCGTTCACGGTCGCGCGCTACCGCAATCTTCCGCGCGATGCGGTGCGCGCGACGCTCGCGTCGCCTGCCTTCCGCGACTTCCTCGTCAAGGCGGAGTACGGCTTGCTTCCACGGCCGCTGTCGACCTCCCCGGTCGCGGCGCTTGCAGACGCGCTGGGGAACGCCGACGTTCTCGTTCTGCCGGCCCTCCCGCCGGAAGACGAGAACACCGGCGTCTTGATCGTTCCGGTTCCTGCCCCGGTGGATGGAAAGCTGCGCCTGCTGCGCGCCTTCGCACCCGAAGCCGCGCTCGCGATCGGCAACGCGGTGTTGCACCGGCGGGTGGAAACGAAGGAGGAAGAGCTCGAGACGATCGTGTCCTCGGTCCCCCTGCCGATCGTCTTGGTGGACGCCGAAGCGCGCTTTCGGGCCATCAACCCGGCGGCTGCTGAAACCTTCCGGCTGACCCACGACTTCGAAGCCGGCCAGGACATCGAGGGCAAGCTCGGCGACGAGCTGGAAGACATGCTGCTGTCCGAAGACGAGTTCCTGGCGCGAGAGGTTGTGATCCGCGTGGCCGGGATGCCGAAGGTGTTCCGCGCGTCGGTCACCGGCGTGCGCCTTCGCGGGGGCACGACCGGACGCGTGCTCGTTCTGTACGACGTGAGCGCCGAGCGTGAGCTCGAGCAACGGAAGGCGGACTTCCTCGCCGTGCTCGGCCACGAGCTGCGGACGCCGCTGACCGCGATTCGCGGCTTCACCTCGACCGTGCTCCGAAACGGTGACGCGCTCGACGCGCAGACGCGATCCGATGCGCTGCAACGCGTCCTCGGACAAGCGCAGAGGCTCGAGCGGCTCATCGAAGACTTGCTGTTCGTGTCGCGGGTCGAGCAAAACCGTCCGCCCCTGCACCTCGCATGGGACGACGTCGTCGCGGTTGCGACCGACATGGTCGAGGAGTTTCGCCGTCGCGAGCCAGACCGTCCCATCCTCACCGACGCGTCGTTGCCGGAGATGCCGGTGAAGATGGATCGCGTCAAGGTCGAGCAGATCATCTATCACCTGCTCGACAACGCGCTGAAATACTCCGAGCCGGGAACGCCCGTGCGCGTGACGGTGAAGCAGGAAGTGAACGACATCGAGATCTCCATAACCGATCGGGGCATCGGGATCTTCTCCGGCGACCTGCCGCGTCTGTTCCGCGCGTTCGGTCAGCTCGACGGCACGGCCACCCGGAGTCACGGCGGCACCGGTGTCGGGCTGCACGTGTGCAAGGCGCTCGCCGACGTGTACGGCGGGCGCATCTGGGCCGAAAGCGTGCTGGGCAAGGGCTCCACGTTTGTGTTTACGGTGCCGCGCGTGCCGCCGACCGAGGAAGTGAGCGACTAGGCCAGCTTCCTTAGGCGACCCTGCTTCCAGCGATTGGATTAATTGGGTTACGAGCTCTCGATCCGCGTGGAACCTGGTAAGTCAGGAACGCTGAGTTGACGCCCGATGGTAGGGAACTTGTATACGGCGGATCACTGCTGTTGCCGTCCCCCGCGTTGACCTGAAGCTGCGCTCGGTTTGAGACCAGCTAAGTGATGCGGCGAACTGACCGACGCATTGACCGGGACGCAATTGACGGGATGAACGTCGGGAGCCGATTAACCCGCCCCTCGTGTTCGGTTATGCCGGGCCGAGCAAAGTGTGGGAGAGCCCTTCGATGCGAGAGAAGTCCTCGTCGAACGTGATGAGATGAGCTTCACGCGCGGACGTCGCCGCGGCGATCCATACGTCGTTGATCGGGACCGGCGTGCCGGCGGATCGCAAGTCGGCGAACACTTCGCCGTATCGAACTGCGATGTCCGCAGTCACATCCACGACGTGGACGTACGGCTCTTCGAGAAAATCCTCTAACGCCCTGCGGTTGTCGAGGTACCGACTCCCGATACGGAAACCGGCTTCCAGCTCGCCGAGGACCGTCACCGGCACGAGCACCGTCTCAGCGTGAGCGACTGCCTCCAGTACCTGCTCTTCACCCCGGCGCAGATGCGAATAAGCAGACGTATCGAGCACGACACGCGATTGGCGGATCTCAGCGCCAGAGGTCGGCATCGACCACGCGTTGCGCTCTCAGCGCCTCATCGAACTCCCGTGCGTCGTTCGCGTCCCATGTCGCCCACCGCTTCAATCGCTCCCGGCGGGCATCGACGCCGACGGCATCCTCTAGGAGCTCGAGGATCGTCGCGTTCAGGCTCTTGCCCTGAGCCTGCGCAAGACCCTTCAGCCGCCTGGCGAGGTCCGGCGGCGGATGACGCAGCGTGATCTGCTTTGGTTCGTCCATGACATGATGACATTATAAATTGAATGTCACGCTGTCAACCGGCGTATTACCTGCAGGAAGACTGCGGAATCGCCAACGTTCCTCGGAGAGCGGCTAGCGGCGACCGGAGTGCAGGACGGCCCGCTCACCGGAGTCGTGTTGCTCGTCGGAGCATGTCTGGTCGGCGCGTTCGCGCGCCGGCGCTCCCTTCAGGCGTAGCGGACGAGCGTCTTGGCGACCAGCTCCTGCACGCCCTTTTGAAGCTCGGGCGGCTCGATCGCGCGCGCGTCGCGACCCAGCCGCATCAGCAGTCGCTCGATCCACGCGAGGTGCGGCGTCCGCAACGTCAGACGCGACCAGCCGTCTTTCGTCGTCTCGATCTTGTCGTACGGGGTGACTTCGGCAACCCACGCCGCGTTCGGTGAGACTTCGACGATCGCGACCAGATCGTGATCCGAGGGCACGAACAGCGTTTCCGGCGGCTTCCGGTCGCCGTGGTCGTGCGTGCACAGGTCGCCGGTCGGCTCTATCTCACGAATCCGGTCGACGCGGAAGACGCGCTCTTCTGCCGAGGAGTCGTCGAATGCCTCGAGATACCAGCGGCCCATCTGCGCGAAGACGACCAGAGGACAGATCGTGCGTTGCGTCATTTCGTTGCGCCCGAAGGAAAAGTACGAGATGTTCAGCCGCCGCCTCTCCCCGATCGCGAGCCGCAATGCCGCGAGCGTTCCGCTCGATTCGCGCTCCAAATCGACGGCGACGTGTTGCGCTTGTTCCTTGGCTGCGCTTGCGTCGCCCGGCGCGACGGCTTGCTCGAGCTTCTCCAGTGCCGAGCGAAGGCTTTGCGCTTCTTTCAAGCCGGGCAACTCCGCGATAGCGCGGCCCATTACGAGCAGCGCGAGCGCTTCGCGTTTCGTCAGGCGCATCGGCCGCGCGAGATAGTCGGCCATGTCGATGTGCACCGTGTCGCCGTCGACGAACGCCTCGATCAGATCGCCGGGGCCGAACGGCGGCAGCCCGCACATGAACAACACGTTGAGGTCGTTCAGCAAATCGTTTTTCGTCACATTGAAGCGCGTGCACACGTCGTCCACGGTGACACCTGGGTGCGCGACGACCCACGGAACGAGCGTCAGAATGCGCTCGAGCCGCGAGCCGGTTGCCTCCGCCGGCACTAGCTC
>JAIVGO010000015.1 GCA_020201525.1 Actinomycetota bacterium | reverse complement strand
CATCAAGTGCTTCCGCCACCTGCACGAGCGCATCAGACCCGCCCGACGCGATCACACCCCCGCCCGCCCAAATCACCGGCCTGCGCGCACGCGACAGCAGCGAGACTGCTTTGGTAATGGTTGCATCATCCGGCGCTTTGCGCGGCAAGGGCAGCCGGGGCGACGTCGCGGCCTTCGGGAGCTGTTGCTCCAGCAAGTCGTACGGGATCTCGACGAAGACCGGACCGCGCCGCCCGGAAAATGCCGCCCGGACGGCGCGCGCGATTGCCGGAACGATCTCCGAAGCCGTCCGCGCGCGCGACGCCGACACCGTGACCGCGCCCATGAGTGCGAGCTGATCGGGACTTTCGTGAAGAGATCCCCGGCCCGACTTACCCGCCAGCGCGCGCGAATCGATTTGGGTTGCGATTTCGAGAACCGGCGACCGCGAGGCGCGCGCTTCGCCGATGGCCGCGGCGGTGTTGGCCACACCGGGGCCCGTCGTCACGATGCACACGCCGAGCTTGCCGGTAACGCGCGCATAGCCATCCGCCCCGTAGGCGGCGCTCTGTTCGTGTCTCGTGACGATCGTGCGAATCGACGACGTGCGCAAAGCGTCGAAGATCGCGAGATTGTGGACGCCGGCGATACCGAATATCACCTCGACGCCGATCGATTCCAAATAGGAAACGAGGACGCCGGCAGCAGTGCCGCTCCCCCGTGCTGTGGCCGCCATGGCCGCAGGATAGCGGGGGCTCCTGGAGGTTTGCCTCCGCGCCCGCCGGTGGGCGACCCTGTCGCTCATGCCGCACATTCTCGGTATCGATGCAGGAACGACCGGCGTCACAGCACTCGTCGTCAAGGACGACGCGACGATTGCTGCTCGCGGCTATCGCGAGTTCCCGCAAAAGTTTCCGCGACCGGGATGGGTCGAGCACGATCCGGAGGACATTTGGCGCGCGACGCTCGATGCGTGCCGAGAGGCGCTGCAAAACGCGAATCTCGTGGCTCGCGACGTCACAGCGATCGGGATTACGAATCAGCGCGAGACCACCGTGGTGTGGGACCGCGCGACGCTGCAGCCCGTACACAACGCGATCGTGTGGCAAGACCGCCGCACGGCGGAGCGCTGTGACGAGCTCCGCCCGCACATCGAGCCGCTCGTCCGTCACACGACCGGGCTCGTGCTCGATTCGTACTTCAGCGCTACGAAGGTCGAATGGATGCTGAAGAACGTGGACGGCCTTCGCTCTCGCAAAAAGGAACTCGCGTTCGGAACCGTCGACTCGTGGGTGCTGGCGCGCATGACGGGCGGCCGTCACGCGACGGATTATTCGAATGCCTCGCGCACGTTGCTGTACGACATCCAAGCGCGTGACTGGTCGCCGGAGCTCCTCGGTATTTTCGACATTGACCGGTCCATGCTGCCGGAGGTCCTGCCGAGCAGCGGCCGCTTCGGCGTCACGGACCCGAAACATTTTCTCAATGCAGCGATCCCGGTGGCCGGCATCGCCGGCGACCAACAAGCCGCACTCTTCGGTCAGGCGTGCTTCGAAACGGGCATGGCGAAAAACACGTACGGCACCGGCTCCTTCGTGCTGATGAATGCGGGTGAGAAACCACCGCCCGTTCCGCAAGGTCTCCTGGTGACGCTCGCGTGGGGAATCGGCGACGAGGTCGTGTACGCCCTCGAAGGATCCATCTTCGTCACCGGCGCTGCCGTCCAGTGGCTGCGCGACGGGCTCCAGATCATTAACGCCGCCAAAGAAGCCGAGCCTCTCGCGCGCACGGTTCGCGATACGGACGGCGTGTACTTCGTGCCGGCGCTCACCGGACTCGGCTCGCCGTATTGGGATCCATACGCGCGCGGCACGATCGTCGGCCTGACGCGCGGCACGACGAAGGCGCATCTCGCCCGTGCCACGGTCGAATCGATGGCATACCAGACGCGCGACGTCGTCGAAGCGATGGCGTCGAACGCGAACGTCACGCCCGCCGATCTGCGCGTCGACGGCGGGGCGTCCGCGATGGATCTCCTCTGCCAGTTCCAGGCCGATCAGCTCGGCGTGACGGTGAAGCGCCCCGTGGCCCAAGAGACGACGGCGCTCGGCGCCGCGTTCCTCGCCGGCCTCGCCGAAGGCGTGTGGTCGAGCACGACCGAGATCGCGCAGACCTGGAAGATCGACAAGGAGTTCATTCCGCGGCCGGCCGATCCCGCCGGCTATGAAGGCTGGAAACGCGCCGTCGAGCGTTCCCGCGGCTGGGCGGCGCCCTAACCCGCGGCGACGCGGTCGCGTTCGACGACGGGGGCTGCTCCCCCGCCGTTCATGCGCTTCTTCACTTTCGCGGCGTACTCGTCGACGTATTCCTGACCGGACAGCATCATGATCTCGTACATGAGCTCGTCGGTGATCGAGCGGAGCACGAACCGGTCGTCGTCTTTGCCCTCATAACGTGAGAAGTCCAACGGGCGGCCGAAGCGGATACCGACGCGCTTGATGCGCGGAAGCTTCTTGCCCGGTGGTTGCACCTCGAAGGTGCCGATGAGGGAGACGGGAACGATCGGGCATTCGCCGCGCAGGGCCATGCGCGCGACACCCGTTTTCCCGCGGTAGAGCTTGCCGTCCGGCGACCTCGTGCCTTCCGGATAGATGCCGACTGCGAGGCCCTGCCGCAACTGCTCGATGCCGGCGTTCAGCGCCGCTTCGCCCGCCTCGCCGCCTTCGCGGCGAACCGGGATGACCCCTGCACCGCGGAAGAACCAGCTGTACCACTTACCGAAGTAGTCGCTTTTCCCGAGATACACGACGCGCCTCGGTACCATCAGCGGCACGAAGATCGAATCCATGAACGAAAGGTGGTTGGGGGCAAGAATGACCGGTCCCTCGGTCGGGACGTTTTCGAGCCCTTCGACCCACGGCCTGAACAGCAGGCGCACGATCGGCCCGATGACGATGAACTTCAATATCCAGTAGAACACGGCTATCCCGGCTCCCAACGGTCGTGCCGCGTCCCCAAGGCTGGGGAAAAGCCCACATCAGAATACAACGCGGCCTTGCCTTGGGTACAACTCGATTCGAGGAACTACACGAGGCGAGAAGGCAGTGCTAGCGTTGCCACACGACGCAGAAGTTCGGAGGAAACCATGGCGGTTATGAAGGGCGCGGAGCCGTTCGGCTTCGAAGGCGACGAAACGGGAATCCTTCTCGTCCACGGATACACGGGCTCCCCGCAAGGCTTGCGTCCCTGGGGCGAACACTTGTCCAAGGAAGGATTTACCGTCCTCTGCCCGCGCCTTCCCGGCCACGGCACGACGATCGCCGAGCTGGCGACCTCGACGTGGACCGAGTGGGTCGGCGAAGCGGAGATGGCGTTGCGCGGATTGAACGAGCGCTGCTCGAGCGTGTTCATCGGCGCGTTGTCCATGGGCGGCGCAATCGCGCTCGACCTTGCCGAACGAAATCCCGACGTCGTGAAAGGTCTCACGGTCGTAAACCCATTCGTCTACACCGACGATCCACGCGCGCGCCTCGCGCCGCTTCTCGGCAAATTGCCGCTGTTTTTGAAGGGCGTCGGCAACGACATCGCCGACCCGTCCCAGACCGAGCTTTGCTACCCGAAATTTTCGACGAAAGCTACCGCGACGATGCTTGCAGGAATCAAGAAAGTGCACGACAACTTGTCCCAGGTACGGGCCCCCGCGCTCTTGTTCGTGTCACGTCAGGATCACCTCGTACCCACCGGAAATACGCAACGCATCTACGACCGTATCTCGTCCGAAAATAAGGAAATCATCTGGCTTGAACGTTCGTATCACGTGGCGACGCTGGACTACGATCGAGACATAATCTTTGAGCGATCGACCGAATTCTTCCGGGAGCATTCCAAATCATGAGCCAGGAGACGCCGCGGACCGTTCATCTTGGGCGCTTCGACCCGCTCGAGGCGCCGATTGTGCTCGACTTGCTCCACGAGCACGGCATCTTTGCGCTCTCGAATGCCGCGGCCGATCAAGCGGAAGGCTCAGTGACCGACGACGCCGCCCACGGCCGTATTTTCGTCGACGCCGCAAAGCTCGACGAAGCGAGGCGGCTTATCGAAGAGGAGCTGCCGGATCGCATCGAGCAAATGTCTCGCTCCCTCGATGAGGGATACGCAGCGCAGGAAGAAATCGGCGATCAACCACTCAACCCTCAGTAACGTCTGATGGAAACGGAAATCGTCGACGTTCGCGGTCACATCATCGACTCACTGATCCTCCCTCGCATTCTCGACGAAATCGTCGACGCCGGCGCCGAGTACGAAATCCAACGCTTCGACATCGGCAGGTCGCACGACGATCAAAGCTTCGCGCGAATACAGCTGAGCGGCGAACGCGACGTGCTCGACCGGTTGCTTTCGAAGCTCGCGGACTACGGCGCGAGCCCGCCGGAAGAATCCGACGTAACGCTCGTATCGGCGGACGTGAAAGGTGTTCTCCCCGACGGCTTCTACTCGACGACGAACTTGGTAACCGAGGTTCGCGTCGACGGCCGTTGGATCCCGGTCGAAAATCCCGAGATGGATTGTGCGATCGTCGTCGAAGGCACGCACGCCCGAACGATCCCGATGAGCGAGATCGCGGTCGGAGACCGCGTCGTCTGCGGCCACCTCGGCATCCGTGTCCATCCGCTCGAACGCCCCCGGTCCGGCACGGACGCCGTCTTCACCTTCATGTCGTCGAGCGTATCGAGTGAAAAGCCACAGTGGTTGATGGTGCAACGCATCGCGCAAACAGCACGACGCGTCCGTGACGAAGGCAAGAAGATCCTCTGGGTGCTCGGGCCGGCCGTCGTGCACACGGGATCGATCGAAGCGTTTACCTGGCTCGTTCAGAACGATTGGGTCCACGTGGTGTTCGCCGGAAACGCACTGGCGACCCACGACGCCGAAGCCGCGATGTTCGGTACATCGCTCGGTGTGTCTCTTGCCGAAGGGATTCCTCAAGAGCACGGGCACGAGCATCACATTCGCGCCTTGAACGCCGTGCGGCGTGCGGGCTCGCTCAAAGCCGCCGTGGAGCAAGGAATCATAAAAAGGGGTGTCATGTACGAGCTCGTGACGCACGAAATCCCGTTCGTCCTCGGCGGATCCGTTCGCGACGACGGCCCGATGCCCGATGTGATCACCGACATGCTGGAAGCACAGCGCCGGATGCGCGCGCACGTGCCGGGGCTCGGCATGGCAATCATGGTGTCGACCATGCTTCATTCAATTGCGACGGGAAACATGCTGCCGGCGTCCGTCGCGACGGTCTGCGTGGACATCAATCCGGCGGCCGTGACAAAACTGTCCGACCGTGGCTCGATTCAGTCGGTCGGCATGGTTACCGATGTTGGTCTGTTCCTCCGCCAGCTCAAAGAGGCGCTCACCGAATGATGCGCGAGCAACGTCCCGTCATATGGTTCGAGATTCCGGTTCGCGACCTCGACCGCGCTGCGAATTTTTACGGCGAGATGTTCGGCTGGCGGTTCGGTCGCATCGACTCCGACGAAAACAACTACTACATGATCGAGGCAGGCGACTCGATCAACGGCGGCTTGCGGCGGCACGACGACGTGATGACGGGCGACGGGCCGCTCGTGTACATCGCCGTCGAAGGGTTGCTCGAGTCGATGGAGCGCGCGAAAGAGCTCGGCGGGTCGATCGACATGGAGCCGACCCTGATCTCCGAGCAAGCCGGCGCCTACGCGATCTTGCGCGATCCCGACGGCAACCGCGTCGGCATCTGGGTGCCCTGACCGCGGCAAAAGCTGATCGCGTCTTCACGGGAAGCGATCTCGGCATCCGGATGACCGGCAAAGCGGTGGAGCCATGGTGCGGCGGTGCTAATATATCGTAATGCGATATATTAAGAGCAACGGCCGCCACCTGCCCGAAGACGACGTCATCGGTCCGGACCTGCGTGAGCACGGGCCCGAAGAAGAGCTCGGCGATTTCACGATGCGCGTGAGTCACCTGGCGCGCATGATCCCCCTGGCCGTCGTCGTGGCCGTCGTCGCCTCGTTCGTTGCGCTTCTCCTGCTCGATCTCATTGCCTTGGTGACGAACCTTGCCTACCGCGGCGTCGCAAGCACGAACCTGGTATCGCCGGCCCACCACCACCGCGGCGCGTTCGCGATCGCGATCCCCGTGATCGGCGGGCTCGTAATCGGTTTAGTTGCGCGCTTCGGATCCGAACGAATCCGCGGTCACGGTATCCCAGAAGCGATGGAAACAATCCTCGTCGGTGGGAGCAACGTAGAGCCGCGCGTCACGATCCTCAAACCGCTTTCCAGCGCAATCAGCATCGGCACGGGAGGACCGTTCGGCGCCGAAGGTCCGATCATCCTGACCGGCGGCGGCGTCGGTTCGGTGCTCGGACAGTTTTTTCACATGAGCGCGATGGAGCGGCGATGCTTGCTCGTCGCGGGAGCGGCCGCGGGAATGAGCGCGGTGTTCGGTACGCCGGTCGCCGCCGTCGATCTCGGAATCGAATTGCTCGTCTTCGAGATGAAGCCGCGGTCGATGATACCCATCGCGATCGCCAGCGCCGTCGCGGACGCGGTGCGCGTCGCTTTCGCGCATCAAGGCTGGATCGCGCCCGAACCGCTGTTCCCCGTGACGACGGTAATGCGAGCAGGGACGGCTTCGATCCTTGGAGCGATGCTCGTCGGGATCGTCGGGGGTGCGGCGGCATTCGTCTTCACGAAAGCGGTTTACGGCGCAGAGGACGCGTTCAAACGTCTCCCCATCCACTGGATGTGGTGGCCGGCGTTGGGCGGCATCGTGATCGGCGTCGGCGGATTGATCCAGCCGCGCGCGCTGGGCGTCGGGTACGACACCCTCGGCGCGGAGCTCGCCGGAAAACTCGCCGTTGCGACGCTGGTCGGCGTGCTCGTCGTGAAGCTTGCGATCTGGGCGATCGCGCTCGGTTCGGGAACGTCGGGTGGCATCCTCGCGCCGATTTTGATCATGGGCGCCGCCCTCGGAGGCTTGCTCGGTCACGTGCTGCCGGGCGCGGCTCCCGCATGGGCGGTGATCGGCATGACCGCCGCACTCGCCGGGGTGATGCGATCGCCGCTGACCTCGATCGTGTTCTCACTCGAGCTCACCCATAACGTGAACCTACTCCTGCCAATTTTGTTCGCGGCGACAATCGCGCACGCCGTGAGTGTTCTGGTTTTGAAGCGTTCGATCTTGACCGAGAAAGTTGCCCGGCGCGGTTTCCACGTGCTGCGCGAGTATGCGGTCGGGCCACTCGAGGCGCTCTTCGTGCGCGACGTGATGCGCACCGATTTGGTGACGGTCTCGCTCGAGCATTCGATCGCCGATGTGTACGCCGTACTGCGCGTGCGTGCATCATTGCGTGAGCAGGGCACGCTTCCCGTGCTGCACGAGGATCGTGTCGCCGGCGCACTGCCGTGGATCGACGTCCTGCAATTGACCGCAGAGGACGACGTCGCCGGTTGCGTCAGGGATCTGATGCACGGGGACCCCGTCGTTGCGTACCCGGACGAATCGCTGCGCGTGGTAGCCGATCGCATGGCGCAGCATCACGTGGGTTCACTCGTCGTCGTCGATCGCGAGCGAGAGGGCGAGCTTCGCGGGGTCGTCACGCGCGCCGACGTTCTGGGGGCGCGCGGCCGCTTGCTCCATGAGGAACGCCACCGCGAACGTGTGCTCCGCGTCCGACCGGTGCTGAAGCGCGATGCCTCTTAGTGAGCGCGACTACCGGCGTCTGCTCGAAGTCAGGACCGGTCTTCGCCGGTTCATCCGCTGGAGTGAAGAGGAAGCCGCCGCACATGGGATCTCGGCGGCGCATCACCAGCTCATGCTCGCGGTGCGCGGACATCCCGGCGACGCGGATCCGTCGATCCGCGACATCGCGGAGTCGCTGCTGCTGCGCCATCACAGCGCGGTCGAGCTGATTGATCGCGCGGCCGTCGCCGGATTGATCAAGCGCGTGTCCGACAAGGACGACCGCCGCATAACTCGGATCACATTGACGGCGCGCGGAAACCGGTTGCTCGAGCAACTCACCTCGCGACACATGGAAGAGCTCGCGCGGTTCGTGCCGGAATTGTCGAAGCTGATTGCCGTCTAGAAGGGGAACTGGCGCTAACCCTTGCGGGACTTCACTTCGTCGGTCAGCTGGGGGATGACTTTCAGCGCGTCGCCGACGATGCCGAGGTCGGCGAGCGAAAAGATGGGCGCGTCTGGATCCTTGTTGATCGCGATGATGCGCTCCGAGGACTTCATGCCGACGATGTGCTGCGTCGCGCCGCTGATCCCGCACGCGATGTACACCTTCGGCTTCACCGTCTTGCCCGTCTGGCCGATCTGCATCGAATACGGCACCCACCCGGCGTCGACGACCGCGCGGGATGCGCCGACGGCCGCATTTCCGATCGCGGCGGCAAGATCTTCGAGCAGCTTGAAGTTTTCCGCCTGCTGCAAGCCGCGTCCACCCGACACGACGACGGGAGCCTCTTCGAGCTTCGGTCCCGTTGCATCTTCCTCGTGTCGCTCGGTGCGACGCGCGCGCTTCGTCTCATCGGGAACCGCGACGTCGACGTTGACGACGTTCGCCGCGGCCCCGCCGGCCGGCTCGGCTTCCGTGAACTTCGGGCGCAGCAGCACAATGCGCGGCTCGTTTCCTCCGAGGGCGACGTCGACGATCTTTGCGCCTCCGAAGATCGCTTCTTGTGTCTTGTCGACGGCGAGGACGTCGGTCGCTCCGGTGTGCAACGTGAGCCCGAGCTTCGCCGATACGCGCGCCATCGTGTCGCGGGCGTCGTACGTAAAGGGCGCAAGCACCAAAGAAGGCTGGTGTTGCTTGATGAGCTCCGCAATCACGTGCGCCGCAGGCTCCGCGACGAAGTCCGAAAAAGTGTCGTCGTCACTCGCATAGACCGTCGTCGCACCGTACTCGCCGAGCGCGGCTGCGGCGGCCGTCGCTCCCGGGCCGAGCGCCACACACTCGAGCGCATCGGCGCCGAGCGTCCGCGCCTTCGTCAAGATCTCAAAAACGGTCTTCTCGACCGCACCACCGTGCGACAGCTCCGCATAGACCCAGATCTTTGCCATCAGATGACCTTCAGCTGCTTCAGGAGATCGGCAACTTTCGCCGCCCCGGTTCCGTCATCTTCGAACTTTTCGCCGGCGCCGCGCTCGGGCGCCGGATTCACTGCGTCCACGGACTGGGTGGGCTTCGCGTCGTCGCCGCCGAGACCGAGGTCGCCGAGCGACACCGTGTCGACCGGCTTCGATTTCGCCTGCATGATGCCCTTAAACGTCGGATAACGAGGCTCGTTCACGCCGGCCGTCACCGTGATGACCGCGGGCAGCGGGCACTCGACCATGTCGTAGCCTGCGGCCGTCTGGCGCTTGATCGTGAGCGAGGAATCCTTGGCTTCGATCTCTTTTGCGAACGTCGACTGCGGAACGCCGAGCAGCTCCGCAACCATCTGCGGAACGACGCCGGTCGAGCCGTCCGTCGACTCGACGCCGGCGATCACGAGGTCGAATTCCGATCGCTTGATGGCGGCCGCGAGCACGCGAGCCGTCGCCAAGGCGTCGGCGCCGCCGAGCGCGTCGTCGGTCACGAGGACCCCCTTGTGTGCGCCCATCGACAGTGCCCGGCGAATGGCTTCCATCGCGGCAGCCGGACCCATCGAGATCACGTTGACCTCGCCTCCGAACTGATCCACGAGGCGAAGCGCCGCTTCGACGCCGTATTCGTCGCCCGGGTCCATAACCTTCTGCGCGACGCCTCGTTTGAGCCGCCCGTCTACCAATTCGTACGGATTGGCGGGGTCCGGAATCTGTTTCACAAGTACGACAACATTCATGGCGCCGTATGTCTACCCCAACTCGGCCGCCTGTGCGAATCGAGCTGAGGGACCGTCAGGTTATTTCGGTGCCGGACTCCCCCGCAACGGCTTCCGACGCCTTATCGAGGTTCGCGATGACCACCCGAATACCCGCCTGGCGCGCGGTGACGGCCGCCTCGATCTTCGGTCCCATCGATCCGGGCGGGAAGACGCCGTTGGCGAGTGCAAGCGCAGCGTGATCGGCGCCGAGCTCGCGGTACTGGCGGCCGTCGATTTCCACCGCATCCACGTCGGTGAGAATCAGCAACATTCCCGCGCGGAACGTCCGAGCCAAGAGCGCGGCCGTACGATCTTTGTCGATGACCGCCGCAACGCCGCGCGTGCCATTGCCTTCGGCTACGACGGGGATTCCGCCGCCCCCGGCGACGATCGGAACGGCACCGGCTTGCACGAGGGCTGCGATGGCGCCCTCCTCCACGATGCGAATCGGTGTCGGAGAAGCGACGGTCCTCCGCCACTTTCCGCCGGATACTTCCGTGATCGTGATTCCGGCCCGGCGCATCTCGGCCGCGGCGGCGCGTGACAGAAACGACCCGACCGGCTTCGAGGAGCGCACAAAAGCGGGATCGGAGGCATCGACGACAACTTGGGTCGTGACCGACACGGCCTGCCGCCCGACGCCGGCGCGCACGAATGCAGCATTCAGCTCCTGCTGGATCATGTAACCGAGCATGCCTTGCGTTTCGGCGACGAGCACGTCGAGCGGCATCTCCGGCAGCCTCGGCGCGGCAGCTTCGTTTTGCGCGAGCAACAAGCCCACTTGCGGCCCGTTGCCGTGCGTCACGATCAGTTCGTGCTCACGCGCCAGATTCGCCAGCGCGTCGCACGCTTCACGAATGGATGCCCGTTGCTCGGCCGCGGTCCCTACGTCGTCTCTTTGCTGGATCGCGTTGCCGCCGAGCGCGACGACGATTCGCATGCCTCTACGAGATCGTCGCCAGCACGTCCGCGAGCGTAGGTGATCCGATTTCTTCGAGTTCGTAACTGACGCGGACTGCGGGGCGGTCGATCTTTGCGATACGTCGCAAGTCGACCGGCGTGGCGATGATCACAACTTCAGCCGGTGTGGCGTTGATCGTTTCGGCAAGCTCTTTCACTTGGCGATCGCTGTACCCCATCGCCGGAAGGAGAGGTCCAACTTCCGGATAGGCACGGTATGTGTCGCCGATCGTGCCGACGGCGTACTCACGCGGATCGATGATCTCCGCCGCACCGCCGCGCTGCGCCGCAAGGACGCCGGCGCCGTAAGCCATCCCGCCGTGCGTGAGCGTGGGCCCATCTTCGACGACGAGCACGCGCTTTCCCTTGACGCTCACGCCGTCTTCGATCGTGATCGGTGAGCGCGCGCGAATCACCGTCGCCTTCGGGTTCAGGCGTTCAATCGACTCGTCGACGGTACGGAGCTGCTCCGGTGTCGCCGCATCGATTTTGTTGATGACGATCACGTTCGCCATGCGAACGTTCGCTTCACCGGGGTGGTAGTGCTCTTGATGCGCGGGACGAAGCGGATCCACGACACAGATGTGGATGTCGGGCCGGTAGAAGGGCAAGTCGTTGTTTCCGCCGTCCCACACGATCACGTCCGCTTCGGATTCAGCCTGCTGCAAAATGTCGTGGTAGTCGACTCCGGCGTAGACGACGTTGCCGGCGAGAATGTGCGGCTCGTATTCCTCGCGCTCTTCGATCGTCACGCGCGCCTCGTCGAGATCCTCCATCGAAGCGAACCGTTGCAGACGCTGCTTGTCGAGGTCGCCGTACGGCATCGGATGACGCACGGCGACCGCTTTGCGACCGAGCGTACGAAGTGCCGCAAGGACACGACGTGTGGTTTGGGACTTTCCGGCGCCCGTTCGCGCGGCACAGACGGCCACAACGGGAACGGCAGAGTCGAGCATCGTCGATGCGGGCCCGAGCAGGCGGAAATCGGCGCCGGCTGCCAGCGTCGCCGATGCGGCGTGCATCACGTGCTCGTGCGAGACGTCAGAATAGGAAAAGACGACCTCGTCCACGCGTTCGTTCGCGATCACATCGCGCAGCTCCGGCTCTTCCACGATCGGGATGCCTTTGGGATAGAGGTACCCGGCGAGCGTCATCGGATAGAGCCGGTCGCTGATGTACGGAATCTGCGTGGCGGTAAACGCGACGACATGGTGCGAGGGGTCGTCTCGGTACACAACGTTGAAGTTGTGGAAATCCCGCCCTGCCGCGCCCATGATGACGACGCGCCGACGCCTGTCCTCGTTCACGCCGCCATTCTACGGGCGCGACGCGTTCGGATGGGGTTTTCGTCAAAAACTCTTCTCTGAAGCTGCCGGAAGCGGCACATGAAGGACCGCGATTGGCTAGGAGAGCTCCCGGGCGAGCACGGCCGCGCCGACGATACCGGCATCGTTGCCCAGGGCGGCCGGGACGACGTCCGGGATCTCCCGCCATTGCCGGCCGACGACGTGGGCGAGCATCGAGGCGCGCGCCGGTTCGAGAAGGAGGTCGCCGAGTCCGGCGGCTACTCCCCCACCGACGACGAGCACCGACGGATCGAAGATGTTGACGAAGCTCGCCAGACCGAGGCCCAGCCACCCACCGAGCTCGGCGACGCACGCGATCGCAAACGCGTCACCCTTGAGAGCAGCCTCCCCGACGAGGGCACCGGTGATCATGCGTGGCTCCTCACCGGCGAGCTCGTAGACGAGCGAGTCGCGATGCTCGGCCGTACGTCGCTTCACCCAGTGCGGCGATGTTCGCGTCGTTGTCGATAATGACCGGCAGCTTGGCGCGCTCCGATACGAGCGTGCGCAGCGGCAAGTTTCTGTACGACAAGTTCGGCGCCCCGAGGATGACGCCGGCGTCCGAATCCACGAGCCCCGCGGCTCCCAGTCCGACGGCCGTGACCGCGGGTGCGCTCGCGATGAGCTCGTGAACGACCTTGTTGACGGCTGCAACGATTGCATTCGGCTGATCGGATTCAGTTGGAAGCTCGCGCCGGGAGATGATCGATCCATCTCCGGCCACGACACCACCGGCGATCTTCGTTCCGCCGACGTCGACGCCGATCGTTGGCGCCATGGCTACCGCACGGGAATGCGGTGCAAAGAGTCGAGCGGTTCCGCTTTTTCGGCCGCTTGATCGACGACGGCCTTGACGGCGAGCAAAATTTCCATCGTCGCTTTCGAAAGGTGTTCGATCACTTCCGGCCGGGCCTGACGCAAGCCGTAGAGCATCAGGCACACAGGACAGACGAGACACTCGGGCCCGTTGCCGGGAATAAACGGAGAACCCTTCGGGTGCTCGCCGGTTGTATCGCTCATGCGCCTCCCTTAACTGCTTCATCGCCGGATCTGGTGAATGTGACGTTGAGCCTGTCGCCTTCGAACGACGCGTCGGCGATCTCGAGACGCGCCAAAACGCTCGGTAGCAATACGGTCCGTTTGTACGGGCCGACGCGGATGTACAGATCCTCGCCCTTGCGAAGGAGGTCGAGGTCGCTTTTCGACGCGAAGGGAAGGCGGATCGACAAAACATAGCCCCCGGCTATCTTGTCGATCGTGACGGGGTTTTCCTCGTGGAAAATGTCGGAGGGGTCGGTCTCCTCGTACAGATCCTTACCGAGCCGGTCTAGGAGCGCGAGGCCGACCATCTCTTGCTCATACAGCGGAACCTTCAGGATCGGCAGCGGATCGAACGATTCGTGAATCGTGCCGAGATGCTCCGCCTGAACCGTCTTCCACTGGCTGAAGTAGGGATCGGTCACCTCCGGCGGCAGCAGCCGGTTGCAGACAATCGCATCGACGCGATAGCCGAACAAGTTGAGATAGGTGAACGTGCGCCGCGCCTCGGCGATGACCATCTTCTCCGCATTGACCACGAGGCGTACCGTCGTCGTTTTCTGGTCGATGAGCAGCTTGTGCACGGCGTCGAGTCGCCGGTGTAAGCGCTCGACGGCAGAAAAAATCTTGTCGTCGGCGAGCGGCATCGACGTGACGCGCGAAAGCACCGGGCGAACGACCTTCATCACGCGGCGCTCGACGGGGAAGATTCGCTCGATGTACCAATTGAGCGCGTCGGGCAACGACAGCAGACGCAGCGTTTCCGCGGTCGGAGCACAGTCGACGACGATCAAATCGTATCGATCCTGATCGACGGCGTTCTTCACGTCGGTGAGGCTGAAGATCTCGTCGAGCCCGGGAATCACCGACAGCTCTTCCGCCGCGATGGCATCGACGCCACCCCAATCCATTAATGAGACGACATATTCCTGAATCTCACGCCAGCCTTCTTCCAAGCGCTGCTGCGCGTCGATTTGCTGCCCCCACAGCGATTGCGCAACCTCAGTCGCCTCGTTGCCGAGCGGCACGTCGAAACAATCGGCGAGCGAGTGCGCCGGATCCGTCGATGTGACGAGGGTTCGCAACCCACGTCGCGCTGCTCGCAATGCGGTTGCTGCGGCGACGGTCGTCTTTCCGACGCCGCCTTTTCCGGTAAACAAGAGAATACGCATGTGCGGTCGCAGCATCGGCTGCGCCTACGAAGAATAGTCGCCGCGCGGAGCGGGCTACAACATACGCGCTCAGGCGCGGGATTCGACGCGCTTTTTCAGGCCTTTCAACGCGACGTCGACAACCTTTTTCTCGCCTTGGCGCTTCAAGAATCCCGGCAAAGGAATCGCCAGCTCCATCGTCATTCGGTAGACGACTTTCGTCTTGTCACCTTGCGGCTCGAGCAGGTATTCGCCGACGAGAGACTTGATCGCTCCCTTGGCTTCGGTCGTCACCCAGGTCGTTCCGCCGTTCGACGGGAGCCACGTGTAGTCGAGCGTGTATTCCGCTTTTGCGAATCCGGCGTCGACGACGAACTCGACGAGCTTGCCGCGCTTTTTCGCGTCGCGTTTGACGATGTCGGCTTTCTTGATCTCCTTCGACCATTCCGTGTAGTGCTCGAAGTCCTCGATCTCGGCCATCACCGTCGCGGGGTCGGCGTCGATCACAATGCTGCCTTCGGTCTTGTCGGCCATGGGTCCCCCTCTCGCGCCGGTTTGTATCACGGCGCGGCCCGGCCGTGGAAAGCGGGCCGGTTACGCGCGCCCGAAAGCGGCCGCCGCGAGCCCGAGAAACAGCGCAAGCGTCAAGCCGGCCGAAATCCACGTCATCGTCCGCGGGGGAAGGACGGGCGTCCGGTCTCCGTGTGCAAGTCGCTGCGATTCGACCATCGACAGCGCCCACACACCCGCCGCCGCGAGCGCGAACACGACGCCGACTCCTCGCACGATCGCCTGACCTTTCGACGGAGGACGAATGAGGAGTAACAGAGAGATGCCGAGCGTCCAGACATACAGCACTGCCCGGCTCGCGCCGACCGGCCCGACGCCTTCCGCGACGTGGCCGAGACCGGGCATCACTGCCGACAATGCAAGCGTCCGCGCGATCGGACGTTTCTCCTTCTTCACCGGCTCTTCTGCCGCAGCGAACAGGCGCGCCATCACCGTCCCGCAGATGCGGCACGCGGGCAAGTCGATGTCGTTCGGTGTCTCGCACGTCGGACACACCCAGCGAACGCGTTCGCCGTCGCGCAGGAATCGGACCGGCACGTTGCTCACCGGCGCCGGCGGCGGCGGCGTGATCAGCTTCGTCGCGGCGGCCGCCTGTGCGAAGGACGGCCTCGCCGGCGGTGCTTCCGTGACTGCCGCACGCTCGGAGGCTTGCGGTAGTTCCGGCACTGGTTCGGGCTCGATGGATACCCCGGGCTCGACCGATACTTCGCGCTCGACAGATACCTCGGTTTCGACGGATGCGGCGGGCTCGGCGCACACCACCGGCTCGGCCTCGGCGACAGGATCGACGCGCGCCGGCTCCTCCTCGGCCGGCTCCGGCCGCTGTGCGATCTCCGGATGCGTGAGTGCGGAAAGCTCGCTGGTCAGCTCGCGCTCGGGAGGCGGCGGCGCCGGCGCGCGCATCACAGCGCCGTCGAACCGCGCGAGGCAGAGCGTGCACCACTCGGCCGTCGCGGCGTTTTGTGCGCCGCACGTCGCGCAGCGTTTCACCTCTGCCACGCCCGAGCCTCCAGGGAATCCTTTAGGTCGTTGAGGCCGCGCCGTACCGCCCAGCGGTGCCGTCGCACGCGAGCCGGCATCGAACGCATGCGACCAGCCGGGCCTGGATCGACGTCGAGGTAGTAGTGGACGATCGTGCCGTCCTTGAACGGTTCGAGCCAGAACTCTCCGCGACCGGCAAGCTCACCCCGGTCGAGCCACCAGACGAGGCCCTCGCCGGGACGGATTCCGTCGATGCGCGCCTCGAAGCGCACGCGCCTTCCGGCGCGAAACGACGGAATGTCCGCCGTGATCCGCTCCGATGTTCCGGATGTGCGCGCGCCGCGCCACCATGAGGAAACTCTTGGCAGCAACTCGAGCGCTTCGAACACGGCCGGCGGCGGCGCCGATATGAAGACGTCTTCGTTCGTAGTCGATATGCCCACTGCGGCAAGTATACGAGCGCACGCCACCGCATCCCGGACCAACGATAGGATCGGTTCCGATGGCGCAGAAGAGAGACCGTGACCCGCTCGGACGTGCGAAGAACGCGCGGCCGCGCGACGCGCTGGGACGTCCGCTTCCGCGCGGTGCGACGCCGGAGCTACCGGCCGAAGAACCCGAACCGGATCCGGCAACCGCGCTCGACCGGGGCATTGCTCACTTCAACGCGGGCGAGTATTTCCAGGCGCATGAGGTCTGGGAAGAAGGCTGGCACCCCGCCGAAGAATCCGAGCGCGATTTCTGGCAGGGAGTCATTCAAGTCGCGGTCGGCCTCACGCACCGCCAGCGCGGAAATCCGCGCGGCGCCGTAACCTTGCTCGAGCGCGGCGCGCGGCGGCTCAGAAAGTACGGAGACACGCACAACGGCGTCCGGACGGCCGAAATCGCGCAGTTCGCGGAGGACGCAGCGCGCACAATCGAAGCCGAGGGACTCGACGCGCATATCGACGTGCCTCGGATTCGGCGGGGATAAATTACCGAACGGCGCCGCGGACGACGAGGGAGATCACGAGAATCAACGTCACGAGTGCGGTTGCACCGAGCGTCGCGCCGAGCAACGTCACGTAGTTCTGAATGTCGCGTCTGCTTTTGATTGCGCGCGCGTAAGCGTTCGACAGGGGCAAGGCGCCGGCAAGGGCAATGATCGCACCCCGCGGAAAGAGACCGGCTGCGACTTGCACGATGAGTGCAACGAAAATCATGGCGGCACACACCGAGGACACGATCACGGTCCGTTCGGGACCGAGCGCGGAGGACGTGGACTCGCGCCCGATCGCGACATCCGCGCGATAGTGCAGCAGCGCTTGGTGCCAGAAAACGAGCATGAGAAGCCCGCCGGGAACGAGCCCGGACCACAGCGATCCACCGTCGAACTGTTTCGTGGCCACCGCGTACGCAGCACCCGCCTGCAAGAAACCGCCCGCGGTAATCACCGCGATCTCATTGGCGCCGGGTATCCGAGAGGCAAACCGAAGCGGCGGTGTAATCGCAGCAACCGCAAGGACATACGCCACTGCTCCATAGACGAGGATGCCGGCGGACCGATGCGTCGCAAGCGCGACGCCGCACCCCGCCGCAAAGGCAGCGAGAATGGAGGCGAACACGAGCGCGCGCGACCGGCTCACGCGGCCGGAGGCAATTGCGACCGAGCCCGGCGCGACGCTCGCCGCATCCGATCGCGCAGCCGCATCGGCGCCGCTCGCGACGTCGACGACGTCGTGCAGCACGTTCAGCGACAAGTGCGCCGCTGCGGCTCCGGCGGCGGCGACGGCGAACCACGACCAGCTGAACGCGCCGGTTTGCGCATATGAGAAGGCGGCGCCGGTGACGAACGGCGCCAGCAGGACCGGCAGCAAACGGGCGCGCGTCACCGAACCGAACGGGACGCGCGAAATGGGTTCCAGCAAACTTGTCCTCCTCGGCTCGCGCAGAGGCTAACCGCGACGGGGGGGCGTCGCAACGTGAGTTTTCGCTTGGTTGCAGCGGGGCACGCTTCCGGCGAGAGTGAAGCCATGACGAACCGGCTCGCGCACGAAACAAGTCCGTATCTGCTTCAGCACGCCGAAAATCCCGTGGATTGGTTTCCGTGGGGGCCGGAGGCGATCGAGCGATCGAACAGCGAGGACAAACCGATTCTCCTGTCGATCGGTTACGCGGCGTGCCACTGGTGTCACGTGATGGAGCGCGAGTCGTTCGAAAACCACGACATCGCCCGGCTGATGAACATGTGGTACGTGCCGGTGAAAGTCGATCGGGAGGAAAGACCGGACCTCGACGCGATCTACATGGACGCCGTGCAGGCGTTGACCGGTCACGGCGGCTGGCCGATGACGGTTTTTCTGACGCCGGACGGGAAGCCGTTCTACGGGGGTACGTATTTCCCCCCGGAGGACCGTCACGGGATGCCGGGATTCAAGCGATTGCTCGAGGCGGTTCACGACGCATGGGTCAACCAGCGTGATGACTTGGTCCGGCAAGCCGACGAGCTCACGAGCCACATCAGCAAGACACTCGAGCCGCATGCACGAGAGCACGATCCGCAGGAGCTGACGCTGACATCCGCGCTCGGCGTGATCCGAGATTCGTTCGACGCCGAATGGGGCGGCTTCGGGTCGGCCCCGAAGTTCCCGCAACCGATGAATATCGAGTTCCTGTTGCGAATGCATGCGCGGGGCGAGAGTGACGCGCTGCCTCCTGCAGACCTGACGCTTCGCCGGATGGCGCGAGGCGGGATGTTCGATCACGCCGGCGGCGGCTTTCATCGGTATTCGGTCGACCGGCAGTGGCTCGTTCCGCACTTTGAAAAGATGCTGTACGACAACGCGCAATTGGTCCGGACGTACGCACGCGCATACCTCGTGACCCACGACGAACAGTACCGTCGCACGGCGCTTGCTACCGCCGACTACTTGTTGCGCGAGATGCGTCATCCCGACGGCGGGTTCTACTCGTCCCAAGACGCGGATTCCGAAGGCGTGGAAGGCAAGTACTACGTCTGGTCGCTCGACGAATTTCGCACCGCTGCCGGCGAAGACGCCGACGTCGCGGCCGCGTACTGGAACGTAACCGAAGGCGGGAACTGGGAGAGCACGAATATCTTGTGGGCGCCGCGCGACGACGAAGAGGTTGCGGCCGAGCTGGGACTTCCGGTCGCCGACATCCTCGGCGCCGTGGATCGCGCGCGTGCGCGGCTGCGTGACGTGCGGAGCGTGCGCGTACCTCCGGCAACCGACGACAAGATCTTGACGTCATGGAACGGGCTCGCCATTTCGGGCCTCGTTGAGGCCGGCCGGATCTTCGAGCGCGCCGACCTCGTCGACGCGGCCGGCGACGCCGCACGGTTTCTCGTCAGGGAGCTTCGGGACGGCGCCGGCAGGCTCTTGCGTTCCTGGCGCGACGGCCGCACGAGCGGACCCGGCTTCCTCGACGATTACGCGCTGCTGGCGGCCGCCCTCCTCGACCTGTACGAGACGACGTTCGACGAGAGCTGGTTCGTCGAGTCGCTGCGGCTGTGCGCGGAAGCCGTCCGCCTCTTTGCCGACGACACGGGCGCGGGTTTCTTTGACACCGGAGTCGACGCCGATGCGTTGCTGCTCCGTCCGAAGGACGTGTTCGACAACGCGCTGCCGTGCGGGAACTCGGCGATGGCGGGTTTGCTGCTGCGACTCGCGGCATTCACCGGCGAGGCTCTGCTGGAGGAACGCGCCCTCGCCTATCTCAAGCTCCTGCAACCGGCGATGGCGGGGTCGCCGCTCGGGTTCGGGCATCTGCTGGGCGCTCTCGACCTGCACCTCGCGCGCGCGAAGGAAGTCGCGATAGCCGGCGACCCCGGTTCCCCCGGCGTCCTCGCGATGGCTCGGGTCGTGTGGGAATCTCCGCAGCCCAACCGAGTCCTCGCCGCCGGGAATACCGAAGGCACTTCGGTCGCTTTGCTCAAGGGCCGGACGGCACAGGACGGAGCCGCAACCGCATATGTATGCGAAGGTTTCTTTTGCCTGGCACCGGTTACCGATCCGGGCGACTTGAGAGGATTACTCGCGAGCGCCGGCTCGGGCTCCGGACGATAATAGACGGGCATGCCCGAAAAATTTTTTGTCTGCGGTACGCGCTTATCCAGGGCTTATGGCTCCCGGTGACAGGTCGAAGTTGGTCCGGCGTCGTACAATGACCGTGCACGATCGGGGTGCCGGGTGGCCTTCCGAGCGTGCTTATGTGCGTTCAGGACCAAAAAAGAAGAGAATCGAGAGGAGATCCAGGAAAGGATGCCCGAAGTCACAATGGCACAGGTGGACGAAGAGCCTCCGGTTCGAACCGAACCGGAAGAGGAGATCGACCTAGACGACGCGGAACTGCTCGCCGAAGCTGCCGAGGACATCGAACCGGCCGAAGAAGACACATTCCCGAAGCCGATCGCGCCGGAGGATGCCGACCGGCTCGGGGATCTCGACGCGCTGGGGACGTACTTGCGCGAGATCGGCCGGTACCCGCTGCTCAACGCCGCCCAGGAAGTGCAGCTGGCCAAGCGAATCGAAGCCGGCGCCAAGTCACACAAACGGATCCTCTCGACCGAAAAGCTGACGCCGTCCAAGCGACGAGAGCTGGACGTCCTCCGGCGCGACGGTGAGGCTGCGAAGCACGACATGGTGCAGGCGAACTTGCGCCTCGTCGTGTCGATAGCGCGCCGCTACCGCGCGACGGGCATCCCGCTGCTCGACCTCGTCCAGGAGGGCAACATCGGCCTCATGCGCGCCGTCGACAAGTTCGACTGGCGCAAGGGGTTCAAGTTCTCGACGTACGCAACGTGGTGGATTCGCCAGGCGATCCAGCGAGGCATCGCCGACCGAGGCCGTGCGATCCGCCTGCCGGTGCACGTGCACGAGCTTCTCGTGCGGGTGCGGCGGGCGCGCGCCGAGCTCGAAGCCCAGCACGGCCGCGAGGCAACCGACGATGAAGTGGCAAAGGCTGCGCGCCTGCCGGTTGCGCGCGTACGCGAGCTCCGGGGACTTGCCGCAAACCTGCTCTCTCTGGAGACGCCCGTCGGCGAGGCCGGCGAAGCGACGCTGGGCGAGTTCGTCCCCGACGAGGCGGCGGCCGGGCAGTTCGACGAGGTGCTCTCGGGCATCGGACGCGACGAGCTCGAGAAGGTTCTCGGAACACTAACGGAGCGCGAGCGCACGATTCTCGCGCTGCGGTTCGGCCTCACCGGCGAGGAGCCGCTGACGCTCGAAGAGGTCGGCAAGCGCTTCGGCCTGACCCGCGAACGCATCCGCCAGCTGGAAGCGAAGGCGCTGGCGAAGCTGCGCCACCCGTCCCGGTCGTCCGCGCTGCGCACCGAAACTTAAGCCCTCCTCGCTTGCTCTCGGAAGACTCGCTCGACGGTCGCAATCGCGCGGTCCGGCGTTCGTTCTGCATCGGCTGCGGTGAGGTGAATGACGCGCCAGCCCAATGCGACCAGACGGTTGCGGCGCTCGAGGTCGTGCCGCCACTGACCCTTGCCCGAGTGCCACTCGTAACCGTCTGCCTCGATCGCAATTCGTAAATCGGGATACGCGAAGTCGACAACCGCGACGAGCCGCGCCGCGTCGAACACGGGGTGCTGGCTGACGGGCATCGGCAGCGGTGACTTGCGAATGAGTTGCCGGACTTGTGTTTCCAGCGGACTCTGCGGCCCTTTCGCCGGACGATCAGCCAATAACTCGCGTAAAGCTATCGTCCCTCGTCGGCCGGAGCGGCCCAACGTCGCAAGTCGCCATTGAATGCGGGCGACGCTCGTGAGCCTTCGGCGGATCATGTCGTCTAGTGCTATCTCGAGAGGGTCGGGGTCCAAGACGGAGGCAACGTCGATGATCGTCCTCGTCGGGGTCGTCACCGGGATGGCCTGAACGACGGTCACATCGAATTCCGGAACGAACGCAACCTGATGCGAAACCGCTTCGGGACACGAGCACTTGCGGCCCCTCGGGACAAGCATCTCCACAATTCCTTTCTCGATTCCAGCGACAACCCACAATCGGCCCGCCGAGCGATGCGACGCGACACCTTTGCACGCGACGCAAGCGGCAAGCAGCGATTGCTGGTACGTCCGCGGTGTACCTGCGACGCGATAGACGCCTTGAAACAGGCGTTCCCAGCGACCCAACTCACATCGACGGTGGATCATCCGATCCGTTGCCCCAAGGCGGCGGGCTTCGTCGCGTGAGAACACGCCGTGTCGCGTGGTCGCAAATCGCGCGACCCGCGAATCGATACTTTCGTGAAGCGTTGATGAACCGTATGTGTCGCTCATTACTTCATGAACTAACACGGCGACGGCGAGATCCCTTGAGCGAGAACTTTCGGAGGAGCGGCGGGAACGGCGCTAGCGGGTCACTGCGCCGGAGCGGAACCATTCGACGGTCGCTTCGACTGCGTCTTGCCACTCGGACGCCGGGCGCCAGCCGAGCAGCCGCTCCGCCTCGCTGATATCGGCGAGGGTGTGGCGGACGTCGCCGGCGCGCCGGGGCGTGCGGATCGGCTCGATCCATTCCCCGACCGCTTTCGATACGGCATCGAGAACCTCGTTAACCGAATGCGCGTCGCCGTTGCCGATGTTGAACACTTTTCCGTCCGCTTCCTCGGTCGCGCTCGCCGCGCGAAGATTCGCCTCGACGACGTCGTCGATGTACGTGAAGTCGCGGGTTTGCTCGCCGTCCCAATGGACCTCCGGGGCCTCGCCGGCAAGCAATGCCGACACGAACGCCGGAAACACCGCGGCGTACAGCGACTCCTTGTGTTGTCGCGGCCCGTAGACGTTGAAGTAACGCAGCGATACGGTCGGTAGCCCGGTGAGCTTCGACCACACGCGTGCGTACAGCTCGCCGGCGAGCTTGCTGACCCCGTACGGCGAAATCGGATCCGGCGCCATGTCCTCACGCAGTTGCGGCTCCGGATTGTCGCCGTACACGCTCGACGACGACGCGTAGACCACCTTGCGGCAGCCGGCCTCCTTCGCCGCCATCAAGACGTTCAGCGTGCCCCGTACATTGCAGCCGTCGACCAGGACGGGATCGTCGACCGAACGCGGAACGCTTCGGATCGCCGCTTGATGGTAAACAACCTCGATGTCCCGACAAGCGCTCCGCACCGCGTCCACGTCACGAAGATCGCCCTCAATCAGCTCGCTGCCGACCGGGACGTTCTCCCGAAAGCCCGTGATGAATGCGTCGAAAACGCGCACCTCGTGGCCCTCGGACACCAGCGCATGTGCGAGCGCAGACCCGATGAAGCCACCACCGCCGGTAACGAGTGCTTTCATAGCGATCAGGAGTTCGCGCGCGCGATGGTTTCGAGCATCTCGCGGCGGCCGGCTGGGTCCATCGCCGCAACGCCGAGAAGCACGGCCGTCGCACCTGCATCGGCGAACGCTTGCAGCCGGTCGCGTAGCCGCGGCTCGTCCCCGATCAGAGACACTTGATCGACGAGCTCATCCGGCGTCGCCGCAATCGCTTCTTGCTTCTGACCGCCGAGGAACATCTCCTGGATACGTTGCGCTTCCTCGACATAGCCGTAGCGCTGAACGAGCTGGTTGTAGAAGTTCTTCTCTTTCGAGCCCATGCCACCGATGTAGAACCCAACAACCTGACGCAGCATGTCGATCCCGACCTCGAACTTGCCGGCGAAAGCCGGCACGAAAGGCGCAACCTCCAGCGACGGCAAATCCGGTGAACGCTTCGCTCTGCCGGCTTCGAGCATCGGCCCGAAAACCCGATGCGCGTGTTCCGTGGAGAAAAACGTCGGGAGCCAACCGTCGGCAAGCTCCGCAGTCATCTCGACATTCTTGGGCCCGAGCGACGCGACGTAGATCGGCAAGTCCTTGCGCAGCACGGGATTGATGATCTTCAGCTGCTTCTTCGTTCCGACCTTGTAGATCTCACCGTCGTATTTCACCTTCTCGCCCGACAAGATCTGCCGGACGATGTCGATGATTTCACGCGTACGCTGAACGGGCTTTTGATACGGAACGCCGTGCCAGTCCTCGATCACTTGCGGGCCCGAGGCACCGATTCCGAGGATGAAACGCCCGTCGGAAATCTGGTCGAGGGAAGCTGCCGTCGTCGCCAGCGCCGCCGGTGTTCGGGAAAACAGTTGCGCGATGTTGGTCCCGAGCTTGATCGTCTTCGTGTGACACGCGAGATGCGTGAGCGTCGTGAAGACATCGAATGAATAGGCTTCGCTTGCCCATAGGGAGTCATAGCCGAGATCTTCTGCTTCGCGCGCGATCGCGACGAGCTCGTCGCGCTCGTGTACCGTCGCATAGTTGAGCATGATGCCAAGTTTCATCGTGGCGCGAGCCTACCCGAGCCTCGGCACCGAGAGCGAACCGAGCGACTAACCGGTCGCGGTGATGCGCTCGGCCACTGCCGCGATTCGGCTGGGTTCTCCCGGCCGCGGGATCCACGGAAGCTTGATCGAATCACCGCGCGTTCTCGGCACGAGATGCAAGTGGAAATGAAACACAGTTTGGAAAGCCACGGCGCCGGTTGCGTGCAGGATGTTCATGCCGTCGGGCTCGAGAGCCCTCTTGATCATCGCCGCAACGCGAACGCTCGCTTCCATGACTTGCCCTGCATCACGCTCTCCGATCTCCCATAGATCCTTGACGTGCCGGCGCGGAACGACGAGGACGTGGCCGTCCGTCGCCGGGTTGATGTCCATGAACGCGATGGCGTGCTCGTCCTCGTACACCGTCCACGACGGTGCGTCCTTGGCGATGATCGCGCAGAAGATGCACCCGCTCACGGCGTCACCGTCACGAAGACCTCGTCGGCAACGTACGGCGACAGCGGGCGATGCGACCCGTCGCCGACGACGATCCACACGTGGTGCTCGCCCGCCTCGAGACCCGCCAGTGGCACCGTCGTCTCCGTCGTGTGAACGACGTTGTCGGCGTCGAGCGGAATCGGCGCGCCGGGCGCCGGGAGCGGCGCGTCGATCAAGAAGTGAAGGTGTCCGGTCACCCCCGACGTGTCTCCGTTCGCGGGGACGATTTCGATGCCGCTCACCTCGACACTGATCGGCCACGGATCGCCTTCGACCGAGCGCGCCGCGGCCGTTGCAATCAGCGTCGCCGGCCCCGTCGTCGTCACCGTCACGCTGTCGGTCAATTCGTTCGCGCGAACACCGGCTTCGTCTGCGATGACAACAGTGATTCGGTGACGGCCCCGCGCGAGCCCTCCGATCGCGACAAGCGGCTCGGTCGAGCGCACGGCGCCCCGCCCCTCACGCATCGTCGTTCCGGGGGCCGGCGGGTTGCGGTCGGCGAAGGCGAAGAAGGCGGTCGCTGCAGCCGCTTCCACGAAGAGCTGAACGACGTTGCCTCCGAGCACCGAGCCCTCTGCCGGGCTCGCGATCGACAAAGCTGCGGTGTGCGCCGCCGGCGTTGCCTTCGGCGTCCCAGCTTGAAACGTGCTGCGCGCGACGGGAATCAAAAGGAGCGCCACCGCCACCGCTGCCGCTCGCCAGCGCCACGCAAAGCGATCGGCCGCCGACACCGCCGCGCCGCTACGAGACGCCGACGCCGGCTTCGACGCGTTCGGACTCGATCCAGCGTTCGAGCTCGGGGCCGCTCTCGTAGCTGACGATGAGCGCGTACCGCGGCGCCGTCCCCGGGTGATACACCGCGTGCCACAACCGCTGCGAGTCGACGACGAACTGTGCGCCGGCGGGCAGCGGGATGCGGCTCTCCGACGACGGGTCGTCCTTATCCTCGCGGACGATCATGTAGCTGTCGGGGTTGTCGGTCAGCTGCAGCCACGCGCGCACGACCCATCCTTCACCGTCGGGATTCAATCGATTGTTGTCGTCCGGGTGCATGTTCTTGATCGCTTCCTCTTCGGTGTTCGGGTTGAGCTTGATCGTGCGGACCCGGCCGTACCGCGCGCCGACGCGCTCGGTCCACTCGACGAGCGACGGGCACGCCTTCGCGTTGTCGGTCCACATCCCGTCTTTGTCGGGCTTACCGTGGTCCCAAAAGCCGGCGCATTCCATTTGTCCGAATGCCGACGCGATCGGGGCGAAGTTCGTGTCCCCGCCGCTCTTCCAGTCGACGTATTCCATATTGAGATATTCCTCGGGCGGAATCGGCTTCTCGTACTTGCGCAGCACGACGAATCCCTTTTGCTCCAGAGCAGGCAGCTTCGCGTACGTCATTTCATCCTCCTCAAACGCCGAAACGAACACCGAAATAGTAATCGAAGCCTTCGGACCGGTCGCAGCGGCTCGAAGCCTCCTGTATCGTCGAATCATGGCACTTCGAGAGAGCGACCCGGGGATCTACGGTCCCGAGAGTATGTCCTGGAGAGTCCACAAAGAAACCACCGTGCTCTTCGGCGGGGCTCGGGCCTTGTTGATGCAAGCAGCTCACCCGCTGGTCATCGCCGGCGCCCGGAAAACGGGGTTCTACCAACGCAATCCGTGGAAGCGGCTCGAGCGAACCTTGCAGCTCGCATACACGATCACGTTTGGCACGCGCGCCGAAGCGACGGCGGCGGCCGATCACATCAACGAAGTGCATCGTTCGGTCAAAGGCATCGACGACGTTACCGGTTTGCCGTACGACGCGTTCGATCCGGACTTGCTGCTCTGGGTCCACGCGTGCCTCGTCGAGTCCGCGATCCTCTTCGAGGAGCTGACAGTCGGTAAGCTCACGGCGGGCGACAAGGAAGTCTTCCACCAGGAACAAATGGTATCTGCCGAGATGCTCGGCCTCGACCGCGCGCTGATACCGCCGACTGTTCCCGCGCTGCGCGCGTACATCGACATGATCGTCGATAGCGACGAGCTGATCGTCGGCGAGTCTGCACTTCAAGTCGCCGATACGATTCGCCATCCCCCGCCGGAAGCCGAATACCGCCCCGTCCTCGCAGCGGTGTCGTTCTGGGCTTTCGGAACGCTGCCGCCGAAGCTTCGCAAGATGTACGGCGTTCGGTGGTCGCCCCTGCACGAAGCGGCGCTGCGCTCGAGCTTGCTCGCGCTGAAGCTCGGACACTTCGCGATTCCGCGCAAGTTTCGAGCGATCCAACCCGCGGTACATGCTGGGTTGCGGGTCGCTCGCGACGAAAATCTGGGCCCCCCAGACAGGAACGGACCTACCGAGTGACGAAGTGATCCGGGGAAACGACACCCGATTTTCACTGGCGGAGGGAGCACCACGCATCGTCCTGCACGGCCCCGGCGGCTTTTGCTCGGAGTGATCGCCGGCTGCCTGATGCTGGCCGGCCTGCCGGTGCAGGCGATCGCGGCACGGGTGCCCTTCAGCATCGACGCCACATTCACGGCCGCATTCGAGCGCGCGTACACGACCCAATTCCCATCTCGGTGGACGAATCAAGTTCGGGGAACGGCGTGGCGGACTGCTCACGACGCAGCTGCGAACTACATCCGGGACTCGTGGGAAAAGCTCCTCGCACCGCTTGCCTCCGAAGGCGCGTTCGCGGAACTTCGTCCTTTCAACTTTTCCGACCCGACGGGGACGCAGCCGGACAACGTCGATCCGATCGGTATCAGCGGCCCCGAAAACAATGTGCTCGCATTCGTGCCGGGGTCGGATCCGGCGCTCCGGAACCAAATCATCATCGTGGGCGGCCACTACGACTGCGTCGACATCACGGTGGACGGCGGCCTCGATTGCGGCATGCAAGTCCCTGCGACGACCGCCGTTCTCGAAGGCCTCGTTCGGTACTGGACGGCGAACAACATCCGGCCGCGCCGCTCCTTTGCCGCGTTCGCGATCGACGGCGAAGAGCAATGCCTCTGCGGATCAGTCCACTACACAACGGTAGGGTCACCCAATGCGCTGTTCCATCACCTCGAGCTTCCGCCGCAAGTGTCCGTCGCCGCCTATCACGACACCGACATGATCGGCGCCAACTATCCCAACCGGTACTTCGGTTTGTCGAGCAACGACTTCATGCCGATGAACGTTTTTTCGGCGCCGTCGGTCGACGATCCGACCCGCGCCCTCGCACCGTTTGCCGCGTACCAATCCGCCGTCGCGAATCCCGCGTTTCTGACGAAGTTCAAGCTCTACCGCCGGGCAATCGAGTATCAACGAGATCGCTACTTCACCGACTACCACGCGAAATATCCGACGTGGACGTACCGCGACGGCCTCACGGAGCCGCTGTTCACCGACGCGCAGAAAAAGTATGTCAACATCGTCGATGATCCTTTGGACCGCAGCGATCACACCGTGTTCATCGATCAGGGAGTTCCCGCCGACATCAATATCGGCCTGAACGACCCGACCGCGGCGCCGCCCGGATGGATCCCCTATCACCATGTCGGCGAGACACAGGAAGAGGTCGCGTTCGAACGCTCGGGCACGATGAGCCTCAATGCCGACACGCTCCTCGGCTACGAAGCGACGTCGGGGTGGATCGCGTATTTGTCCGGCGCCGGCGAGGATTCAAGTCCCACGCTCGGTCCGTTCTTCCTTGGAGAAACGATGCCCGCAGAGCTGCAGGAAATCCCCGGGGTGCGCCTCGCCTCCGACACCGCGATTCTGCCGGAGATGCCGTCGACGCAGATCTCGACACGGTGGAAAAGTATCGGTCCGGCCGGCACAATCGTTCGGGCTCTGGCCGTCGACCCGTTTGATCCTCACACCTTGTACCTCGCAAGCCAGGACCGAGGTTTCGTTGTTTCTCGCGACGGCGGAGACACATTCGTCGAATCGAATACGGGCCTCGGGCCGTACACGTCCCTCTGGAGCATCACACCGGATCCGAAGATTCGCGGGCGATTGTGGGCGTCGTCACATCGCGGCGGCGTATTCCGTTCCGACAACGGCGGCCGCACATGGGCGACGACGCACGGCGCGCGTGCAGCGGTTCGCGCTGACCTCACCTTCGCGAAACCGTCCGACCCCGTGAATTCCACAGACTTGCTGAAGGACAACGTCGCTGCCGATCAGAAACGCGCGACTCGCGGTGGAATGTGGATCTACGGTATCGATCAGTGTCTCGCGCAGTACGCGGCAGCGGGACATGCGTGCGCAACGCGCGCAGACTGGCCGGCCGACGGTTACGACGCGCATCCGATGCAGCTCGACTACTACCGGTACGCAAGCGAGGTCGCCGTCGCCGGCACCGGAGCCGTTCTCGGCGGCGGGTTCTCCACCTATTTGACCGGCGGCGGCATCTTCCGAACGACGAACAACGGTGCAATATGGTCCTTCGCGTGGACGAAGCCCGGGAGCGACGAGGCACCCGGAAATTCGAACCTTTGGCGTGTACGCGCGGCCGGCACGAAGGTCTACGCGTCGGGAACCGGGGGTGTGTTCCGGTCGGACGACGCCGGTGCGCGTTGGACGAACGTGCTTCCGACGACGACGTCGTCAGAGATGCGTGCCCTCGCCGTCGACCCCGGCAACCCTGGGGTGATCTACGCGGGCTCGTGGGACGCGAACGGCGGCATCTTCAAGTCGACGGACGGAGGCGCGACCTGGAACCGTTCATCGGACGGCTTGCCCGCACGGGCGGGAATTGCGGCGATCGACGTCGATCCGAAAGACGCGAAGCACATCGCCGCAGCGACGTATTGGTACGGCGTGTACGTATCGACCGACGGCGGCGCGACGTGGAAGCTCGCCGCTGCGGGCATGCCGGACCGCGTGCGCCAGCGTCTCGACGACGTCGACTTCGCACCGGACGGCACGCTGTACGCGTCGTCGCATCGCGGGCTGTGGGCGCTCGCATCACGGCCGGCGGCGGTTCTCGGGCGCAAAGACTCGCGCCTTCCGGACACCGGCGTTCCAAACGAGGCCGCTGCGGCCGTTGCGCTGTTCTTCGTCGCCGCATGTCTCGAAGTCCGCCGCCGTCGCCGTGCCTGAAGCGGATAAACGCGCTCAGTACATACTCTCGATCACGTCGGCGTATTTCGCGATGATCACGCGGCGCTTCAGCTTCAGCGTCGGCGTCAGCTCCTCGCTTTCGGCGGTCCATTCCGATGGGAGAATCGTGTAGCGCCGGACGTTCTCCACGCGCGACACGCGAGCGTTGACTGCAGCAACCGCCTTCTCGATTTCCGCGGCTATTAATGCGTTGCCGGCAATCTCGGCAACCGACGACGCTTCGATCCCGCGTCCTTTCGCCCAGGCCGGCGCGACCTCTTGATCCAGAACGATGAGCGCCGACAGATACTGCCGGTTGTCGCCGATGACACACGCCTGGCCGATGAGCGGGTGTTCCTTGAGCAAGCTCTCGATGTTCGCCGGTGAGATGTTCTTCCCGCCGGCGGTGATGATGAGCTCCTTCTTTCGGTCGACGATGCGCAAATAGCCCTCGTCGATTGTGGCGACGTCGCCGGTGTGTAGCCAGCCCTCGTAATCAAGTGTCTCCGCGGTTTTCTCTTCGTCGCGGTAGTACCCCTTCATCACCAATCCTCCGCGAATGAGAAGCTCGCCGTCGGCGGCGACTTGCGCTTCGACACCGGGCAGCGTCACGCCGATCGATCCGATGCGAATACGTTCACGGGGATTCATCGTCCCGATCGCCGACAGCTCGCTCATCCCCCACACCTCGGCGATGTTCACGCCAATCGCGGCGAAAAACTCGAGCACCTCCGGCGGCGTCGGCGCAGCGCCTGTGATGAAAATGCGACCCTGATCGAGGCCGATCTTTTCGCGAATCGCGGCGAAGACCGGCTCCGACGCCTCGCGGCGCGCGGAAAGGTCGGCCGGGATCTCGTCGTCGCGCTGCTCGCGCGCAACACAGTCGCGGGCAACGGCCAGCGCCGACATGATCGCATTCCGGCGCGCCTCGTCCGCCTCGCCGACGACCGCAGCATTCAGTCCCGCGTACATCTTCTCCCAGACACGAGGTACGGCTCCGAAGAATGTCGGCCGCACCTCAACGAGCGTCTGCAGGATTTGCGCTATGTCGGGGCAATAGTGCGTCGTGAAGCCGCGCACGATTCCTTGCCACAACGTCAGGAAACGGTCGGCCGCGTGCGCGAGCGGCAAGTACGAGATGACCCGGTCGCCGGAACCGAGCTCCATGACGCGGCGCAACGACTCGATGTCCCAGAGAACGTTGCGATGGGTATTCATGACACCTTTCGGCGGCCCCGTCGTCCCGGAGGTGTAAATCAACGTGAGCAGATCGTCCGGCATAACCGCGCGCCACATCTCGTCGAACGCATCAGGGACACGATCGTGTGCCGCCCGGCCGGTTTCCAGCAGCTCGTCCCACCCGATCGTCCACTCATCGGATGCGTCGCCGTCGATCACAACGACGCGTTCGAGATTGGGGAGCCGGTCGCGGATCGCGCGAAATTTCTCCAGAGCCGCTTCATCTTCGACAAAAGCGACGCGCGCACCGCAGTGATTCGTGATGTACGCGATCTGTTCGGGAGACAAGGTGTTGTAGAGGCTGACCGGCGCCGCGCGGGCGTGCACGAGTCCCATGTCGGCGATGACGTGCTCGGCGCGATTTCGGCACAGAATGACGCCGAACGTTCCCGGCTGGATTCCGAGCGAGTGCAGCCCCAGTGCGGCGGCGCGCACCCGCTCGCGATATTCGATCCACGTCAGGGCGCTCCATGTTCCGTCGCGCGCGCGAGACTTGAGCGCCTCGCCCTCAGCGAAACGCGCTGCGGTCTCGGCGAAAACGCTGCACAGCGTCCGGCCTTCTACGACGCGATCGATATCGGCTCGTTCTGCTGCGACGTCGCGCCCCACGCAATCCTCCGATGAGCTAGGAGACGTTCGCGATAACCGAGTTTCCGTCTGCGTCGGATGCGCTGATCGTCAGTGCGCCACCCGGGTCGTTCGCCGTCCACGATCCATCGGGACTCTGCGTTGCGGGCGAACCGTTGACGGTTGCCGTCGTGATCGTCGCCGCGACCGGACGAACCCGGAACGTGCAGCGCATGCAATCCGGATGATCGGCGTAGCCGAACGTGTCGTCGTAATAGACGAGACCCGCGTGAGTCAGCGTCTGAGGAACGCCGGAGTCCACGATGAACGTGACCGTGCCACCGCTCCGACCGACGTTGGAGATGGCGTACGTCCGGGCGAATACCTTGAACGTATCCGAGAAAAGCTCGTACGGCTCCGTGACGCCGGGTAGCTCGCGATGGTTTCCCGTGACGTGAAAGCGGTACGTTCCCACCGGGGTCCCAAGCGTCGTCTCCCAGTGCGCCGTCCACGGCCACGGGCGCGTGGCGAGGGTGGGCAGCTCGTCGGCGTTCGGAAGATCCAGCGTCGTGACGACGTCCCCGATCGTTTGATCCTCGAAAACGCGCCACTGCGAACCGTCGAACCGCTCGACGGCGACGTGAGGCGTGTCGGTCCAGTTCGAGCCGCCATTCCATCCGAATCGCGCGACGTCGAGACGGTTGATTTCCAGTGGCGGCTGGGACGTGGCGGTGCCGCCGAGGAAGTCCGGCGGCGCCGCGGCATCCCACGCGCGGTAATCGGCTTCGGCTTGCGCGATCAGCGCGAGGTCGCGCGCGTCGATCGCGGCGCGCGTCGCGTCGGGCAGGTGGTCTTTCTCGTCGATCGCCTCGAGGATCGGCGCCAGCGGATCACGCAGTTGCTCGGCAAGGATCAGCAAACCCGTGTTGACGTAGTTCGCCGTACGAGGGCCGAAAGCGGTGAGCTCCTTGCGGTACTGATCCTTCGCCAGCCACTGGCGCTCGGTCACGATGTAGCCGATGTAATCATTCGCTTGTCCGATCATGGCCGAGATCTTGAAGCCATCCGATGGGCTCAGCTCCGTCTTGGAAAATTGATTCTCGATCTGGTCGTGCGCCGCGTTGCACTTTTGCGGCGACCCCCACGATTGACCGTCCCCATTCCAATCACACGCATACTTGTAGCCTTGCCAGAAGTTCCCCACGACCGTATCCGTGCGCGTCTTGAAGTTCTTCGCTTGATCCGAACCCGGCTCGCACGGGCACGTCCCGAGCAACACGTCGCCGATCGACAGAGCTTGCAAATGCAGCGCCGGCGTCTCCTGAACCGTGCCGGTTCCCGGAACGATGAGATTCGCGATGTTCGGCCCCCCGATGCCCTTCGTCGCGTCCCGAATCGCATCGGCGATCTGCTGGTTCGCGGGGAAGTTCGGCAGCGGGTCGGTTACCTCGCCGAGCACTTCGCAATCTTTCGGCTTCGAGTTTTCGAACCAGTGCGCGATCTCCTGGTTGCAGTAGGTCGGCACCGGGTGCTCGACCGGACCGGCAAACCAGTAGTCGGCCATCGCCACCGGGACGTGTGAGGTCGAGAATCGCACCCACCGCTGCGGCTGCGTGGCGTCCGTGCCGTCCGGCCATGTGTGCGAAACACCGTCGCCGGTTGCGACCGCGGCGGCGGTTGCGACCACGGCATTCGCCAGCGGCTTCGTGAACGTTTCGATCGAACGGAAGTTCTCGCGCCAGAAGTCGTGATCCTTGCCGTACGCGGTTTGGGGGCTCCCGTGTCCGGTACACGCGTCGTTGTTGTGATTCGCGCGCCCGTCGTCGGGCTCGACGTCGCCGACGTTGCCTTGGGAGAACAGCACCGTGGGGTCGGACCCCGGATACTGCGCGCGCAGCTGCCGCTCGACGAGCGTCTCCATGTAAATCGGGTAGTCGGCCGAGACGAGCCCCGTCGCACCGCCCTGGCCGAGCGACTCGGGGTGCATGCCGACGTTCGTCCACAATGCATACGGCTGCCAGTCACCGCCGGCGTTCTGCTCGTCGAAACGCAGCACGGTAAGGTCGGCGTCGTAGTAGTTCTTCGGATACCCGGCCGGCGTCCCGTCGTTCGCCACTTGCGGGCCGATGATGTTGCGCTGCGCGCCGTCGTAACAGGTGACGGCAGCGCCAAAGCGCACCGGGTGCAGCTTGCCCTCTGCGGCTTCGATCGCCGACGCGATCTGGTGCGCGTCGTAGTACAGCTCGCGCTCGTCGTACTTGTCGACGAAGAGCCAAACGCCCCACGACGGCGTCGTGAAGTACGGCGCCGAGTGGTCGTGCGTCGCCGAGATCATGAGGTGCTCTCGCGGAATCGTCGGCAAGCGCCCGGCCGCAAGCGCGTCGGCGCGCAAGATCTCCGCGACGTAGTGGTGCAAGAGATTTTGCTGGAGGTAGTTGTCGGTGTTCACGTACGCGAATCGCTCGTGGGACGTCGTGTCTTCGAGCACGAGCGCGCGCGCGTACAGCCGGTCGTGGAAACCTTGCGTCGGCGAATTGATCCCTTCGTGCACGAAGGGGTCGATGTCGTCGGCGTCCTCGCGTGTGCTGTTCGCGACCTGGCCCCCCGTCGCGCCCGAGTGCCACGTGATGTCGGCCTTCGCCACCCCGGCGAGGAGCATAGGCGCCGCCGGCACGTCCGCGGTCGCCACCCCGACAATGGACGCAGCCAGCAGCAGAACGACCGCCAGCGAAATTGGACGACGCATATGAGCTCCCTCCCGGATATGCAGCAGGTACCTCATTCGTCGCCGGTGGCGCGATGTCCTGTCGAAAACACGACAGATCGGGAGGTTTCGGCAGCTTGGATACGCCGGAAGGCCGGGCGTGTGGCCAAAATCGCGAACGTCCGCTCCCTGGAGCGCCTCACAGGAGACGCTGACCCGACTCTATAGAGGTAGTCGGAACGCGTGCATCGTCGATCACGTCTTGAAGCTTATTGCCACACGACGATACGAAATGGGCGTCCAGACTTTCGTCCCGACGGCCCTTTGTTGTCCGATGTCGCCATCGTCCATGACGCTGTCAGCCGGCGCGTCCACTCGGTGTCTCGAACTCGCACCGTGGACCCGATGCGCGCATGAGCCTCATATCCAGGGTCATGAGGCGAGATTCGAGGGACTCTGCAAGGGCCACATACCAAGCGTCGGTGGCTGTGAGCGAACCGCGCAGCTCCCATATCCGCCCTGCGAGCGGCTCGTACGCAAACAGCTCGACGCGCAGCTGCAACATGTCGGCGTGCGCCAGTGAAGCAACGTCCTCGCTGATATCCCCGGCACGAGCCGAGCGCCTCAGGATATTCCCTGCCTCCACCGGCATGAAATGTGGCGCAGCCAACGGCTCCGACACCATCAGTGACTCGGCCCATCTGCCATCCGGTCCGCCATCCACCAGAGCGGCGACGACTGCCGACGCATCGACGACCAGGGTCAACGCTTATCGGCGTCGCGGTGTCCGATGATGCGCTTCCGCGCGAGGCGGCTTCCGGTGGCCGCTTTGCGTTCGCGCGCTCGCGCGATGACGTCTTCCACCGTCGGGCGACGTGCCAGGTCGACGAGTTCCGCGCGTAGTTGCTCTTGGAGCGACCGACCGGCTCGAGCTGCCCGCGCCGCAAGCACGTCGCGCACGTCGTCGGGCACGTTTCGGATCGTTATCGAGACCGCCATGATTGCATTATGCATGCATTGCCTGCATTTCGTCAAATCTCGTGGAAGGGACGCAGGATGATCCGAACGTATGCTTTTTAGCCTTGGTACAGGGCGTCGATCACGTCCAGAAGCATACTTGCCGCGAAGGCTCCGATATGACCTGGTCGTAGCCGACCGGGCAGGCATCCCCTTCCGGCTCATCTCGTCCCTTCCCCGGCAGGCGTGGGCCAGGCAACATTCGTCATGCCGGGATTGCGGCACGACATCGCGGCCTCATGCTTCAGCAGGACGTTGTTGCCGATGTGCCGCAAGGGAATACGCGGCCGCGAAGCGAGCGCGCCGTCGATCGTGAAACCCTGTCATTGATTGCATCTGGGAGCCCGACGTTCAACGTCCGCGAACGGATTGAATAAGCGTTCTTGGCCAGAGCCGTGACGCGATAACCGTCGCAGGCGAGGATCTTCTTCGGTAGCGTCTTACGGCATATACATCGTGAAGGATATTGTCGGCGACGGATCGCTCATGTTCTGGTCCTTGGTTTCCGCTCGAGCGACTATCGAATGGCCTCCGTTCGGGAACGAAACCGCGACGCTCCAGTTTCCGCTCGCATCGGAAACCGTTTGTGCCAACGTCGTGTTCCCCTCACTCACGATCACGGTCGTTGACGGCGTGGCGGTCCCGGTGACGGCGACGGGGTTGGTGGTAAGAGTCGAACCTTGCGAGGGCGTGCTGATCGCCGGCGACGGACTCGGCGCTTCCAGCGCAATGCCAAGGCTGTGATAGTCGCCGGCGCTGATTGCTTGCCACAGTCCGCTTGTTTGCACCGGCGTCGCGCTCTCGAGCGTCGTCCCGTTGCCGAAGCCGCCGTACCAGTTACCGCCCCAGGCCTTGACGACGCCGCCGGGCAGCAAGGCGAGATTCGCGTAGCCCCCGAATGCGATCGCTTGAACGCCCGACAGTCCCGCAACTTGGTACGGCGCCGCGGCCGTGAATCCGTACCAGACGGTCCCGTCCGATCTCAGTGCGAGGTTGCCGTCGATAGCGATGATATTCGTAAGACCTTGCGCTTGAGCCGGGACGTTGCCGTAGTTACCCCAAAGCCACACGGTGCCGTCGCTCTTGAGTGCGGAACTCCCCCCGAGCTTCGCGCTTATCGCTGTGACGGAGGAAAGCCCCGAGACCGGCACGGGTATCGCGCTGTTGGTCGTAGTTCCGTTCCCAAGCTGGCCTTGAGCGTTGTACCCCCATGCGAGAACTGTTCCCTCCAGCAGGGCGAGACTATGGAACGCGCCGGCAGCAACGGCCGTGACGCCGGCGAGGCCTATGGCTGGTGCTGCGATCGTGCCGCACGTTTCACCACCACAGAAAGCATTGCCTGGGTGGCCGAGTTGACCCAAGTCGTCAGCTCCCCACGTCCAGACGACGCCTTTCTGAAGCGCGATGTTGTGAAAGCCGCCGGCCGAGATGGCGTCGACGTGCGCGAGGCCCGACACACGCGTTGGAACGTTGTTGCTACCGGTATCACTCGTCCCGTTGCCCAACTGACCAGCCTGGTTGCTACCCCACGCCCAGACCGTCCTGTCGCCGGCGAGCGCGATGCTGTGAACCGATCCCCCTCGGACAGAGATTGCTCTCGCCAGACCAACCGGACCCGCATGGCTCCCTCCGATGAGTTCGTGGGCTGGGGGTGTCGGAACCTGCACCGGAACGGAGCTGTTATTCGAATAGAGCCCGATCTGCCCTTCGAGCCCGCGCCCCCATCCCCACGGGTTCGCACTTATCCGCGGCAGAGGTTGTGCGTTCGACTCGGCAGGCTCGACGGCCAGCCCCACCACCATGACGACCGCGCAGGCAACACCAAAAAGCGTAACGAAATTCCTTTGATGTTGAGTAGAGCGCGTCCCCATTCGCCCCCCTTGAGAGAAGGAAATCAAGCATCCGGATTCGGCACCCTGCATGAGAAATCCTTCTTAGGGCCTGGTCAGTTGGCCTGGTCAGTGGTCGTGATGCTCGGAGAACCCGGCTCCGTCGCAGTCTGGGATGTATCGGACAAAAGCAGTACAATTTGGCCCCGGCTGGGACTGCCCCCGGCTTCGTTGACTCCTGAGGATTACGGTCCTCGCCATTGGGGGTTGAACATGAAATCCGTCCGGATGGGTCTGACTGTGTGCGCCGTACTGGCAACTGTTCTTTTGCCCGGCAACGCGCGCGCCTACGGTGAGGGAACCATCAGCGGGACCATCACAGGTCCAGCCGGTCAGGGACTCCCCGACATCTGCGTGGACGCCTTCTTCACCGACGGAGGCTGGTACGCCGCCTCCGCCATCACCGAGTCCAATGGCGAATACGTGCTCGATTATCTGGACGCCGGCGCTTACAAGGTCCAGTTCCACGACTGCGGCACCGAGCCGACTTACGTCGGCCAGTGGTACGACAACAAACCCGACGAAGGCTCGGCCGACGAAGTCCAGGTACTTGCCGGCACCGCGACGACGGGCATCGACGCCGCGCTGGCCGTCGGCGGTACGGTCACCGGCACCGTGAAAGACCGCGTGGGCAACCCCGTCCCCGGCATCTGCGCCGCCGCGTTCGACGATGATCAGAATCTTCTCTCCCACGGTTACGCCGACGAGTCCGGCGCCTATCACGTCGGTGCGCTGCCTTCGGGGACCGTGAAGATACAGTTTGCCGACTATTGCCCGGTCTCTTATGTCCTCGTGTCGGGCTCGAGCGGAGGATCCACCGCGGTCCTCGGGCGGCGCCGCCCGCTGTCCTCGAGCGCGCCGCATGGGTACCTGCCGCAGTGGTACAACGACAAAGCCGACTTTGCCTCGGCCGATCCCGTCCCGGTAACCCTCGGCGAGACGACTCCGGGCGTCGATGCGGCGCTGGATGTTGCCGGCGGCATCACCGGTTTCATCACCAACGCCGCCGGAGAGGCCCTGGCCGGCGTCTGCGTCGATGCGCGGTCCGCGAACGGCTCCGGGTGGGGATCGGGCTGGAGCGACGACACCGGTTGGTACTCGGTCGACGAACTGCCAACCGGCGACTACAAGATCCATTTCACCGACTGCAACGATTCCACGTACAAAGACGAGTGGTACAACGACAACACGTCCTTCTACACGGCGGACACCGTCGGCGTTCTCCTGGGATCTTCCACGGATGCCGTCGACGCCGTGCTGGCCCGACGGCCCCGGCCAGACCTGGCGGTGAGCGCATTGAGCGTGACGCCGATCCCGCTGTCGACCGATCAGGGAACCCTTCCTCTGTCCAGCGGCTGGGTGCGCGACGTCGAAGTAACCGTGGACAACGTCGGAAGCGCCGCCACCAGCTGGGCCGATCTGCAGGTGTGGGTAACGACCGACACCGATAGCGCGCCGACCTACATCGGCTCGACCCAGGTCGAGCTCGGCGCCGGGCAGCACGTCTCGAAGACGTATCGCTGGAACGGATTTGGCAGCGCGGGAGACGCGACCGTCCATGCGCTGGTCTGCGCGTTCGACGATCCGAATGAGCGCAACAACGAGGCCGAGGTGCGGTCCTACGTCGTGGCGGGAGGCACGGGCTTTGGCGTCACGCCGACCCCGTTCTTCGGGTACGGCTACTACGGTTGCTACGACAAGATCGTCAACGACTGGTGAGCCTGCCCAGCCCCGAGTCATCGATGACATAGTTGTCGGCGTGGACGCAGCAGGTGTAGGACGCGAAGGCCTTGAACGTGAAGCCCGTGACCGGTGCACTGCTGGAGCATGCCACGGCAGAGAAAACTTCCCCTCCCTCGAACCGCACGCGGATCGGGTCGTTGCCCGCGACCGAGGTTCCGAAGAAAGATCCCGAATCGATCTGCCACCGGTAGCCAAGGCCATCGGGGGCACCTTCGCGCATCGTGATCGACAGGTACGTCACCTTCCATCGCGACCTGCCCGGATACACATCATCGACGCCGAGAAGATCGATGTAGATGGAAGAGGGCGCGTCCGAGGCGAGCGTGATCGTCGCGGACGAGCACCCGGCCACGTCATCGACGAGAGCCGAACCCATCCCCGCGGCCGTCGAAGGTTCCTCGGCGCCGTCTGTGAGGGAGCAGGCTGCGACGCCGGTACCCGGATCGGCGGCAAGAGCGCACGGCTGAAGGAATGGCGCGCCCGTGGCCACGTAGAGTCCGGGCGCTGGAGTGCCGCATCCTCCCGCCACCTCTCGCAGGCCGCACACCGAGGGGATCGCCAGCGCTCCTTCGATGTAGCCGTGCGGAGGTGGAGCAGCATCCCCCGCCGACATTGTCCCGAGGACGAGCGCGCCGAGAACCATGGTCCGTCGGACCACCTTCACCGCAGCCTCCCTCGCCACCGATCGATCGATCTCGCCGTAGATCCGCCGCGACGACCTACCGTCCTCTCCACTTCTCGGGATGCGTGCGATGCCATCTGGGTCACGGCAGCGGCGGGTATGTCTGGACGGTGCCATCGCCGAACACGCAGATGGCCACGGCGCAAGCGCCCACGTACGCGACGGGATAGCCCACCCCGGCGCCGGTGCCGGGCGCTGTCACCCACGACGGCATGGACATCGCGTTGTTGGTCAGGTCCTCGTCCCGCGCGACGCTGATCTCTGCTGTTACCTCGACGTCGCCGACGACCCCGGTCAGATCACGCGTAAACGTGCGCTCCACCGCCGAGCCTGCGGGAACGTCGAAGCGGCCGCCTCCCAGCGGGATGTATCCATCATCGCTCGCCGTACGGGCGAAGACGTGAAGGTCAACCGAGCGGGCGTCCGCGGGTCCGGCATTGCTCACCACAACGCGTACGACACGGCGCGTCGGGCTGTCGGCGCCGTCGGGATCCTTCGCCGGCAAGACCTCGAGCGACGCGACCGCGGCGTCGTTCTTCGCGGCGAGACTCATCACGGCATCGACTCCGGACAGGGTCGCGGCCTGGACGACCCCGACCGGCGTTGCCGTCGCCTGACTCGGCCCGCCGTACCAGGTCACGCCGTAGGACGGATCTGCCGTGCAGTCGGAGAAGCTGACCGTGTACGAGCCGTCCCGGAGCGGCATCGTCGTATAGGTCCCGTCGGCTCGCGTGTACGCAGCGATTGCCGACACGCCGGGCCCATTTACGCCGATGCACATGGA
>JAIVGO010000066.1 GCA_020201525.1 Actinomycetota bacterium | reverse complement strand
ATGGGCGCGGGCGTCTACATCGCCGTGGTCGTTGTCGGCGTCGTCGCCTACCTGGTCGGAGCGCGAGCGATCGGGGCGGAACCCGCGGCGGTGAATCGCGCGGTCTGACGTCGCGCCGAGCCGGACCCGTTTATCCTTTCGGGCGGGGAGGCCGTCCATTGAAAGAAGCGCTCGTGCGGCTCGACGCGCTGATGAACCGCCTCGTGGAGGCGGATCAAACCGGGTCCGGTATCGACCCCCTGCGCATCGCGAACGAGCTCGGCCAGATCCGCCAGCTCCTCGCCGAGGCGCCTGCCGTCGTGCGCGCGAAGGGCGGTCAGAAGCACTTCCGCTGCGAGGCCTGCGGGACGATCTCGCACGGCGAGAGCGAGCCACAGAAGTGCCCCACATGCGGTGGCCGCAAGTTTTTCGCTGCCGATATAGAGCAGCCATTCGTGGAGTCCGGGGCCGGCTAGACCACGCGTTCGACCCGGAGTGTCATAAAACCAACGTTGCGCCGATTGGTTTGGGAGCCATATAGTTCATCTCCTTAACTATTCGGAGGATGAATATATGACGGTCGCGCCAGAGCGCGCCGCCACGCGAGAGCCCAGCACCGAAGACGCCCGCCTCGCGGGGATGCTGCTTTCGTTGTTGCCGCGGATCGGAAAGATCGCGGGACACGTCGCGCACGAGCGTGGCGCGATCACCCTCGAGCGCGCTCGCATTCTGTGGCAGCTCGTTGAGGCGCCGCGGCGCAGCGGTGAGCTCGCGCAGCGTTGCGCCCTGACACCGGCCTCGGTGTCCGAGCTCGTCGACTCTCTCGAGCGCGATGGGTTCGTCCGCCGGTCCGAGGACCGAACCGACCGGCGCGTAGTTGTTGTCGAAATCACGGCCCGCGGCCGGCGCGAGATCGAGCGGGTCGGCGAACTCATGAGGGCGCCGGTGGCGAAGATCATCGCCGGCCTCTCGTCCGAGAAGCGCGTGCGCCTCGCGGCCGCGCTCACCGATTTGCAGGAGGCGCTGGCCTCTCCGAAGGAGTCAACACATGCCCGCTGAGATGACACGAAATGCTCGCATCCTCGCGACCGTCGGGGTCGCCCTCGCTTTGTTCTTGGCGGCGCTCGACCAGACCGTCGTCGGGACCGCGCTCCCGCGCATCATCGCCGACCTCAATGGCCTCGACTACTTCGCGTGGGTCGCCACGGCCTATCTCGTGACGTCCACGACCCTGACCCCGATCGCGGGAAAGCTCGGCGACCTCTTCGGGCGCAAACCTTTCCTCCTCGCCGGCATGATCGGGTTCGTCATCGCCTCGGCACTCTGCGGCCAATCCCAGAACATGGCCGAACTAGTCGCGTTCCGCGCCCTTCAGGGGATCTTCGGCGGCGTCCTCTTCGCGAGCGTGTTCGCGACCATCGGTGATCTCTACACGCCCGCCCAGCGCGCGAGGCTCCAGGGCGTCTTCGCCGGGATCTTCGGCATTGCGTCGGTCGTCGGGCCGGTCATCGGCGGCTACCTCACGGACAACCTCAGCTGGCGGTGGGTCTTCTACGTGAACGTGCCCGTCGGGATCCTCGCGATCATCGCGGTCTTCCTGACGCTCCCGTCGGTCCGGCACTCCGCATCGTGGCGGGACATCGACTTCGCCGGCGCGTTCACGCTGGCGGCGACGCTTGTGCCGTTGCTCATCGCGCTTTCGATCACGCGCGACCACGAGTTCACCTCACCGGAGGTGCTCGGGCTTCTGCTCTTCGCGGCGGTCATGGGCGTGATCTTCTTCATCATCGAGCGGCGCGACCCGCACCCGGTCGTCCCCTTCGACCTCTGGAAGAACCCGACGTTCGCCGTCTCCACCGCGATCGGATTTCTTCTCGGTTTCGCGATGTTCGGCGCGATCATCTTCGTCGGCCTCGTCTACCAGGGTGTCTTCGGCATTCCCGCGACAAACTCCGGGCTCCTGATTACTCCGCTGATGGTCGGTCTCATCACGTCGAGCGTCATCACCGGCCAGCTCATGGTCCGCATCCGTCGCTACCGGTACATCGGGACGGTGGGTGCCGTGCTGCTAGTCATCGGCCTGTACCTGCTCGCGCAGGTCAACGTCGGTACGCCGGAGATCGATGTCGTCCGCGACCTCGTCCTAATCGGCCTCGGCGTCGGCGTCGGTATGCCGCTCTACTTGAACGCGACCCAGAGCGCGGTCGACACACGGTATATGGGCGTGGTCTCGAGCCAGATCCAGTTCTGGCGGAATATTGGAAGCACGGTGGGGGTGGCCATTCTTGGCGCCGTGCTCTCGCACGAGCTCACCCAAAAGATCGTCGCCTCGATTCCCCCGCAGTTTGCCGGCGCGATTCCCGCGAACGGCAACGCTCAGGCCATCTTCATCCCTGAGGTGATGCAGCGGATCCCGCCGCAGGTGCTCACCGCGATCCGCGGCGCGCTCGCTTCGTCGCTGCACGACATCTTCCTCATCGCGGCCGGCGTGGCGGCCCTCTCCGTGGTGGTCTCGCTGTTCCTTCAGGAAGTTCCGCTGCGCGGCCGGACCGAGCGCGTGCGACATCCCGAGGCCGAGGCCGAGGCCGTACCGGCGTTCGGCGGCTAGCAGCGGTACGTGCTGATCCGCCTCCTTCGGAGGTACCTCGGTCCCTACCGACGCCAGGTCGCGATCGTCACCGCGCTCCTGCTGTTGCAGTCGGTCGCCAACCTGTACCTGCCCAACCTCAACGCCGACATCATCAATAACGGCGTCGCCAAGGGCGACACCGACTACATCTGGCGCACCGGTGCGGTGATGCTCGGGATCACTCTCGTCCTCGGCGTATTGGCGATCGTCGCGGTGTATTTCGCGTCGGAGACCTCGATGAGCGTCGGACGCGACGTTCGTGCTGCGGTCTTCGATCGCGTGCAGAGCTTTTCGGCGCGCGAGATGAACCGCTTTGGGACGGCGTCGCTCATCACCCGCAACACGAACGACGTCCAGCAAGTGCAACTCTTCCTCCAGATCGCCCTTACGATCCTCGTGAGCGCCCCGATCATCGCGGTCGGCGGGGTGTTCATGGCCGTCCGCGAAGACGCGACGCTCTCATGGCTTCTCGTCGTGATCGTCCCTCTGATGGCCGCGGTCATCGGCGTCCTGCTCCTCCGGGCGGTCCCGCTCTTCCGTCAGGTGCAGGTGAAGATCGATCGACTCACCCAAGTGCTTCGCGAGCAGATCACCGGCGTCCGGGTCGTGAGGGCGTTCATTCGCGTCGGGTCCGAGCGCGCTCGGTTCGAGGTGGCGAACGCAGACCTCACCGACACGTCCCTCCGCGTGAACCGGATCTTCGCGCTCGCGTTCCCGTCGCTTCTCGCGATCATGAACCTGTCGACGGTCGCGATCCTCTGGTTCGGCGCCGGGCTCGTCGATCGCGGCGACATGCCGATCGGAAACCTCACGGCATTCCTGCAGTACATCCTGCAGATCCTCTTCGCGGTGATGACCGCGGTCTTCATGGTCATCCTCATCCCGCGGGCCGAGGCGAGCGCCCAGCGGATCGTCGAAGTGCTCGAGACGACCTCGTCGATCACCGAGCCGCCGCGCCCGGTCGCGCCGGCGCAGCTCTCAGGCCTCATCGCGTTCGCGGACGTCACCTTCGCGTACCCGCACGGCGAGCGGCCGGTCCTCCACGATCTGCGGTTCGAGGCGCGGCCTGGACGCACCACCGCGATCATCGGGGGGACCGGCTCGGGAAAGAGCACGGTGCTGAACCTCGTGACGCGGGGCTTCGACGTCACCTCTGGCGCCGTGCTGGTCGACGGCCTCGATGTGCGCGAGCAAGCCCTCGACGGCCTGTGGGGACGGATCGGCCTCGTCCCGCAGACCGCCTATCTCTTCAAGGGCACGGTCGCGCAGAACCTCCGATTCGGCAACGAGAACGCCACGGACGCGCAGCTCTGGAGTGCTCTCGAGATCGCCCAGGCGCGCGATTTCGTCGCCGCGATGGCGGGTCAGCTGGAGGCGCCGATAGACCAGGGCGGCACGAACGTGTCGGGCGGGCAGCGGCAGCGGCTCGCGATTGCGCGCGCGATCGTGAAACGGCCGGCGATCTACCTCTTTGACGACTGCTTCTCGGCGCTCGATGCCGGTACGGACGCCCGGCTACGGATGGCGCTCAAGGCCGAGACCGGCGGCGCGACGGTGATCATCGTCGCGCAACGGGTCAGCACGATCATGCACGCCGACCACATCGTCGTGCTCGACGAGGGCCGTGTTGTCGGAAGCAGCACGCACGACGAGCTCATGAGGACGAGCGAGGAGTATCGCGAGATCGTCGAGTCGCAGCTGGGGGCGGCAGCGGCATGATGATGGGCCGGCCCCAGGGCCGCGGACCAGGCGGGCGGCCGCAAGCCGGGCAGCGTGGTGGGCCCTTCATGGGCCTCAGCGCCCCAGTCGAACGTTCCAAGGACTTCCGCGGCACGCTGCGGAAGCTGCTCGCGCGGCTCCGCCCCGAGAGGGCGGTGATCGCAGTGGTCGTCGTGCTCGGCTCGCTGAGCGTCGTGTTCAGCGTCGTCGGTCCGAAGATCACGGGGAATGCCATGAACGTCATCTTCGATGGCGTCGTCGGAAAGTCGCTGCCGGCCGGCGTGACGAAGGAGACGGCCAGCGAGCTCCTGCGGGCGCAAGGCAAGGGTCAGCTCGCCGACATGCTCGCGGCCACCAACGCGGTCCCGGGCCAAGGCATCGACTTCATGGCCCTCGCGGGGGTCCTCGCTGTCGCGGTCCTCGTGTACGTCCTCGCTTCGGTCCTCGCGTGGGCGCAGGCCTACATCATGGCGGGCGTCGCGCAGCGCACCGTGTACGGGTTGCGGCGCGAGGTCGAGGAAAAGCTCGCGCGCTTGCCGCTTCGGTACTTTGACAGCCATGCGCACGGCGATCTCTTGAGCCGCGTGACGAACGATGTCGACAACATAGCGACGACCCTTCAACAGGGTCTTTCCCAGCTCCTCACCTCAGCGCTTACGGTGATCGGTGTTCTCGCGATGATGCTGTGGATCAGCCCGCTGCTCGCGTTGATCTCGATCATCACGATCCCGCTGTCGTTCGCGGTCACGATCGTGATCGCGGGCCGCTCACAGAAGGAGTTCATCGCGCAGTGGGCGGAGACGGGCGCGCTGAACGGCCATGTCGAGCAGATGCACAGCGGCCATACGCTCGTTCAGCTATTCGGGCGCCGCCAGAGCGCGATCCGGCAGTTCAACGACCAGAACGAACGGCTCTTCGGCGCGAGCTTCAAAGCGCAGTTCCTCTCGGGGATCATCCAGCCGGCCATGCAGTTCCTCTCAAACCTCAACTACGTCGGCGTGGCGGTCATCGGCGGATACCGCGTCGCCTCGGGCGCGATGAGTCTCGGCGACGTGACCGCATTCATCGCATATTCGCGGCAATTCACGATGCCGCTCCTGCAGATCGCCTCGCAGATGAACCTTCTGCAGTCCGGCCTCGCGTCGGCGGAGCGCGTCTTCGAATTCCTCGGCGCGCCCGAGGAGACGCCGGACCGTATCGGCGCGAGGGCGCCACGCTCGACAAGCGGTCACGTCGAGTTCGACCGCGTCTCGTTCCGCTACCTGCCGGACAAGCCGCTGATCGAGGATTTCTCTTTGGACGTTCGTCCGGGCGAGACCGTCGCGATCGTCGGGCCGACGGGCGCCGGCAAGACCACGATCGTGAACCTGCTCATGCGCTTCTACGACATCGACGGCGGCGCGATCCGCCTTGATGGGACCGACACGCGCGAGCTGCCGCGGGACGCCGTCCGCCGCGCGATCGGCATGGTCCTTCAGGACAGCTGGCTCTTCGCCGGCACGATCCGCGACAACATCGCTTACGGGAAGGAAGGTGCGACGATGGACGAGATCGTCGCTGCTGCGACGGCGGCGCACGTCGACCCTTTCGTACGAACGCTCCCTGACGGCTACGACTCGCTGCTCGAGGAAGAAGCGTCGAACATCTCGGCAGGCCAACGGCAGCTGATCACCATCGCGCGCGCGTTCCTTGCGGACCCGAGCATCCTCATCCTCGACGAAGCCACGAGCAACGTGGACACGCGCACCGAGGTGCTCATCCAGCAGGCGCTGGCGCGGCTCCGTCATGGCCGCACCTCCTTCGTGATCGCCCATCGACTCTCGACCATCCGCAACGCGGACGAGATCGTCGTCATGGAGGGCGGCCGGATCGTGGAGCAGGGCGATCACGCCGAGCTCCTGCATCGGCAAGGCGTGTACTACGACCTCTACCAAAGTCAGTTCGCCGAAACCGTCGGTTTGGACGCTGCCGGTCCGGCGAAGCTTCCCCTGCTCCAACCGGCTGGCTAGAGCCGCCGGGACTAGCCTCGGCCCACGCGCCTCTTGATGGCTGCGTCCATCTCGCGCGTGGCCTCGCGCTCCTTGATGACCTGCCGCTTGTCAAACCGCTTGCGGCCGCGAGCGACGCCGAGCTCGACCTTTGCTCTGCCGTGCTTCACGTACATCCGCAGTGGGACCAGGGTGTAGCCCTTCTGCGCGATCGTACCGACGAGTAGGCCGATCTCTTCCTTGTGCAGGAGAAGCTTGCGGGGGCGCAGCGGATCGTGGTTTTCCTGAGACGAGTTCGCCCACGGAGCGATGTGCACGTTGCGCAGCCACACCTCGCCGTTCTCAACGCGTGCATATCCGTCGCGCAGGTTGGCATGACCCGCGCGTAGCGACTTGATCTCGGTGCCGCGCAGCGCGATGCCGGCCTCGAGCCGCCGTTCGATCTGATAGTCGAAATTGGCCTTTCGGTTATCGGCGAGCTGGACCTGCCGCTCGGGCTCACCGGGCGCCGCGGCCTGTTCGGGCTTTCGGGAGGGCATGGCGAGAGATTAGGCGGTGAAAACGAAGAGCGGCGGCATCTCTGCCGCCGCTCTCCTTTGCCGGGTCACCAAAGACCCAACGCGTTAGTGCGCGATCACCTCAGATCGATTCATTACGAAAGGCTGAAGTGAGCTCACATGGGTCTTTGGATTCCCACTGGCATCGCCCACTCCACATCACCTCCTTTCTTTCGGAAATGATGCTACAGGTCCCCGAGTTCGCGTCAATGTCACCGTGGACGCACCGAAAACGCGAAGGCCCCGTCTTTGCGGAACTGCGGAGCGAAAAATGGGGAGTAGCGGCGGGAGCCGCTACGGGAGGTAGATCATCGGGTTGACTGCGCGCCCATCGACGATCGTCATGAAGTGCAGATGGGGACCGGTCGTCCATCCGGTCATTCCGACGTAGGCGATGATCTGGCCCGCCGACACGGTTTGCCCCACGGCGACGATCGGCCAATGCAGGTCGTCGAGGTGACCGTAGAGGGTCGAGAAGTTGAAGCCGTGCGCGATGATCACGACGACTGCCGTATCGCCGTACGCGAGGTACGGGCGACCGACGGTGACAACTTTGCCCGCCGACGCCGCGCGGATCGGGGTGTACTTCGGCGCGGCGATGTCGATCCCGTTGTGGAATCCGCCCCAGCGCGCGCCAAAGCCCGACGTGATCGGCCCGCGGAGCGGCCACATCGCGAGCTTCGAGCCATTGAAGACGCCCAGCCCACTCCCGCCGGCGGCCTGCGCCGCAAGGGCCTCGTACTGCGCTTCGGCCTCGTCGAGCTGTCGCGTCAGAACGGCGGTCGTCTGATTGGTCTGGCTCACCTGGCCCTGCGCGGACTGCCTCTGCTGCGCCGCGACTTGGCGTGCCGCCGCCTCCGCGTCGATAGCCGTTTGGGCCTCCGCAACGAGCTTGTCGTATTTCGCCTTCGCGCCGGCGAGCTGGGTGCGCTGGGTCGTTATCTGATCGGACAGGCCGAGGATCTCCTTCTCCTTGGTGGAGGCCTCTTCCTGCTTGTACTGCGTGTCGGCCCTGAGCGAGCGGATCTCGTTGGCGAGCTGCACGTCCTGCCGGTTGATGAAGATCATCGCCTGAAGGCGATTTGCGAATTCGGTCAAAGACGAGGAGGAGAGGAGCATCTCGAGCGGACTGACCATGGCTTGGCGGTAGGTCGTGCGCAGGTGGCGGGCGTAGACGTCCTCCTGCGCCGCGAGCTGCTTGGTCTCCTCGGTGGCCTCAGCGTGGAGCGAGTCGCCGAGCGCCTTCGTTTCGTCGAGCTGGAAGGTGACGAGCGCGAGCTGCTCCTCGGCGATCTGTATCTGGTAGAAGAGCTGGTCGGCCTCGGATTGCGCATTCGCTTGCTTCTCGGCGAGATCCGAGATCCGCGCATTGGTCTGGTTCACGACCGCCTGGAATTGATTGGCGACCGCCTGGTACCGCTCGGCGTTCGCTCGGGAGATCTGGACGGCGCGCTCGAGCTCTTCCTTGCGCTTCAGGGCGGCGGTGATCGGGTCGTCCGCGGAAGCGGGTTGCGCGAACGAAGCGAGGACCGCGCCGACAACGAACGCGACCGTAGTCGCGCGAGCGGCACGCATCCTCCAAACCCCACCTCCCCGAGCGGGCTGCCGGGGAGTTCCCATGCGTGGCGCATCGTCGCACCGCGCATCGGCCGAGGTCAAGACTTTCTGGAGACTCATTTGGCGAGGTGCGCCCGAACCGACAGCATCGCACCGCCTCCGCCGACGGCGAGCGCGAGGGCGAAGACACTGCCCACGAGCTGCCAGACGAAGGTCTGTCCGAACGAGAGCGGGAGGATCTCGATGAAATTGACCATTGCCCCCATGACCGGTCCGGCCGCCACAAGGACCACGAGGGTCGCGGCCACGGCGCCGAGCGCGCCCACGAGCATTCCCTCGAGGATGAAGGGCCAGCGCACGAACCAGTCGGTGGCGCCGACGAGCTTCATGATCTCGATCTCGTCGCGCCGGGCATGCACGGCAATCCGAATGGTGTTAACGATCACGAAGAGCGCGACGATCAGCATCATCGCGAGCACGGCGAGCCCGCCGAAGGAGAGGACCCGCGTGATCGTCAGGAGCTTGTCGACGACCTGCGGGTTGTCGATCACGTCGCTGACGATGCCCTTACCCACCTCCTCGCGAAGCGACGCGGCCACTCGAGGCGCGTCCTGCGCGTGGGCGAGCTTGATTTCGAGCGAGTCTTGGAGCGGGTTCGATGAGGTGTCGACGATTTGGATGTCGGGCCGTTTCGCGGCGATGTCGACGAGGCGCGCCATGGCCTGGTCTTTCGGGATGTAGTCGACGCGAGAGACCGCCGGGTCGGCCTCGATGCTGGCGCGAAGCGCGAGGACGTCCGACACGCGAGCGTTGTCCTCAAGGAAGATCGCGAGCTCGACCTTTGACTCGAGCACGCCGACCGCCGCCTGAAGTCCGCGATCGGTCGCCAGGAAGAACGCGAAGAGCAGGAGCATCAGGCCGACGGTGAACGTCGACGCGAGGCTCATGACGGGGTTCCGCCAGAAGCCCTGCGCGGCCGTCGTCCCGATGTACTCGAGTCGCCTCATGCCGCGTACTGGCCTTCGCGCTGGTCACGCACGACCATCCCGTGATCGAGGTGGACGACGCGGCGACGGAGCGCGTTCACGATCTCGGCGTTGTGTGTCGCCATGAGCATCGTGGTCCCGAGATCGTGGACCCGAACGAGGAGCTTGATGATCTCCCAGCTCGTCACCGGGTCGAGGTTTCCGGTCGGCTCGTCGGCGATGAGGATCTTGGGCCGGCTCACCAGCGCTCGCGCGATCGC
>JAIVGO010000091.1 GCA_020201525.1 Actinomycetota bacterium | reverse complement strand
GCCCTGTTCGGTTGGTTTCGCGGGAAGTGGCGGCCTGCGGCCGCCTGGTGCGTTGTTGTTTTGCGATGCCTACAGGGAAGGCTGGAGGGTGTCGGCGCAGGCGGCGTCCTCGCGTAGCAAGAGACTCGGCTGGGTGCCCGCGAGCGGTGTCAGCCGCGAGTGGGCTGACGAGGCTCGATGCGTGTAAGCGAGAGCGCCGCCGAAGCCGACACCCTCCAGCCTGACCGCGCAAAGATCTCGAAACAAACAACGAAACTGACCTAGGTCGCTAACTTTCTCGATATGGCAACCGACTTTTACAACGTGGACTCCGCGCTATCAGAAGAAGAACGCGCGATCCGTGACACCATACGCGCGTTCGTAGACGAAAAAGTCCTCCCGGTCATCGGCGACTGCTACATAGAAGGCCGCTTTCCGAAAGAACTCGTCCCGCAAATGGCGGAGTTGGGCGTGTTCGGCGCGAACCTGCCCGAGGAATACGGCTGCGCCGGACTCAACAACGTTGCGTACGGCCTCATCATGCAGGAGCTCGAGCGCGGGGATTCCGGCGTGCGCTCCTTCGCTTCGGTCCAGGGCGCCCTGGTGATGTACCCGATCTTTGCCTTCGGCACCGAAGAGCAGAAACGCCACTACCTCCCGAAAATGGCGAGCGGCGAAATAATTGGATGCTTTGGACTCACCGAGCCGGACTACGGATCGAACCCTTCCGGAATGATCACGAGGGCGCGCGAGCAGAAGGACGGCAGCTGGGTCATCAACGGCGCCAAAATGTGGATCACCAATGGATCCACCGCGCGGGTTGCGATCGTCTGGGCGAAAACTGGCGAGGACAAGAGCGACAAATCCATTCGTGGCTTCATCGTTCCCACCGATACACCAGGTTTCACCGCCAAGGACCAGAAGGGCAAGCTCTCCTTGAGGGCGTCGGACACGAGCGAACTCGTGCTCCAGGATGTGAAGCTTCCCCCGACGGCACTCCTACCAAAATCGGACGGAATCAAGAGCCCGCTCATGTGCCTTACCCAGGCTCGTTATGGCATTGCCTGGGGAGCGATCGGCGCCGCAATGGCCTGTTACGAGGAGGCCCTCGCTTATGCGGGCAACCGTGTGATGTTCGGCCGCCCAATTGCCGGGTTCCAACTCCAGCAGCAGAGATTGGCCGAGATGCTCACGGAGCTGGTGAAGGCACAACTCCTTGCCCTCCACCTGGGCAGGCTCAAGGACGACGGCACCTTCAATCCACAGCAGGTGTCTCTGGCGAAGCGCAACAACGTCAGCGCCGCCACTGATATCGCCAGAGAGGCACGCCGCCTGCTAGGTGCTAATGGTATCCTCGCGGAGTATTCCTCCATGAGGCACATGGCCAACCTGGAGAGCGTGTATACCTACGAAGGTACCCACGACATCCACACACTGATTCTTGGACAAGCCGTAACCGGCATCAACGCATTCGAATGAGATATCCACGCACCAGAAGAAGCTCGGGCACCGTCGAGCTCGGGCTCCGCGACGAGCGTGTCAACCTCGGCGACCACATCGCCTACTTCTGGGAGAAGCCCGAGGAGTTCGAGGAGGCAGTACAGTTCCTCATCACTGGCCATCGCCGGGGCGAACACCTCGTGATTTTCGGTCACGATGAGGCCAACCAGAAAATTCTTGCGATTCTGAAAGGAAAAAACATCGATCCCGATACGCTGAGATCACGGGGGCAACTGTCGGTGCTCGGTGGCGGTTCCACCGGTGACGGCATGCTCAACGACATCGGACAAACCTTTCAGAAAGCGATCGACGCCGGCGCCGGCTGCATTCGACTGCTCGGCAACATCGGCTGGGGTCGCAACAACTGGCCCGACGACCTCGACATCCTCGCGTTCGAAGCCAAGGTTACGGGCGCCGCAAAGCTGTTTCCGTCGGTCGTGGTCTGCATGTACGACGTCGGATCCCTTTCTGGCCGCGTGATAGTGCATGGTGCCTACGAAACGCACCCGCTTACATTTCACGGCAATCTTCTGCGCGAGAATCCGTTCTACGTCGGCGTCGACGAGTACCTCGCGCGCCTCAAGGGTTCTGACGAGCCGCTGACAGCGGACGCTTAACTATCACTTTGTCGGAACCGACGAAGCGGAGCGAAGGAGTCCGGACGCGGCGAGCGTCCGGACTCTTTTTTGGCAGGTATCTTTATGCGCAATCATTCACATGGAGATTTCCGCCGTGAAGATTGCCGTGTGCATCAAACGGGTGCCCGACATGGACGTCCGCTTCCGGATCGGCTCCGACAACATCTCGGTTGATGAGTCCGGTCTCAAGTTCGACATCAACGATTTTGACGCCTGGGCGGTCGAGGCCGCGCTGCAGCTCAAGGAGAAAAACGCCGGGAGCGAAGTCACCACAATTTCTCTGGGGCCCGACGTCGTCCAGGAAACAATCAGGAAAGCGCTCAGCATGGGCGCCGACAAGGGCATCCAGCTCAAGGTTGACAGAGTCCCGTTCGACGGGCTCGTGATCGCACACGCTTTGGCCGCCGAGCTTAAGGTCGGTGGCTACGATTTGATCTTGTTCGGGAAGATGTCTCCGGATTCCTCCAATGGGGTCGTCGGTCCGATGGCCGCCGAGCTCCTTGGACTTCCGTGCGTCACTGCCATCTCGTCGCTC
>JAIVGO010000112.1 GCA_020201525.1 Actinomycetota bacterium | reverse complement strand
CCCACCCGCGCCCGGACGAGCGCATGTAGCGCGGCTCCTCCACGACCTGGTCGAGAGCCCGGCCTGCCAGCAGCGCAGCGGCCGCGGCGAGCAACGCGAGCAGCAGCACGTGCCGCCCGCCGTAGCCGCGGCTCAGCGCAAGCATGTGCGCGCCGAAGATGGCGAGCACGACGGCGCTCAGCGTCGTGGCCAAGGACTCTGTCACGCGCCGCCGGTCCGGTGCCGCGATGCCGACGACGACCGCACCGACGACCGCAACGGCGAGGATCGCCGCCACTCCCGGCAGCTCAATCCCGCCGCGCGGCACCGCGACGAAGTCGATCGCGACGGTCGCCGCGGCGATGACGAGCAACGGCGCGGCCTCCTCGACGAGGTGAGCCACATGCACCCAGGCGACCGCAAGGGAGAGCTGGCCCACCATGACCGCGGCGAAGAGCACCGGGCGGCCGATGAGGTTGGCGCCGACCACGACCAGGCCGGCCGCAGCGGGCAGCGCCCCGGCGACCAGCGGGTAGAGCTCGCGACCTTCCCCCCGCGCCACGCCGACATCGTCGCACCCGACGGCGTCAACGCGCGCCGACGCGGGCGACGTAGGAGCCGATGCGCTCGACAACCTCCGGCATCAGCACCGCGGCGCCCTCCGCGTGGCCGAATCCGACGACGACCCACAGCTCGGCGGTCGGGCCGGCTGCAGTGACGAGCGCGCGCGCGTGCTCGAGGCCGTAGTAGGCATCCCGGTCGCCGTGTACGACGAGCAGCGGGGTCGGGGCGATCCGTGCCGCGAGCTCGACGGGTGACTCGGGTACGACGTCCCATCCTTCGACGAGCCGGGTGCGGAGCATCCGGCGACTGACTGCGCGGCCGAGCGGTCGCTCCACCAGCCAGTGCAGGCGGCGCATCGGTGCGGTGTCGCGGACGTACCACCGGCTCACCGAGCTGACGGCCACAACGGCGTCGGGAGCCCCCGGACCGTCGTGGAACAGGGCGGCGTGCCGCACCACAACAGAGCCGCCCATGGACCAACCGCACGTGACCACCAGCGCGTAGCCGTGGTCGCGGAGCCACCGGACACCCGCGTCAACGTCGAGAACCTCGAGGTCGCCCATCGTCGACAGACCGCCCGACGCACCGTGGCCCCGCAGGTCGACGGCGAGCACTCCGGCGTAGCGGGCCAGGCGACGTGCGATGAACGCCTGCGCGGGCTTGCGATGGTGACCGGAGAACCCGTGCGCGAGCATGACGCCGACTCGCTTCCCGCCGTCGTCAGCGGCGAGGTGCGACGCGGCGATCGCGATGCCGTCCGCCGTACGCAGCGCGACCGGGTCGGCGTTGGCGAGCGACTGCCGCAGGCGCGTTCCCCTGGCCACCGCGCTGGCACTCCTTTCCGCTTGCCGCGTAGTTGCGCGGTTATGTACAACTTGGACATGAAAGAGCTGACGTCGAGCAACGCGCGCGAGCATTTCTCCGATGCGCTCGCGGCGTCGGTGCGTGAACCAGTTTTCATCACTCGGCACGGCAAGCGCGTCGCAGCTCTGGTGACTCCACAGTTCTACGAGCGAGCCATCGAGGCACTCGAAGGGGCCGAGGACATCGCGGCAGCGCACGCCGCGCTCGCCGACGACGCCCCGTCGGTCTCGTGGGCGGCTGTAAGGGCGGACCTCGGACTCGCGTGACGTATCGCGTCACACTGCGGCCCGCCGCACAGGCAGGCTGTCCACGGCGCCCACATTCGAACCGGCAATACAGTCGGGACGTGAGCGTGCTGCTGGTGCTGACGCGGGCGACGCGCGGCGCGGACGTGCTGCCCGCGCTCGGGCTGCTGGGCCACATCGTCCGGCTCGCGCCGATGGAGCCGTCCGCGCTGCTCGACGCGTCTCCGTCCGACGCCGTCCTCGTCGACGCGCGCACCGACCTCGTCGCGGCGCGCGGGCTGTGCCGGCTGCTCCGGACGACGGGCATCGCAACGCCACTGCTCGCCGTCGTCACCGAAGGCGGGCTGGCCGGCATCGCCGCGGACTGGGGGGTCGACGACGTCGTACTCGACCGCGCCGGCCCCGCCGAGGTCGAGGCGCGGCTGCGGCTCGCGCTCGCGCGCACCGACGCCGCGGGGGGACCGGCGCGACCGGACGGCGAGATCCGCTCTGGCGACCTCGTCGTCGAGGAGCACACCTACCAGGCGCGACTGAAGGGCCGACCGCTCGACCTGACGTTCAAGGAGTTCGAGCTCCTCAAGTTCCTCGCGCAGCACCCCGGCCGCGTCTTCAGCCGCAGCCAGCTGCTCCAGGAAGTCTGGGGCTACGACTACTACGGCGGGACGCGCACGGTTGACGTGCACGTGCGGCGGCTGCGCGCAAAGCTCGGCGCCGAGCACGAGTCGCTGATCGGCACCGTGCGCCACGTCGGCTACAAATTCGTCACCCCGCCGCTGCAGCCGCTGGACGAGCCCGCACCCGTCGGGTGACCGTCCGACTCGTCGTACGCCGGAGACGTCGTACGCGGAGACTGCCGCCGACACGTGCCGCGAACCGCTGCCGCCCGGCGACGCTATGCCGCGGGCGCGGTCTCGTTACGCAGTCGGCGACGGCGCGACGCCACCACCGCGACTAGGCCGAGCACGAGCAGCCCAGCGCCGGTCGCCACCAACGGCTGCGCTAACGCTGCACCAGTGCGCACCAGCCCATCGCCGCTACGGCCCCGGGTGGTGGCCGGCGACACGACGGTGATCCGAGCGCTCACATCCAGGACGGGCTTGGTTGCCTGTGCGACGACGCGGACTGCTGGGCGAGCCAAGACAAGCGAAGACGGCATGCGCGAGAAGTTGCGCAGGGCGACCGGCGCGCCGCCATTGCTGCCCGGTGGGTTCTGCGTGGGGCACGGCTGCGGGCCCCTGGCGCCGCGGCCGTGGAGCGTGTGCCCACCGATGCCGGCTCTCGCAGGAATCGTGACGACAGTGCTGAAGTTGCCCCGAGCGTCAGCGACGGTCGTACGCAGGAAGGTCGTGTCGAAGAAGATGTCGACCGACGCGAATGCATCGAAGCCGCCGGCAGCGAACGTTATGACCGCGCCAGGAGGCGCGGTCGACTGGCTGACAGTAGCGCCCCGCCGGCAGGGCGGGTATTGCGCGTTGGCTGCGCCGCCGAGCAGCAGCACAGTGAGAACTGCGGTCAACAGGGTGCCGAGGCCAAGGGTCCTGGAACGCATCAATCCCCCTTGCGGGTCGATTGGAGTGATGTCGAATCAGCGTGACGCAGCGCCGGAAACGCGTCGAGGAAGGACTGGGTAGCGCTCGTCGTCATCATGGTGGGGCCGTCGGCGGTCTCATCGCGGTCGCGGGTCGCGTCGCGGGGATCGGCGCAAAGGCGTCACGTGAGGGTCGCCCAAGCGATGGGTGCCAATCCGTTGGGGGGTTGGGAGATCGCGGTCGCGGAGGTCGCGGAACTCGATGGTCCGGCGCCGCAGCCGCTTCGCGGTTTACGCGAACCGGCACCGGCCGCTGGCCCGGTGCACTCATCGGCTTGATCGGCCGCTGCACGCTGACGATGCCGGCGGCGCCGGCCGCGGCGCTTTGGTAGTAGTAGCCGTACGCGTACGCGTAAGCGTCTGGCCCCCGCCTCGGGACCATGTTGAGCACGCTGCCGAGCAGATGCGCGCCGACCGTCACGAGAGCGTCCTTCGACCGCGCCAATTGCTCGCGGTTCGTTGCGCCGCTGCGGACGACGAGCAGCGCGCCGCTTGTGTTGGCAGCGAGCACCGCGGCGTCGGTGACGGGCAGTAGGGGCGGTGCGTCAAAAACCACGATGTCCGCCATCGCCTCGAGCTGGCGAATCACCTCGAGCATGGCCTGCGACCCGAGGAGCTCGCTCGGGTTCGGTGGCTTCGGACCGCTCGGTAGGACGACGAGCTTGCTCGTGTCGCCCCACGGTTGGAGAACGTCTTCGAGCTTCGCCTGTCCAATGAGCACGTTCGTGAGCCCGGCCGCGCCCTCGAGCCCCATGTATGTGTGCAAAGTCGGCCGCCGTAGGTCGGTCTCGACCAGCACCACTCGTTGGCCCGCTTGCGCCATCGCAATCGCGAGGTTGCAGCTCGTCGTCGACTTCCCCTCCCGCGGCAGCGAGCTAGTGATGACCACCGAGCGGATCGGCGCGTCGACGTCGAGGAACTGGATGTTCGTCCGCAGCTGGCGAAACGCCTCCGCGCGCGGCGAGTGCTTCTTACCGGTAACGATCAGCGGGTGCTTTGGGGCGTCCGAGTCATAGCTGACCAGCGCGAGGGTCGGCGCGCCGGTCGCATGGTCGATGTCCTCGATCGTCTTCGCCGAGGTGTCGAGGGTGTGGCGCAGTACGGCGATGCCCGCGCCGAAGAGGAACCCGAGCACTGTCGCCAGCGCGATGTTGCGCGCGGGACGCGGAGAGATGGGAGACCTGGGCAGCGGTGCGGTCTCGACGACCGTCACCCGCACCGGAGACGCGCCGCCACCGGACGGCCGTTCGAGCTCCTCGACCATCCCCGTGAACTCGACGCCCACGGCATCGGCGACGAGCTGGGCGCTGCGTGCCGACGGGTGGCGGACCGACACGGTCAGCAGGACGGTGTCGGGCACCGCCTGCGCTGTGATCCGCGCGTCGTCGACGGTGGCGCGTCCTAGCCGACGACTCACTGCGTCGGCCACCCGCGGGCCGCGCAGCAGGTCGGCGTAGGACTTGACCCGCTGCTGCGACGCGAGGTTGTTCTGGTAGAGCGTGTTGACGTCGGCGGTCGTCGGGGTCGAGACGAACAGCTTGACCGTCGAACGGTAGATCGGCGTCGCACGATAGGAGACGTACGCCGCGGCCGCGGCCGCGAGCATGGTGCTGAGCACGACGACGCGCCAGTGCTTGCGCAGCAACCGCAGGTAGTCCCGCAGCTCCACAACGGTCCTTCAGGCGGGAGGGAAGGGGTCAGGTTACGCACTCGCCGCTACTACGAGGTTCCCACTCCGCAGAGGATCACACCGATGGTTGCTCTGAGGTCTAGCGCGGGTAAGGATCACCACTGGGCGACACGACGGCCCGGCCCTGACCCGCCGAAGGAACCGAATGCTCGCGTCCCGCTTCGCGGCGCTTTTCGGGCGCCGACGTGGCGCCGCCCAGTTGGCAGCGGATGCGCTCTCGTGGGCGATCGGTGTCTGTTTCGCGGTCTTCGGCCGCTACGACTTCCAGGCGCGGCCGGTGAACCCGTCCGGGCTGGCGTTCGCCGTGGCGGTGGCGGTCTTTGCGCAAACCGCCTGCGGTTATGCGCTCGGCCTCTACAACGGCCGGTGGCGCTACGGCAGCTTCGAGGAGATTGTCGCCGTCGTCCGTGCGGTCGCGGTTACGACGGCACTCCTCGTCGCCGTGGACCTGGCGGCACCGGGGGTGCGACCGATCCCTCTTAGCACCACCGGTGCAGGGGGCGTCGCCGCGCTGGTCGTCATGTCCGCTGTTCGCTACGCGTGGCGGCTGCAGATTGATCGGCTGCGACGGCCTACGGGTGAGGAGGCGACGCGCGTCGTCGTCTTCGGCGCCGGCGACGCCGGCTGGCAGCTCATCTCCTCGATGATGGGCAACCGCGAGAGCGCCTACTACCCCGTCGCGCTAATCGACGACGATCAGACCAAAGGCAAGCTCCGACTGATGGGGGTGCCGGTCGTCGGCGGCCGTGATGCGATTCCTCGCGCTGCCGCCGATTACGACGCCACGGTTCTTATCGTCGCGCTACCGAGCGCCGACGCCGCGCTAATCAACGAGCTAACCGCCTTCGCCGACCAGGCGAAGCTTGCGGTGAAGGTGCTTCCGCCGCTCAGCGAGATGTTCGACGACCACGTAGACGTCAGCCACGTCCGCGACGTCAGCGAGGCGGACCTGCTCGGGCGTCACCAAATCGAGGTCGACCTCGACGCGATGGCGGGCTACATCAACGGCCGGCGCGTGCTCGTCACCGGCGCAGGTGGTTCGATTGGCTCAGAGCTTTGCCGACAGGTCCATCGCCTCGGTGCGAGCGAGCTGATCATGCTCGATCGCGACGAGTCCGCACTCCACGGTGTGCAGCTCGCCGTTCACGGCCACGGGCTGCTCGACTCGTCCGACCTGGTCCTCGCGGACATCCGCGACATCGAGGCGATGAACCGGATCTTGGCGACGCGACGTCCCGACGTCGTCTTCCACGCGGCGGCGCTCAAGCACCTCCCGCTTCTGGAGTCGCATCCCGGTGAAGCGGTTAAGAGCAACGTTTGGGGCACACTCACCGTCTTGCAGGCCGCCGCGGCGAACGGTGTCGAGCGCTTCGTCAACATCTCCACTGACAAGGCCGCTGATCCGACGAGTGTGCTCGGCTACTCCAAGCGCATCGCCGAGCGTCTGACTGCGCACTTCGCGTACGAGACGGATTGGTGCTACGTCAGCGTGCGCTTCGGGAATGTGCTCGGCAGCCGAGGATCGGTGCTCACGACGTTTCAGGCGCAGGTCGATGCCGGAGGACCACTGACGGTTACCCACCCAGACGTAACGCGCTACTTCATGACGGTTCAGGAGGCGGTGCAACTCGTCGTCCAGGCCGGCGCGGGGGGACAACCCGGCGACGTCCTCGTTCTCGACATGGGTCAACCAGTGCGAATTGCGGACGTTGCGGCCCGGCTCGCATCCCAGGCCAAGCGTCCGCTGAAGATCGTCTTCACGGGCCTGCGCGCCGGCGAAAAGCTCCACGAGCAACTGCTCGCGCAAGGCGAACCAGACCATCGCCCAGCGCATCCGCTGGTGTCTCACGCGCGTGTCGAGCCTTTGTGGCCTACCGATGCGTTGTCGCTCGACGCCTGGGCTCCGTCGGCCGAAGTAAGGCAGCAACTTCGGGCGCTTTGCGCGCACAGCTCAATCATTCGTGCGTCATGAGCCGTGGACATACTCGCCGCATGACCGACCCGGGCGGGTGGACCGGTGAAGAAGCTGTCGGCCGACGGGAGCTTCAGGTAGCGCGTCTGCTGGCCTTACAAGCGAGCAATGACATCCCTGGCGTGCGCACCCTGCGCGCGAGGTGGTTGTGCAGTCTTCTGCGGGCACCCGGTCTCAAGGTGGGCTCCGGCGTCCGCCTCGACTGTTCACATCCTCAACTACTGGGTCGTTTGCGACTGGGACGCGATGTCGAGCTCGGCGCGGGCACGGTCTTGGACGTGTCGGGCGGCTTAGTAATCGCGGACGAAACAACACTCTCCGAAGGGGTGATGATTCTGACGCACGAGCACGCAATCTCAGATCGTTCGCGGCATTGGCGCATGCAAAGCATCGACGCCAGGCCGGTGGTGATTGGCCGGGGCGTCTGGCTTGGTGCACGCGCAATCGTGTTGGGTTCGGCGCGGACGGTCGGCGAGGGTGCGGTTGTTGGCGCCGGCAGCATCGTTACGCGCGAGATCCCGCCATTCGCGGTTGCGGTCGGCAATCCCGCGCGCGTCGTGGGTTGGAGGGGTCGCGACGCACGAGTTGCCCCGAGCAACGCGAATTGAGGCTTTGGACCCGCACGACGGGTCTTCTGTTCGTTCGGTTATCGCGGCAGCTCGTCGGCATCGCCCTGCCCTATGCCTCGGCGCTGTTGGTGCTCGCTACGGCGGACATCGTCCTGCCACACCGAACGTCGCCTGAGACGTTCGGGCGGTACCAGTTTGTTCGGCAGTTGGCGCCGTTGGTTGTCGTCTTTGGGCTACTTGGTGTCGATCAAGTCATCGCGAGGTCGTATTACGGCGAAAGAGCTGACCGCGTGGCATGGCTGCCACTGTTGCCCCGGCTTGCTCGCGCCACGGCCGTAGTAGCTGCCGTGTTTTGCGGACTGTCAATGTGGCGGCTCCATCTCCCTCTTGCGTACGGCGCAGCGACAGCGTTCTCCGCACTCGCTTTGGTGGTCTCCGAGCTGACCGCGGGTTATCTACGCGCGGCGGGGTCGTATGCGCTCGCCGCGTTCGTACAACAGGGCTACCGCATATTGCTCGGGGTGTTCCTCATGCTGCTCGCTGCGTTCCGCCTCGCGTCGCCAGGTCGCGTGGTGGTTGCCCTCGTTTCGGCACCAGCGATCGTCGCCGTGATGGCAGCGCGCGCTCTCTGGCGGCAGTCTTTGAGGGCCGAGAACGTAGAACAGCCTCACTACGAGTCCATGCGTCGAATCGGGATACCAATCGCCCTCGCTGTCCTTGGCCTCGGGGCAATGGACTGGGTGGACCAGGCCGCACTCGCGCTCCGAACTGGCGGTCTCTCGGCAGGCGGCATATATACGTCTGCCAAAATCCCACTGAGCTTCCCCGCGATCGCAGTGGCCTCGATAGTCGGCTTTGCGGCCCTCCCCGAGGTCGCGAAGAGGCTCGCGAAGGTAGCTGAGCGACGTATCTGGTGGATCTCGGTATTCCTGGCTGCCGGCGCATCGTGCGCCATCAATGGAGCTGTCTTAGCCGTCTATGTGTCGGAAGGTCACCGCGTCCTCGCATACCCAGTCAGCAATGCCACTGCACTCCTGCTCGTTGCGGCAGGCGCAAGCCGACTCGCGTATGTGCTGCCGAGCGCCGTCCTGGGCGCTGCCGGATCTGGTCGCCTCCTGTACGCGTACGCATTCGTGTCCGTCGGTGCGCTCGCTCTCGAAGGGGGCTGGATCTTGCTCGCACCTATTGCCTCCGCGGTTGACCTCGCGGCTTCCGGCCTGCTTGTCGCGGCGGGTGCTCGGCTTATCGCTTCGCTGGTGCTCGCTTCGCTGTCCTTGCGACCCCACCGAGTGGTGACGCCGGCGTGAACAGGTCGGTTTGGCTACTCATCGTGTCCGGCGCCATAGCGTGTGGCTTGCTCGCTCAAGAGTCATTTCCTGCATATGCCGCGTTGGCGGTAGCGGTCGCAGGCTTGGTCACCGCGATAGGACTGATTCGGGGGCGATCCTCCGACTGGAGCCGCCGTGTCTTCAGCGTCTCAGGCGTGATCACCGTTCTGACGGTGGTGTCGGTAAGCGTCGTCCCATTGACATGGTGGCTGGGGATCGCTGCGCCGTGGCCCGAGGTGCGCGGGCGCGAGCTCCATGCCGTCGCGCTGGGTGCCCTCTACCTAAGCGCGAGCCTCGTGGGGGTCCTCGTCGCTGGTCGATCAAAGCCGAACGAGGCAACAGCCCTCGCGCCCGCGTCGAGCGCGCTCAACTCAACGCTTGTTTGGTCGCTTTTAGTAGGCATGGTGGGACTGTTCGTCCTTCTCGCGGCTGTGGGCGGTGGAACAGCAGCCCTCGCCAATTTGACGTATCGACGCACGTTCTTTGCGGGGCTTGGCCCACTCGTGGGTATCGCGTTCGTGCCGGGACTCGCACTGCCACTCTATGTTGCTGCTCTGGGGCGCGAGACGTTAAGACCGCTCGCTCACTTGCTCGCAGCTGCTTGCTTGCTTGCGTTCACCGCAGCCGTGGTCTTCACCGGCGAAAAGGCGAACGTCGTGAACTTGCTCCTTTTGTGCGGGGTCTTTCGCGTCCGTGGTGGCAACAAGGTGCCCGCAGCCCTTGTCGTAGTCGTGCTCCTGCTGTTTGTGCCGCTGAGCACGTACTACCAGTACGAGGTTCGCCAGCGCCGATCGGTCGGCCAAACGCAGGGGACGATTGACACCGGCGGGATCCGCCCATTCCTCCGGTCAACGTGGGGCCCGTTCGCGGAATCGGGGCTCGACCAACTGAGGACCTTGGAAGCGGCCTCCGATCGAGCACCGCTCGTGTCCTTAGCCAGCGGCGGGATCGCCAATGGTCCCCTCACCCTGGTCCCACGACGGCTCTGGCCTGGGAAACCGGACTCGTCGGCACTGCGCTTCGCGAAGGCTGCGTACCCAAGCGAGTGGGAAAGCGGCACAGGCATCCCGCCGTCGCTGATGGCTGAAATGGTCTTCAACTTCGGACTGGCCGGCGGTTACGTCGTGCTAGTCGCGCTGTGCTTTGTGCTCGCCTCCGTTGACCGTGCTGCCGCCCGACATCGCGGCCTACTCGTCAACCTCCTCTACGCGGCTGGCGTTGTCGGCGTCTTCATCGGGGTCAAAGCTGGCACTGACTCTGGCCTTCGCATCTTTGTTCTGTACGCGATCCCTGCGGTCATCGTGTCAGGAATCGCTTCCTTGCTTGGGCAGCGGGCGATACATGAGTAACGCGTCGCTTCTTCTTGACGTGCTTCCTTACGATTTCAATACGCGCGGACGCAAACTTGCGCAGGCGCTTGCCGATGCTGGGCCCGTCGCTTACCTCGGACTCTCCTCCGCCGGCCGCCTCGGACTGGCCGTCGCAGCCGGCGAATCGAAGCATGGAGCGATAGCCGTGCGCCACGTCAAAACGCGGCGCATCTGGGAGCGGCGGACGCTCCTCGCGTCGATCTACAACCTGGTGCTCGCCTATGCGATATCCGGCGTTCGACTCGCGTGGCGCACGCTGGCGACTCCTGCTGCCCTCGTGGTCGTGGGTAATCCGGCGCTGTTGCCTCTTGCCTGGCTGCACAAGAGGAAACACGGATCCCGGATCCAATTTGATGCTCGGGAGCGGCCAGGCGGGATCCGGACGGCCGGCTCACTCGCAACGTGGGTTTCGCGCATTGAACCGTGGATGTTCCGGGCGATGGCACCAGCTGTCGACCTCGTCACAACGGTGTGCAACACACACGCCGCCGAGTACGCGGCGTTCGGCTTCCGCCATGTGGTGGTCGTCAGAAACGTGCCCGCGCTGGCGCCGCGTCGCAGCAGGTCGCAGATCGGCCTACCCCTGCGGTTTGCATACGTGGGCTCCCTGTACTCAGGGCGAGGGCTCGAGAGTCTGCTCCGCGCAGTCGCGCAGGCCAACGCGCAGCGAATGATCTGTCGACTCGACGTCACCGGGTTTGCAAGCGACGGCTACCTTGGCGAGTTGAAGTCCTTGGTCACTTCCCTTCGCGTCGAGAACGCAGTGGCGTTCCGCGGCCCGTGCTCTCAGAGCGAGGTCTTTGCGCGATATTTCGAGGCCGACGTTGCCTGTGTCCTCTACGAAGCCGTCGACGCGGCCAACAACTCCTTGCCCAACAAGTTGTTCGAAAGCATGGCCGCGGGGTGCGCGGTTCTTGCTACGAACCTGCCGGAGACAGCAGAAGTCGTTCGGACTGCGCGCGCGGGGCTGGCCGTCGATGCGTCGCCGGACAGCTTGGCCGCGGCAATCCGTGCCCTGGCCTCGGATCTCACGCAAACCGCAATGTTTGGCCGCAACGCGCGCACGGCCCATGAAGTCGAGCTCAATTGGGAGCTTGAGGAGGCGGCCTACCGAGAGGCCGTGGACGCGCTCCGCCCATAGCACGTCGGTCGCCCGTGACCGTTGCGCGACTACAGGAGGCACGACATGTGCGGCATCGCCGGCGTTGCCTCGTGCGACAGAGACATCCAGATCCACGAAGACGCAATCATCGCGTCCCTTCATAACCGCGGACCCGACGACCACGACGTCACCCGCTGGAGCGGTGCAGGTGCCGGGGGCCTGCTTGCGCATACGCGGTTGGCGATCGTCGACCTGACGACTGACGGGCGTCAGCCTGTTTGGAGCAACGATGGTCGCTTCGCGATGGTCTACAACGGCGAGATCTACAACCACCGCTCGCTGCGCTCGCTCTGCGAGCGCCGGGGCCATCACTTCCGCAGCCAGATGGACGGCGAGGTCATCGTCCATCTGTGGCGGGACGAGGGCGCCCGGTGCCTCGACCGTCTCAATGGCATTTTTGCCGTCGCCGTGGCCGACACCGAGACTGGCGAACTGTTCCTGGCGCGCGACCCGCTGGGCGTAAAGCCGATCTTCTACTCCGCGACGGCCGAGTCGTGCTGGTTCGGATCCGAGCCCGCAACACTGGCCGCGTTGGGCGCGCCCTCTTCAGGTCATGACACGGTCGCGCTCGCTCAGTTCCTGACGTTCCTGTGGATCCCAGATCCTGCCTCTCCCGAGCGGGGCATCAGCGCGGTCAAGCCCGGCCACGTCGTGCACTGGCGCGCAGGTGACGCGATTGCTGAGCTCGCGTACTGCCGACCACTGTTCCCCGCGCCCGTTGATCGTGTCGTGTCGGCGCACACCGCACACGACACTCGCGAGCGGCTGCGGCACGCATGCGAGCGACAGTTGCTCGGAGACGTTCCGGTCGGCCTGATGGCGTCGGGCGGGATCGACAGCAGCCTGCTCTGGTGGGGCGGGCGAGAGGGTCTCGCGCGCGCGTTCACCATCGAGTGGCCGCAGGGCGCGTCTGACGAGCAGCTCGACGAGGACGCGGCGGCTGTCCGCGTCCTGGAGCACGGGTTGGGAACGCCGGTGGACTATCTCCCGGGCGCGGATGCTCCGGCGGTCACGCTGCCCAGGTCCGGGGATCTGTTTGCGGATCCGGCGTACGAGCTCGCGCGATTCATCTCACAGCAAGCAAGCCGCTCGGGGTACAAGGTGCTCTGGTGTGGTCAAGGCGCAGATGAGCTGTTCGGCGGTTATCGCCGGCATCGCGCCATGCGGCTCCTGTCTCGGTCGGGATGGCGCGCCGCTGCGCGGTTCGGAGCCGCGGTTTCGCGTGGCACGCGCACCGGTCTTCGCGGCGAGTACGCCGCTCGTTTCATTCGGGCAGCTGCTGCACGCGATGAGTTCTCTCGCTACCTGCAGCTGTGTACCTACAGCACGGCGGAGGACCGCGCGCGGGTGCTGGACTGCGAGACGCGAGAGGTTGCGGACGACGTGGTGTGGGCGCGGCATCGCGACGTGTTCGAGCAGCTGCCGCAGGACGTGTCGCCGTATCGCCGCGCACTCGCACTGGACCTAAACGTCTACCTGCCCGGACTCGGCCTCGCCTACATGGACCGCGCCGGGATGGAGTTCGGCGTCGAGGTCCGCGTGCCATGGCTGGACCTTGATCTCGTGCGATGGTCGCTGTCGCTGCCCGACCGCGCTTTGTCAACGGACGGTGGGAAGGGACCACCGCGGAACCTCGCGCGCGAGGTGCTGCCCCCCACGATCTCCTCGCGTGCGAAGCGCGGCTTCGCGGCGCCGACGTCGCAGCTCCGGCAAACGTCCGCAGCCGGCGAGCTGGGCTTTCGCCAGGGTACGTACTTCGCGCGGGCAGCCGGCATGGTGCGCGAACTGCTAGGCACGGAAAAGCGCGGGTAGCACAAGCACATGAGTGAGGAGCAGAAGCGCGCGGTCGCGGAGTTCTGGGAGCAGGAGGCGTGCGGCGAGCGGTACGGCAGCGAGCAGGACCGGATCAGGTACGAACTCGAGCCGGAGATCGTCACGTTCGCCGACTTCCCCTCGGCTCGCGGTCAGGAGATGCTCGAGATCGGTGTCGGCATGGGAGCGGACGCCGTGCGGTGGGCATCGCATGCCGCACGGTTCACTGGCGTCGATCTGACTGAGCGCGCCGTATCGATCACGCGCACCCGCCTCGCCTCGGCACGGCTGACGGCGGACATCCGCGTCGCGGACGCCGAGTCGCTCCCCTTCGCCGAGGGGAGCTTCGACCTCGTCTGGTCGTGGGGCGTCCTGCACCACACTCCGGACAGCGACCGCGCTCTCGCCGAGGCAGCGCGCGTCCTCCGGCCGGGCGGCCGCTACGCGGTGATGGTCTACCACCGCAGGTCATGGGTCGCGATCGCGGCGTGGGTGCGGTATTGCCTGCTTCGAGGCCGGCCGTTCGCCTCGCTGACAGATGCCGTCGCGAGAATGGAGAGCCCAGGCACGCGCGCATACACCGTCGGCGAGCTACACCGGAGGTTGGCGCCTCAGCTCGTCGACCTCTCGGTCCGCCCGGTGCTCACGCACTGGGACCGCCGTCTCGTGCCGGTCGTGGCACGCGTTCTGGGCGACCGGTTCGGCTGGTTCCTGCTAGTAGACGGCCGTCGGCGCGGATAGCGACGCCGCAGCCGCGAGCACCGCGCGCGTCGACGCGAGTGCATCCATCTCGGCACCGGCGTCGTTCGCTGTGACCAGCCCGCGGAAGGCGGCAACGGCGGGCGCGTGCCCCTTGTCCTGTACACCCGCCAAGACGCGCTCGCCGTCGACGAGCACGCGCCGGTAGTCGTCGATGACCGCGACGCTGCTACCGCCGAGAACCTCCACGTGCTCCTTCGCCGTCTTCCGCGGGCTCGCGCTGCTGTAGCCGATCGTCGCGACGGACCCGTCCCCGAAGGCCAGCGCAACGGCGAGATCGTCCGCCAGCAAGGGTTCGTCCGCGCGGCCGCCCGCGACTGCCCCCGCAGAGCTCACAGGCGAACCGACCAGCGCGGCGCACGTGTCCACGAAATGGCAGACCTCACCCAGCAGTCGGCCGCCCTGCCGCCGGTCGTGGTACCAGTGCTTCGTCGGCACCTCGCCCGCCGCGACGCGGTAGACGACCGTGAGCGGGAAGGAACGGTCCGAGAACTCGTCGCGAACCATTTGTACGGCGCGAGACCAGCGTCGGTTGTAGCCAACGAACAGCGTCCGACCGCTCCGGCGCCACGCCGCGTCAACGGCGTCCAGTTCGTCGAGGGAGAGCGCGAGCGGTTTCTCGCACCACACGTGCTTGCCCGCGTCGAGCGCTCGAACGGTGAGCTCGGCGTGGGTGTCGTGCGGCGTCGCGACGACAACGACGTCGACGTCCGGATCCTCGATGAGCTCGTCCGCCGATGTGGCGCGCGCAAAACCCGAACGTTCCGCCATCCGTCTCGCGGAGAGGCCCGACGCGGACGCGACGCCAACGAGGTTGCTGAACCCGGCGGCCTGGAAGGCCGGAAGGAGAACGCTGGTCGAGAACGCCCCGGCACCGATCCAGCCGACGCCTGGCTCGCGTAGTGCGGCAGGTGACCGTCGCAGTACGACCGCCGGCTCGCGCCTGGGCTGGTCGTGCGGGTACTCCAGTGCGATCGCCAGATACGGCTCGCGCCGCGCGTCGATCAGCTGGTACGCCGCCGCGGCGTCCGCGATCGGGAAGCGGTGCGTCACGAGGTCGCTAACCGCGAGACGTCCCGCGGCGAGCATGTCCAACACCGCCTCGAAGTTGCGACCCTCGGTCCACCTGACGTGACCGGGCGGGTAGTCGACGCCGTATTCCTCATAGACACGCTCGTAGCGACCAGGCCCGTACGAGCGGGCGAACCGTAGGGACAACTCCCTCTCGTAGAAGGGCGTGCGCGATATCTCCAGGCCGACGTCACCCACGACGACGACCTGCGCGCGGTCGCGGCACAGTGCGGGGGTCCGCTGTGCGACGGACGACGACTCCCCCGCTGCACACAGCAGCACGGCGTCCGCGCCGCGGCCGCGCGACCACGCCAGGACCCGCTTGGTCGTCGCCTCGCCCGCTTCCTTGAACGTCGTTACCCCGGCGCCGCGCGCCACGCGCAGCGGCTCAGCGGCGACGTCGATGCCGGCCACGTCGCATCCGGACGCCATCGCCAACCGCGCCGCCAGCTGGCCAATGAGGCCAAGTCCGATCACGACAACCTTCGACCCGGGCCCGACCTCGGCCAGCCGCAGCCCGTGCAAGGCGATCGACGCGATCGTCGTAAATGCGGCGTCCTCGGGAGCCACACCCTCCGGCACGACCGAGCACAACAGACCCGGCACCGATTGCCACTCGGCGTGGTTCGCCTTGCCCGCGCCACCGGTGGCGACCAGCTGGCCCGGCCGGACCCCGGCGACGGCGCTGCCCACCTCGACCGCAACGCCAGCTGCGGAGTAGCCGAGCGGCAGGTCCGTGGCGAGGCGCGCGCGGACCGTCTTCAGCGTTGAACCGATGCCCTCGGCGCGCGCCTTCTTGACGACCTGACGTACGAGGTCGGGACGTGCGCGCGCCTTGCTGACCAGGGATGACTGGGCAAGTGCGGTGACCGCGCGCTCCGTCCCTGGCGAGATCACGCTCGCGACCGTGCGGACGAGTACCTCGGTCGGAGACACGGTCGGCCGAGGCACGTCGAGCACCGTCACCGGCCCGCCCGCGATCGGTTGCACGACCTGCTTCACGCTGCGTCCTCCGCGGCAAACTCGATGCGCCCGCGCCACGGTAGCGACGCGCGAACGCGGCTCGTGAGCACGACCGCCGGCACCAGCTCGTGCCAACCGCGCGCCGCCTCCATCTGTTCGGCCGTCAACGGCGTGAGGGAACCGACCCGCAGTCGACCGACGCCGCCGCCCGGAGTCCACGTGATTCCCGGCGCGAGGTGCACGTGGGTGCGCACGTCGTGCACCCCACTGCCGCTGATGGCGTCGTCGACGACCAGCCCGACGGCCGTGAGCGACCACGTCCGCGCATGGATCGGCCGACCCGGTAGCCGCGCGTAGCCGTCATGCGAGGCCGAGAGCACCGATCGGCCGTCGCGGTCCACCGCCGTGACGCTCGTCGGGCGCGCTCGTCGCGCCGCGCGAAAGGTGCCCCACACCTCCGTGGAGTTCGCTCCGTCGACCTCGACAGTGCTGTGCGCCGCGGTACCGCGCTCGTAGGCACGACGCGCACCGGCCTCGTACGTCGACGTGCCGCACTCTCCGACGACGCACGTGTCTCCGTCGTAGAGGAGGAACCCGAGCGTGTCCGCGTGGGCATGCGCCGGCAGCTCGTCCGGGCACGGCAGCCCGACGTCAGCGATCACGTGCAGGCCGCCGCGGCGCATGATGCCGAGCCCGGTATCGGCCAGCAGCGTCAAACCGTCAGGTGCGGCGGGTCCTGGCTCGAGCGCGGCCAGCAGATCGGCGCGCATCGGGAAACCGTCGTTCAGGGGAGGCAGCGAGCCGTCCGGAGCGACGACGAGGCCGAGCCAGCGGCGCATCTCGGAGACGGCGCGTGAGAGCTCTTCCGGCACGGCGCTCGTGGCGGCCGCGAGGAGCGCATCGACGTCGATGAGGTCACCGAGTACCTGACAGTGGTACGCCGGTGATCGTTCGTAGTGGCCACCGTCGGCCAACACCTGGACCCGCAGTTCCCGCCCGAGCAGCGACACGGCTCGGCCGAGCAGCGCCTCGTCGCGAAGGAAGACACCGAGCCCGATCAGCGCCTTGAGGTCCTTCACGAGGTGGTTGCCGCCGACGTCGCGTTCCAGGTGTCGGCGCAGGAACCCAGCATGCAGCGCGAGCTGTGCTCGGAAGTCGTCGTCGATCTCCGTGCCGCGCACGAGGGGTGCGTACTGCCCACACCACGACCAGGCGCGCAGCGCCGCGACGTACGGGGACCACTCGTCCCATTGACCGAAGCGAGTGCCAGCGCACCACGAGCGGAACAGATCGCCGAACAGGCGACGCGCGTCATCCGGCGGGACTCCTTGCGTGAGCGCCCACGCCCAGTCCCAGTAGTGCAGGTGGTAGCGCCACAGCTGCGGCTTCTCGCGGTGGCGCCAGTCGCGCAGGGCGCCGCGTACACCGAGCAGGGTCACGCGCCCGGACGCCAGCTCAACCGCATCGGGCCAGCCGCGCAGCCGCGCGTCGAGGGGCTGGAACTGCCCCGGCCAGCCGGCGTCCGCCGGCGCGCGTCCTGAGAGAACAGCGCGCGCGAGGCCGGGCGCGCCTCGCACCAAGAGCCGCTGTCCGCGCAGTCGCGCGCGGTGCACGACCTGTCCAGCACGCAGGTGGCGGGCGGTGCGCGCAAGCAGCGCGAGCTCACTGCCGGTCACGACGCCAGCGCCTGCGCTTCGCCGCGAATCCCCGCTCGAAACGACCGCGGCGCGAACCCGAGGTCACGGCGCGCCTCCTCGATAGAGAACGCCTTGTCCTCGGCGAGACGCTCGAGCTGCTCAGCCTTGATGCGTGGGTGCCGAGACAGCCGCTCGTAGAGGCGTGCGGCCGCCACCGCTGGTCCGAGCGGGACCGCGACCACCACCGGCCGGCGACCTACCGCCGCAGCGGTCTCCACGACGAGCTCGCGGAACGACACGGGCTGGGGTCCGGCGATGTTGTACGTGCGACCGACCGCGCTGGCCGACTCGATCGCCGCAACCAGCGCGTCGGCGAGATCCTCGACGTGGACCGGCTGCTGAAGCCGTCGGCCGCCACCCGGCAGCGGGACTATCGGCGCCTTGCGGATCAGAGCGAGCAGCCGCGACAGGTTCCGGTCGCCCGGCGCGCCGTAGATCATCGTCGGCCGCACGATCGTCCAGTCCAGTGAGCTTTCTCGAATCATCTGCTCCGCGTCGAGCCGGACCCGCTGGCTACCGGCGGCGAGCCCCGTCGTTACGGCGGTCGTCGAAACGAACACGGCGCGCGGAATGCCGGCTTGAACCGTCGCGTCGACGATCCGCTGCGCGTGCCCGAACCCCAGTGATGTGAGGTTGAGCAATCCCTCTGCGCCGCAGGTGAACGCCGCCGCCAAGGATTCTGGCCGGTCCAGGTCACCGCGCACGGCGCGAGCACCGAGCCGCTCGACCGTCGCGGCCGCCGCATCGGAGCGGACCAGCGCGACGACGGCGTGGCGGCGCGCCGCGGCCCTGGCGAGCACCCGCTGGCCGGTGAAGCCGCTGCCACCGGTGACCAGCAGCCTCATGAAGCTGCCGATGTCACGACGTCGCGGAGGATGTCGCGGTACGTCGTCGCGAGCCGGTCGCGGTCGAAGTGCTGCTCGACGTAGCGGCGGCCGGTGCGCCCCATCGCCGCCCGCCGGTCGGGGTCCTTCGCGAGCTGCCGAACCGCCTCGGCCAGTGCCTCGGGATTCTCCGGCTCGACGACGACCGCCCCCGCCTCCTGGAGGATGCCGGCGGCCTCGCCGCGAACCGCGCCGACGACAGCCGCCTCGGCGGCGAGGTACTCGAACATCTTCGACGGGATGAACGTCGAGAACAGCGGCACGTCCCGCAGCGTGACCACGCAGACGTCGGCGGCGGCGAGCAGCGCGGGCACTTCGGCACGGGGGACCGCAGGCAGCATCGTGACGTTCGCTGCCGCGAGCTCCCGGACCCGTGCGGCGACGCGCGCCTTGTCCGCGCCCTCGCCGACGAGCGCGACATGGACCTCGGGCCCGAGCCTCGCGGCGGCATCGACGACCGTGGCGAGGCCTTGGGAGATGCCGTGCGCACCGATGTAGACGACGAGGGTCTGGTCACGCGTCGCACCAAGTCGCGCTCGCACGTCCGCGTCGGGCGCGGACCGGCGGAACGTCGCGATGTCGACGCCGTTGCGCACGGTATGGACCTTGTCCTTGGGCACGCCGCGGCGAATGAGGTCCTGGCGGAATCCTTCCGAGACGACGACGACGGCGTCGGCCGCTCGGTAGGCGGCGAGCTCGAGCCGTTCCAGGACGCCGATGAGCTGGCGGTTCCGCAGCACGCCCAGCTCGACGAAGATGGCCGGCCACAGGTCGCGGATCTCTACGACGAACCGCGCGCGCTTGAGCCGGGAGAGAAGCCACGCACCGGCGATCGAGAAGAACGTCGGCGACGACACCACAACGACGTCAGCGCGGCCGACGACGCGGCCGCCGAGGAGCACGCTCGTCACCATGAACGACAGGTGGCCGAGCGTCTTCCGCACGAAGCCTTCGTTTCGTGTGGCGTAAAGCCACGTGCGGACGACGCGGTAGCCATCCGCGCTTTCAACGCGGCGCGCGGCTGCCGCATACGCGGGATGAACGACTCCGGTCGGGTGGTTCGGCATCCCGGTCAGCACCGTGACGTCGTCGCCCGCCGCCGCCCAGGCGCGGGCCAGCTCGCTGAGCCGTGCCTGCGGTGCGCCCAGCTCGGGGGGGAAGTAGTGCGTGACCAGCAAGATCCTCATCCCGCGTGTCCGATGCGCGCTCGCCCGCGGAGCAGACGAGGCAGCTGCAGGTACGTCGTGACGACCGAGGCGATCAGCACGTCGCCGATGCCGCGCAGCCACCACGCGTGCAGTGCCAGTGCCCCAAGTGCCGACGTCAACGCCACGGTCGATGCCACGAGCGTGGTGACCTGGACATGTGACCAGCCGAGGTCGGTGAGCCGTTGGTACACGTGCGTCCGGTGAGGTAGGTGCCACGGCTCCCCCGCCCGGATACGGCGAAGCACCGTCGTCGTGGTATCAGCGAGGTAGAGCGCCAACGGAGCCACACACGCCTCAACCGGCAACCCGGCCATCAGACCGAGCGCCGCCAGGGTCGCCAGAGCAGCGCCGACTGCGTAGCTGCCGACGTCCCCTAGGAAAACCCGGGCGACCGGGACGTTCCACGGCAGGAACCCGACCATCGCGGCGGCGACCACGCTGCCCGCGAGGGTCAGCTCCCATTCCGGCCGAGCCAGCCCGAGTGCGGCGTAGGCCACCCCGGCCACCACGCCCTCGGCAGCCGAGATGCCGTTGATCCCGTCCATGAAGTTGAACACGTTCGCAAAAGCGGCAAGCCACAGCGCCCCGACAGCAAGGACTAGCACCGCGTGTGCCGGCCGGGCGGCCGAAACGACCGCCAGCGCGGCACCGGCACCCGCCAGCAGCTGCAGGCCGAAGCGCGGGAACGGCGGCACGCCGTGCAGGTCCTCGGTTAGCCCGACGACAGCGAAGAGCAGCAGCGCAGCCACAACCGCGGCCGCCGGCCGGCTGCGGGCGAACAGCGTGAACGCCATCACCGCGGACCCGACGACGCCGATCCCGCCCCCACGTGGTGTGGGCACGGTGTGCGACGAGCGCTCGGTCGGATGGTCGACCAGTCGGTGGCCGACGCCGTTGATGAGAAACGGCTGGATTGCGCAGCTGACGACAACCGCGACCGTGACCGCGCCGGCCACGTCGCCGGCCGAGGTGACTGAGCTCACAGGTGCTCGACGTACTCGCCGCGCGGAAGCACGCCGCGCGCATCCAGCACGTACGCGTGCTCGAGCAGGCCGAGGTCGAAGTCGTCGTGGTCGGTCAGCAGGACCACGTGATCGGCCGCGCTCACCTCCTCGCGTGTCAGCATGACGCGCGTGATGCGCGAGTCGGCGTGGCTCTCGACGACATGGGGATCCGCGGCGCGCACGTCGGCGCCGAGGCTGAGGAGCAGCTGCGCGACTCGGACCGCAGGCGACTCGCGTGCGTCCCCTGTGTTCTTCTTGTATGCGAGCCCCAAGACCAGGATTCGCGCGCCGTGGACGGCCCGCTGTCGCCGGTTGAGCGCGAGTGACACCCGGCGCACGAGGTAGTCCGGCATGTGGTCGTTGACGTCGTTCGCCAGCTCGACGAAGCGGAAGGCGTGCCCCAGCGCACGCTTCACCTGCCAGGACAGGTACGACGGATCGATCGGCAGGCAGTGCCCGCCCACGCCCGGGCCCGGCGTGAACCGCATGAACCCGAAAGGCTTGGTCGCGGCGGCGTCGATCGTCTCCCAGATGTCGATGCCCAGGTCGTGCGCGAACATCGCCAGCTCGTTCACCAACGCGATGTTCACGTGCCGGAACGTGTTCTCCAGCAGCTTCGCGAGCTCCGCCTCTCTGGGTGAGCGCACCACGACCGTGGTTTCGACGAGGTCGTCATAAAACGCCAGAACGGCGTCGAGGGATGCGGGGTCGATGCCGGAAACGAGCTTTGGCGTGTTGGCGAAGCCCCAGACGCGGTTGCCCGGATCGATGCGCTCCGGGCTGAAACCAACGAAGAAATCGCTGCCCGCCGTCAGGCCGGAGCCATTGGTCAGCAGCGTGCTGAAGATGCCTTCCGTTGTGCCTGGATACGTCGTCGACTCGAGGATGACGGTCGCTCCCGGCCGCAGGTATTTCGCTAGCGACTGCGCCGCTTCTTCGATGTAGGTGACGTCGGGTACTCCTTCGCGAAGTGGCGTCGGAACAGTGACCACGGCAATGTCAAAGCTCTCGCAGTGCGCCGGCTCGGTGGTCGCGACGTAGCGCCCGGTAGCGATCGCGCTGGTTAGCTCATCGTTGGAAACGTCTTCGACGTAGGAATCCCGGTCGTTTAGCCGGGCCACGCGAACCGGGTCGACGTCGTAACCGACGACGTCGTAGCCGGCCTCGACCGCGCGCATTGCAAGCGGCAGTCCCACGTAGCCCTGCCCGACCACCACCACCTTGCGTTCCGATGTCTGCGCCATGTCGTTGCCCGTCCGTGTACGAGGTTCAGGGCGTACCGGGACACGACGCTACCGTCCCGGGCATGCGGGTGATCTGCGTCGCCGGAGCGCGGCCGAACTTCATGAAGGTCAAGCCCGTGCTCGACGCGCTCGAGGCTCGCGGCGTCGAGACGGTGCTCGTGCACACCGAGCAGCACTACGACGACGCGATGAGCGCAATCTTCTTCGACGAGCTCGGCATCCGCGAACCGGACCGCTCGCTCGGGGTCGGCTCCGCGTCGCAGGCCGAGCAGACCGCGCGGGTGATGACGGCGTTCGAGCCGGTCGTCGCGGAGGTAGCACCGGACGCTGTGCTCGTCGTCGGGGATGTGAACTCCACGATGGCCTGCGCACTTGTCGCGGCAAAGTCCGGCTGCCTCGTGGGCCACGTCGAGGCCGGGCTGCGCAGCCGCGACTGGTCGATGCCGGAGGAGATCAACCGCGTCGTCACGGACCGCGTCAGTGACTTCCTCTTCGCGACGTCACCCGACGCCGTCGAAAACTTGCAAGCGGAGGGCTATCGCGCCGACCAGATCCACCTGGTCGGCAATGTGATGGTCGACACGCTGCTCGCGAACCTCCCGCGGGCGCAGGCGCGGGGACTACCCAAGTCCCTCGACATCGAGTCGGGTGGATACGCGCTCGTGACGCTGCACCGACCGGCGAACGTGGACGACCCGGCGACGCTGAATCCGATCATGGCTGCGCTGGCCGAGATCGCGCAGCGCTGCCCGGTCGTCTTCCCGGTGCACCCGCGGACGCGCGCCCAGCTAACCGCCGCCGCGCTCGGCGTGCTCCTCACCGAGCCGCTCGGCTATCTCGACTTCATCGCGCTCGAGGCCGCGGCGCGCGTCGTGCTTACGGATTCCGGCGGCGTACAAGAGGAGACGACCGTGCTCGGTGTCCCGTGCCTCACGTTGCGCGACAACACGGAGCGCCCGATCACGGTGACCGAAGGCACGAACCGCGTCGTCGGGCGCGACCCACAGGCGGTACTCCGGGCGACGTGGGACGTGTTCGAACGTCCGCCGCCGGCGCGGAAGCCGGCTCTGTGGGACGGGCACGCCGGTCAGCGGATCGCAGAGGTGCTGACCGCCCCGGCGGCCGCAGCCCAGAGCCGGCTGCGCCCGACTGACGTGACGCGCTGAGACCCCACTAGCGCCTCCGGCCGATGGGTGGGAGTGCGGGTGGCCGGCCAACGGGCAGTATCCCGGTTCAGTTATCGACGCGGACCTCCACCCGGTCGTTTACGACCAGCGGCTGCGGTCGGACCGTCGGCCGCCACCCGCCGCCAGCCGACGCTGGGTCGCGGAACCGCAGCACGATCGTCGTCGTCGAGCGCGGCTTGACCTCGACGTATGCCGAGAACACCGGATGCGTCTGCTCAACAGCAGACTCCGTCGCGATCGCGGTGCCGTCGACGACCGCGTTGAGCAGCTCCGCGCCGCGGCTCGCGTACACGGACAGGTAAAGCCGGCTCTGCCCCGGCAGGATCGGCCCGCGCGGCGCGTCCAGCCGCCCCGTGACGACCGGCGGGAGCGTCTCGGCTGGCACGCCGTTCGTCAGCCGCACTTCTACGTCGACGACACGTTGCTGGTCGCGCCGCGCGTACGCGTGATAGCGGATCTCACGGTGCAGGTAGTAGTCGAGCTTGTTTCCGCCGGCGTTCTGCGTCACGACATGCAGGAACGGCCCACCCGCGCGGTCCAGCGCGCCACCGACGGTCGTCACCTCGAGGACCGCTTGCTCTGCCGGGTGGTTGGACGCGGCGAGCAGCCGACCCTCGGCTACCGCGAGCACGAGGGCGCCGAGCAGCCGGCGGCGGTCGAGCGCGGGCGACAGCACCTTGGCGAACGCTGCCCGCGCTACCTCGGTCAGGAACTGTTTTCGCGCGGAGTCGTCGGCGGCGAACCGCGCGTAAGCGTCACGCAGCGTCAGCGCCACGACGTTGTCCGCACTGACCACCTCGCCGGACCGCAGCTGCGCAGGTCCCGTGACGCCGAGCAGGTAGGACAGCGCGACCGGATCGGTGCTCACGCTGCCGTCGACGCGGCCGCCGCCCTGGTGCGCATAGAGCGCCGTGATGATGCGATTCACCGCCGGGTAGTGCGGCGTGAGGTTCACCGCCGACCACAGGTAGTCGCCGGCGAAGCCGCGGTAGCGCGCGTCGTACTCGGGCCCCAGGTCGATGATCGGCCGGTCCGGCGACCGCAGCTCCGCGTTCGACGCGACCTTCTCCAGCGACACCACGCCGTGGTCCGCGCGCACGATCGCGTAGGAGCCGATCAGCCCGCCGGTGGCGCGCAGCTCGGCGTTGTTCTGGAAGGCGACGAAGTAGCGGCGTGGCCCGGCGACGCCGAGCATCGCGGGCGCCACGCGCGTGGCGTCGGCAAGCGTCCGAACCTGCCGGCGGAGCGCGGCTAGCTCGCGACCGACGTCGCGGTAGGCGCTGCCGACCGCCGGCAGCAGCGGCGCGGCGCGGCCGGTGATCGCCGAGTGCGCCACGGCCACCTGCCGCTCGACGCGCGCAAGCCGCCGCTCGACGCGCGCGAACACCGTGAGATCGAACCGGTTGCCCGATCCGCTGGCGTCGAGCAGCTCGTCCTTGGCGGCAAGTACGTCGGGCACGGTCGTCCGCGCCAACGCTTCCGCAGTGGCGGTGATCCGCCGGATGCCGCGCGCGTCGCGGCCGACGAGGGGCAGCCGCTCGGCGGCCCACCAAACCGGTCCGACGGTCAACGTGCGGGCCCGCCGTGCCTCGTGCTGTGCCGCGCGAAGCTCGCGCGCGGTATCAACATCGACGGGTCCTGCGAACCCCCCACGGATGGTTGCGATGCGTGCCTCGGCGCGCAGGAGCTGCGCGCGCGCGAGGAGCGTGGTCGCGACCAGCCACGCAACCGCAAGCACGACGACAGCGCCGCTGGCCCACGCGGCGCGGCGCAGCGGCATTCGCGCCGCCTACCGGATCACGGGGTCACCGTAGGCAACCGCTACCCGGGCTTGTGCGGTCGCGGGCCGGCATCGTCACCGCGGGGCGCTGCCGGTTACCCGGCGCGCGCGACTCGGGCGGGCGCACGACCTGCCTCGTTGCTGAGCGTGCGCGGCACGAGCACCGAGAGCACGTAGTTGGCGCCGCAGACGAGACCGAACGTGGCGCGTACGGATCCATCGGGGTCGGTGCGCCGCGAGGCGAGCGTCACCCACCCGCTGAAGCGGCCCCCGGAGAACGCGGCGCGCTGGAGGTAGACGACCTGCGACGGCTTGCGCGGCAGCGTGCCGGCGAGCAGCGCGATGCGACACTCGCCGGGCGAGCCCGTGAGCATGCTCACCCGCGTTTGCACGAGCACCACAACCGAGTTCGACGTGACTGGTGCCGCACCCGGGGCAACCGTCACGCGCGCATGGAGTACGACGTTGACTGGCGGCACCACGCCGAAGAACACCTGGCCGCTCTGGTCGGTCGTCGACCGGCGGACGATCACGGAGTTCGGCGTGTTGACGTTGCGCGCAAAGAGCTGGACCGCGGCGGCGGGCACGACGCAGTTGCCATTGCCGGTCACCTCGACCGCGACCGCGACGAACTCACCCGCGGTGATCGTGCGGCGGTCGGTGCGCAACCGCACTGTCGGCGAGGTCGGTGGGTAGTTGCCGCACGGCGCCGTCTGCGCGGCGGCGGTTGCAATGCCTAGTCCGGCGAGCAAAGCGGCGACACCGACCGCTACGGCGAACCACTTGCGCTGGGTCATGGCGCCTCCCTGCCGAGGTCACGGGCGGTGGTTGCGGCTCCCGAACCTTCCTGTCGTTCCCCGAACTGTCAACTCTTGAACGCGCTGGTCAGAAACGCGCGGGCGCGCGCACCGCACCGGTCAGTTCGACGCGCGACCGGCGGGTGGGCGGGCACGCCACAGTGGCGTCGACGCGGCGAGCGCTGACCGCCGTAAACCGCACGGTGCACTCACCATCCGTGGACAGCAGGTTCGCGCCGATGCCTGGCGCCAGCAGCGTCACGGCCAGAAAGCCCTCCCCGGTGCGACTCTCGCCGGCCGCGATCCGGCCGGAAATCCGGAAGCGGGCCCGCTGGCCGCCCGCCGAGCCGACGAGGTTGAGCGCCAGGCTGCGCACCTTCTCCCCCGAGGTCTGCTCCAACGAGCTGCGCGCGACCGGGTCCTGGCCCAGCACCAGCTCGTGCGGCTCCCCAGAACCGGCGACGACGCGGATCCGAGCAGCGCCCACCAGCTCGATCGTCTGCGTGCTCTCCGCCGGTAGCGGCGGGGCGGCGCCGCTGCCGATGCGAGGTGATCCGGTGGCTGACGGCAGTGGCGGCGGCCGACTGCCAGAGCGGGGGACGCTGTTGCAGGCAGCGACGAGAGCCAGCATCACCGGGGCCAGTGTGGCGCACGCGCGTCGGGTCATGGACGCTCCTTCGTTATGAGCGGCCATTCTCGCTGAGGTCCCGGTTGTTCTCGCAGTCGCGATCGGTCAACGCCTTGACGTTTACCGCCGGTAGCTCCGAATGTCCAAGGCACCCGCATCCCCGGCGGCAATACAGTCGCGACGTGAGCGTGCCGGTCGATTGACGGTCCGACTCGTCGTACGCCGAGACCTGCCGCCCGAGGACCGCGGCGCGGTCGTCGACCTGCTCAACGCCGTTGCCGACGCGGACGGCCGCCACGCGCTGTCCGAGCATGCGCTGCTGCACGTGCGGCACGGCGATGACGCCGGTGGCAGCAACGTGCTCGCCTGGGACCGCGATGCGTTGGTGGGTTACGCGCACCTCGACGAGACCGATGGGGTTCTCGGCGCCAGCGCCGAGCTTGCCGTCCACCCGGCGCACCGACGCGCGGGCGTCGCCGGTCAGCTCGTCGGGTCCCTGCTCGACATCGTCGGCGACGGCCGGCTGCGGCTCTGGGCGCACGGCACGCACCCCGGCGCGGAACGGCTCGCGGCGCGGTTCGGGTTCGAGCAGACGCGCGTGCTCTGGCAGATGCGGAGGTCACTCGGTCCCGCGATCCCCGACGCAGTGCTGCCAGCGGGCGTCACCGTGCGCACCTTCGTCGTCGGGGCCGACGAAGCTGCGTGGACGGAGCTCAACAACGCGGCGTTCGCCGACCATCCAGACCAGGGCGGCTGGGCTGTGTCCGACGTCGAGGTGCGCGAGGCCGAGCCATGGTTCGACGCGGCCGGGTTCTTCCTCGCCGAGCGCGCCGGCGTACTCGCTGGTTTTCACTGGACGAAGGTGCACGGCAGCCGCGGCGACCACGCCCACGAGCCCATCGGTGAGGTCTACGTGGTTGGGGTGCACCCGAGCGAACGCGGCAACGGGCTCGGTGCCGGACTGACCCTCGTCGGGCTGCATTACCTGCGGGCCGGCGGGCTCGCGCAGGTGATGCTTTACGTCGACGAGTCGAACACGGCGGCCATCCGGCTCTACCAACGCCTGGGCTTCACGCGCTGGGATACCGACGTGACTTTCTCGCGGGTGATCGCGGCGTGACCGGCTTCCTGCTGCTCGCGGCCGCCGGGCTGCTGCTGGCGACCGGTGCGGAGCTGTTCGCGAGCAACGCGACGGGTGCGGGCCGGCGGCTCGGCGTCAGCATGCTGGCGATCGGCCTGGTGCTCGCCGGTGCGGAGCCGGAGGAGCTGTTGACCGCGGTCGTCGCCACGTTGCGTCACCATCCCGCGCTCGCCGCCGGCGACGCGGTCGGTGCGAACGTGACGATGCTGACCGCCGTACTCGGGCTGGCGGCGCTGCTCCGGCCGGTTCCCGTCGGGCGTCGGGTGCGCGAGTACGCCGGGGCGGCGGTCGTCGTCGGGCTGCTGGCGCTGATGGCGCTCGTCGATGACCGCGTGGCGCGCTCAGAGGGGCTGCTGCTCGTCGCCGGCTACGTCGTGCTGGTCGCCGTCATCTGGCGACGTGAGCACCAGCCGCCGGCGTTCGGCGAGCTGGCGGAGGTGTCGGCCGCCACCGGCGATCCCGCGCCGATAGGAACCGGTGACCCCGCACCGACGCGAACCGACGACGTCACACCGGCGGGAACCGACGACCAG
>JAIVGO010000111.1 GCA_020201525.1 Actinomycetota bacterium | reverse complement strand
GTTCCACGCAAAGGGATTAGGATCTACTCACGTCCGGAGTTGCCCAAATTGGTGACGTTCGTCGCTCCGATGCAAGGCGAAGCAAGGGGCATACAGTTCGGCTATGCCGTTCCTCAGCGAGCTCGTGGTCAAGGACGCCGGCGACAATGACTGGAAAGTCGTGCAGCCGCTTCGGTACCAAGCCGACACGCAATGCTTCGAGGTACCGGCCGGCGCAGAAACCGACTTCGCTTCTGTGCCGGTTTTGTTCCAGTGGCTCATTCCTCGGTCCGGCCGATACACGAAGGCTGCGGTTCTCCACGACCATTTATGGCGAACGCCGATCGACGGCGTGAGTCGCGGTGACGCCGATGGCATCTTTCGTCGCTGCATGGCCGAGCTTGGTGTTCCGTTCCTACGTCGCTGGGTCATGTGGGCGGGTGTTCGACTCGGCTCGTTGTGGAAGTCGAGATTCCACGATCGGCTTTCCGACGTGCCGAAGGTGTTGCTCGTGGTGCTCTTCCCCGGCCTCTTCGTGATCGCTGCCGGCGTGATCGTGTTGCTGTTTCTCCTGGCCTTTTTCGTCTTCGAATGGGGGGCGCGCCTGGTGCTTGCTGTTGCACGGATCCATCCGTCGTTCACCAAGCGAACAAAGCCGGTGAACAATCCCCGGATCGGCTGGTACTCGTAAACGAGAGCAGGAACTGCCGACGCCGCGCACGAAGTATCTCCCTCCCACCAACTGCGAGCTGGCCGAACGCTGTACCAGATGGACGCGCAAACGTCGCTCGAAATCACTGATCCTGCGATGTTCCACCAAGAGGTGCGAACGTTCGTACGCATTCTCAAAGCGTGGGGATGCATCGACAAGGCGCAGCCGGGAGCCGGTACCGCGGCTTAAGGACGTAGAGTTCGTAGGCGAGCGAATAATGCTCAATTCGAGAACGGAACCGATTCCGGCGGTGGACCGAGAGGCGTTCCGCCGTAAATCACGTTTCCTGACGCATCCTGATACGTCTGCCACGCGCGCGTGGACTGTTGGAATTGGCCCTGCTTCGAGTAATCGCATACCCCGTTCGGAAACGCCGTCTGCAGCTCAGACCATTGCGCGTCGGTGAAGATGACCGGGTAGTAGTCGGAGCGCTTCATGGACTTCAGCTGGCACTTCATCACGTCATCGGTGAACGGCATGCCGGCCTCGATGCGCGGCGTCGTGTAGCTCTGAACGACGCCGTCACAGACGGGCGACGGTAGATCGACGCCGGCGCCGTTCGTGCAGCGGTCAGCGACGTTCCTGTCCTCACGAATCTTTTGCGCAAGAGGCACGTCACGGTGGTCGGCTTCTACGACTGCAAGCCAGCCGTCGATCGCGATGATCGATTGGGCGACGTAATTCGTATCGCCGAGGAGCGGCACAAAGCCGCGCCAGAGAACTTGGTTCGCGGCCGTGCCATGCTCGCGTTCCAAGCGGGCGCGGATGGCGTACGTACGGTAGACATCGTGGAATGCACCGGGGTCCGGACCACGCAAGTCGATGATCGCCACTTGGTTCAGATTGTTGGCCTGGTTGATCGCGCCGCTTTGATACAAGGCCTTCACCGCGAAGTCGTCGGCGATAGTTCGGCTTGGAATCAGGTTGTGGTCGATGTCGAACCCACCGATCTTTGTATTGAGGTCGATGAATTGCTGTGCCGTGAGCTTGCCGGCCAAAAGTGGCTTCAGGCCGAACTGGACGCCGTTGTTGTCCCAGGGCACGCGAGCCCAAGTGCTTCTCTCCGGATGAGCCGGATCGTCGACCGTTCCGAACACGTTGACCATGTAGTCGTACAGGGTGCAGCGCTGGCCACCCGGATTCGTCGTCGCGTTGTACATCTTGTCCGTCGCAAGGCCGGGGCAGCTTCGCGTCGGGTTGCCCGAGTCTGGAATTACCGTCGTGAACGTGATCGGGTTTGCGGGGTTCGGATGGCCGATGACGAAGCCGATGCTGGCCGGGTCCCACACGACGCCGGTGCCCCACTTCGACGGCGACTTGAAGTACTGCAACATCAAGTTGTAGTCCTCGTACTGCATTGCCGACGACCACGCGTCGGGATAACTGCATTGCGGGGTGATTCCCTGGTACAGGCCGGGATACGCGTTGGCCAGCTGCTGTTGTACGAGCGATCCACCCGAGCAACCGCTACCGATCGTGTAACGAATCTCGCCGAGCGTGTCGATCACGCGCTCCTTCGTCATGATCAACGACTCGCCTTGTGTCACGATGTTGCAGTTGTGTCCCGCGTTGTCGAGCGCGTTCGACATCACAGCGAAGCCCCGCGACAGAGCGGTGTCATTGAGAACGTCGGGCGCGGCACCGGCTGTGTAGCCCGTGTCGCAGCTCGCGCCGTGCGTGATGACGAGCTTGTGGTTCCATTGTGGCTGAGGGCTCGTCGGCGTCCACGCGAGTCCGGGTTGATACAACTCGGCGATGCGATATTCGTCGCGGTCGATCGCACCGGTCTCGATGCGGACGATGTATTTCACCGTCTCACCGTTATCCGTCGTGGTGTCTCCAATGAGCGCATCGAGCGGCGGGCTCGCTGGGTCGTACGCGATGAGGCTGCCGCCCGATGCCGGCTTGTACATGTACGTGTAGACCGGGTCCCGATCGCACTGCATATTCTTCGCGCTGGCCGCGCAGGTCCACGGCTGGATCTGCGGTCCGGACAGGATGGAACTGTTCTGAGGACGATTTGTGATCGTGAGGGTCGCGCCGGAGCCGTCGCCGATGGTCGCGGTCAGCACGTTGGCGCCGTTGCTCAGCCCAGCGACCAGGCCTTTGTAGCGACCGGTCGAGACGGCCACGAAGTCATCGGTAACGTCGGTGCCCCCCACGTCGACCGACGACAGCGTGGATCCGGGCGGCACGGCGATGGCAATCAACGCGTCATCGCCGGACACCAAGTCCGCGCGGTTCGACAAGACAGCGATGGCGACGGATCCATCGGCTCCGGCGCGTCCGGGCGTCCCGGACAGCAACAGCATGAGGCCGGCCAGGAGGATGTGTGAGATCCGGTTCGTGTTTCGCATGGCGCACTCCGATCTCGACGGGGACGGTTACTCTTTTCAGCGTGCTAGGAGCTGTTCCTCCCGGAGACCTTCAACGTGAGACGCATGTCTCAAGCTGTGTGAGCGCTGCTACCCTTGCTCATTGTGAGCGAACCGACCAAGGCTTTGGGAAGGCGGACGACGTCGAGGTCGCGCGTCCTCAGCTACGAGGCGGCTTTGGCCGCGGCGCGACGGGCCTTTCTCAAGGAGTCCGGGCTCGAAATGGATTCGCTCGCTCGGAACCTCGCCGTCAGTCGCGCGACCCTCTATCGGGTGGTTCGCAGCCGCGACCGCTTGATCGGCGACGTCATATGGTTCTTTGGTGAGCGCACCCTTGCTCTCGCCATCGCCGAAACGAAGGGAAGCGGGGTCGAGCGGATCGTTGAGACGGCTCGCACGTTCAACGCGTACGTCGTGTCGTTCGAACCGCTTCGCACGTTCGTTCGCGCGGAGCCGATGGCGGCGTTGCGCGTACTGATCACGCCGGCAGGCGGATTGCACCAGCGAAACGTTGAAGCGTGGAAGGAGATATTTCTCGAGGCGGAACGAAACGGCGAGCTCGAGCTACCGTTCGACGCCGACGAGCTTGCCTACGTCTTCGTCCGAATCGGCGAGTCAATGCTGTATTCGGAGCTCCTCGCCGGCCGAGAGCCGGACATCGACGTCGCGGCGCTGGTGCAGCGAGCACTGCTCCGCCACGCGTGACTCCGGAGAGCCCTCCGGCTGATCCGAAAGGCCTTCCGAGCGCACCGCAATTACTTCGGGCGAATCGTGATCGTCACCGAAGTTCGGCCTTGGCACTCCTCGGCCAAACGAACTTGTCCGGTGTTCTTGGCGCTCGAGAAATTCACCTCGGCGTCGTGCGGATCGCGTTCGGACTTGTCGACCGCGTAGCCGCCCTCACCGAACTTTTCTTTCATCTCATTGAATAGGTCGGGCAACGCATCTCCGGTGAACCCCTGGACGATTCGCGAGGGACCAGCTTCATTCGTTTGGCTCCACGTCACGTCGTCGATCTCCGGAAACGGTGTCGGGAACTTGGGATCGCCGATGGGAGTCGGCTGTGTCAGGCACGGCTCCCCTGCACGTCCTTCGTTATCGCCCGCCTCTTTTTTGCTGCACCCGGTGAGAGCAAGGCCCAGCAGCATGCTGACGACGATGATTTTCTTCAGCACGATTCTTCCTCCGCTCGAATCCGCATCGCGACGAGGGTACGTGAGCGAACTGCGATTTGCGAAAGCAAGAAGAGACATACGACTCAGGGGGAGGGGTCCCCTCCAGATCCACACGCCCGGCGCTCCCGTTAGGGTCGGCGCCGGGCGCCTAACAGCGTTCCGACTACGACGCAGGGATCCTCCGACTTGTTACGCCACGCGTGTCGCGTGCCGTTCATGACGACGCAGTCGCCCGTTCGCAAGAAGACTTCGGCACCGCCGTCGAGCTCGAGCCAAATCTCGCCCGACGCAACGAAGTTGAAATCGATTGTGTCTGTTGTGTGCATCCCCGGTTCCGAGGTGTCGGCTACCGCGAGCATGCCGGGGAGCTTCTGCTCGAGCTCTTCAAGAGCCGTCACGATGTCGATCCCCGGCGGAAAGGGCTCGTCCATGGGCGCAATGGTGGTGATCGTGAAGCGGACGCCGCCCGGGGGCGGGAAGTACGCAGGCGCATGCGATTGCGCACTGCTCGCCGGCAGCGTCGCGGCATCGTCGCTGCTCCACAGGCGATGAAACGCGCCGCCGGGAACCAGCTGAACGGTAATGGGATCGACGAGGTCGTCGCTCGCGACGAACGCCTTTCCATCCGGTGATGTTCCGGTAACCACGCGCCTGATCTGCATGTGTGCGCCTCCTCCGCCGCGGCGACTCTACGGATTCGGACACGACGTTCTCAAATGGAATGATCGCGCCTGGTGGCAGAGGGAGGGCTTTCTTTCGGGCGGTTCGTTACCCGAACGCGATCCAACCGGCGTCGTCCAGTGTTGCGAGGTCGCTGACGAGAACACCACGATCGGAAACTGTGAAAAGCGAATCGCCGATAACGAGCGACCGCCGAATGGCCGCCCAGATGCTCTTGTTCTTTGCCGGTCGTCCTTCGTGCGTGATGCGGATGATGCGACCGAAGCCCGTCTCCTGATTGACGACGACCGTTAACGCGCCGACCCAGGGGGTCCGGTCGTTCGACTCCTCCCATATCGTTGCCGGAATCACGGCGAGGCGGTTCGGGCTCCAATACAGAAATGCGCGGTGGTCCTGTTCGACCATCGAGTCCGCCATGACGCCGAACGTCCTGGCGCCGATGCGCGCCGGGTGGTCCGGGTCGGACACGTCGAAGAGCGAGATCTGCAGTCCCTCCGCTTGTCCGGTGTCTTCGGCGTCGCGGCCTATGCCGAGCAAGACCTTCTCGGAGATCGGATGCAAATACCCGGAATAGCCGGAGACTTTCAGCTCTCCTCGCAGCACCGGTTGGTTGGGAACACGGAGATCGACGACGAAAAGGGGATCGACTTGCCGGAACGTCACGACGTAAGCCATCGATCCGATGAATCGGACTGAATAGATCTTCTCACCCTTCCCGATGTCACCGACGGAGCCGACCGGCAACAGCCGGTTGCCGATCTGCTTGAGAACCGTGACGACGCTCTTCGTCGTTGCCCGGTCTTCGCCGAGCCACGGGAATCCGTGTGTGGTCGCGACGCGGAGGTTGCCATCCAGCTCGGAAAGAGAGAACTGGTTGAGGAGGAAGCCCGGCACCGCACCGCTGCCGGCGTAGCTCGCGCGGGACGGATTGCTGATGTCGAACTTATGAATGCGCGTCACCGGTGACGCTGGGGCTTTTCCGCGCCGCGTCGCGAGCACATCGTTCAAGGTGTTCGACGTCACGTAGAAGCTGTTCGCGCTCGAATAGATGATGTCGCCGGCTCCCACCACAGAGAGCGCGTTGTCCGGGCGCGGATCGGCTGGGTCGATGGTGAGAAGCGTCAGCATTCCCACGCCGGCGTGGTCCGGCGGTCGAGTGATAGCGCTCCAACCATGCACGTGTCCCGTGAGCGCGAGGCGTCCTGCCCGCTCGATGACGTAGTGCGGTAACCAATCGCCGACGGATGAGTTTCTGATGAGGCGCTTGTTTCCGGTTTCCGCGACGCGCAACGACGACGTTGTGTCACCTTCGACCGGAACCGGTTGCGGGCCGAGCACGCCCGATTGGATGGCGAGCCGCACAATGCCCCCCGCCAGCCGCGCGCCGACGTACGAACCCTCCACTTCAAAGGAAGAGAGGATCCTGGGGGAGTGGAGGTCCGTTATTCCGACTGTTTTCACTGAAGTCCACACGCGGTTCGTGACGTGCGTGGCGCGACGCGCGGCGGGGGGAGCTCCATACAAGGTCGTGAACAAAACCACACGATCACCTGCGAGCAAAAGGCTGCTCGCGTTCGGTGCGCTCATCGAGCTCACGAGTCGCGCGCCGCCGGCGGTGACCTCGAGCAGCCACAGCTTTCCTTGAGAAAGAACCGCAATGCGCTCGCCGTCGTTCTTGACGATGTCCGGTTCGTCGACGCCGTCTTCTTGAACGTTCGTCGTCGAGTGAGCCACACCCGCCGGTGCAGATGCCATTGCGGGCATCGACACCGGGGTACCCGGTTGGGCTGTCCCCGATCCACTGGCGGGCATAGAAATGACGTCGCCAGTCAACGTGCCGTACATTCCGCCGCCTTCGATGCCGTAGGGACCGACGAGCTGCAGCGCTTCTCCTCGCACGTAGCGCAGAAACTCCGACGCGGACCCGAACGCGTACAGCGATCCGGGTGGACGAGCCGCCGGTCGCGTCCCCGGGCTGCTCGGCGTGACACTCGGCGTCACAGACGGAGACGGTGTCGGCGCGATCACGCGGCGTGCGGGCTCGGGCGTGCGGTTGGACACGATGACGACCGCGCTCGCCGTGAGAATCAGCACGATCGCTGCGATGCTCGTCGTTGGGAGGCTGGGTCGGAAAAGCCTGCGACGAAGCAACTTTGCTTCGACCCGGCGGCGGAGCCGCGGCGGCATTGGGCGGGGTCCGTCGATCCGCCAGCGAACATCGTCCTCGACGGACCCTGTTTCGACGACGCCTTCGACGATCATGCGCTGGAGTCGCTCGCGGAAATCGGGATCGAGCGCGCGCGGCGAGTCGATCCCGCCGATCTTCTTCTCGAACGGGTCAGTCACGTGCTTCTGCTTCCAACTCTCGCCGAAGGCCGGACCGGGCTCGTTGCAACAAGGATTGAATTTGTACGCGCGTGCGTCCCAGCTCGCCGGCTATCTCCTCGACCGACAAGCCGTCGAGATACTTGAGGACGAGGACTTGCCGGTAGACCGGTTGCAGGCGCCCGAGCGCGCCGATCGTGGCTTCGCCGCCGGCGAACGTCGGCGCCTCGTCTTCGATCTCCGATTCGGTCGCGACCAGGCGTAGCTTGCGCTCGAGCCGAAGACGCCGCCGCTCTGATTCGAAGTGCCGCGCAACGTGCCGCCGTGCGATAGCGCACAGCCACGTCTCGACCGCGGACTCGCCGCGAAATGTGCCCGCCGAGCGCATCGCCTCCAGATACGTCGTTTGGACGATGTCCTCGGCAGTGTCCCTCCGACCGCCGACACGTGCGTACACGAAGCCGTAGACGATTTCGCCCGTCGCATCGAGGAGCTCCCGCGCGGCCGACGGATCACCGGCAGCGGCCCTTATGAGTACCCCTTCGTCGGAGCTCGCGGTCTCGATCATGTCCCCTTAGTGCGCCGTTGATCCCGATATCAACCGAGTCTTCGCCAAGAATCCATCGGTTCCTGTGCCAAGCTAGACTCCGCCGGGCGTCAATGGAGGATTCGATGATGAATGCGAATGAAGAGCTCGTCGCGCGCTTCTACTCAGCCTTTCAGCGAAAGGACGCCGACGCCATGGCGGCCTGTTACCACCCGGAGGTCACCTTTTCGGATCCGGTATTTCAGAACCTCCACGGCGAGCATGCGGGGAACATGTGGCGGATGCTGTGCGCGCGCGGCGCCGACCTCGTTGTGGAGTTTCGCGAGGTGCAGGGCACGGACCAGAACGGCAGCGCTCACTGGGAAGCGTGGTACACGTTCGGCGCGACTGGCCGCAAGGTACACAACGTTATCGACTCAGCCTTTGAATTTCGCGACGGCAAAATCATCAAACACACTGACCGCTTCGACTTTCCGAAGTGGGCTGCCCAAGCGCTCGGACTTTCCGGCCGGCTGCTCGGACGCACATCGTTTCTGTTGAGCAAGGTGCGATCGACGGGGATGAAGGCGCTCGCGGAGTTCGAAAGCCGGATGTAGCGCGGTGGACGTCTATCTCGAGAGAGGATCGAAGCGCGTATTTGCCGGGGTGCTCGAGTGGCCCGGGTGGTGCCGGAGTGGGCGGGACGACGAAGCCGCGCTTCAAGCGCTGGTCGACTACGCCCCGCGGTATCGTGCGGCGCTAAAAACTGCTGCGCGCGATTTTCCCAAGACCGTTCCCGACCTCGTGGTGCGCGAGCGACTGAGAGGAGACGCCACCACCGATTTTGGCGCCCCCGGCATCCCGCCCAAGTTCGACAGTGCGCCGCTTGATGATTCTGAGCTGAGACGACTCGTCAAGATCCTGCGCGCGTCGTGGTCGGCGTTCGACCGAACAGCCGCCGAGAATGCGCGCCGCTCGTTGCGCAAGGGCCCGCGCGGCGGAGGCAGAGACGTGGACGGGATCGTGGCGCACGTGTACGGGGCGGATAAGGCATACCTCGCTCGGCTCGGCGGCTCCTATCGCGGGGACGGTATGAAGGAGATGCGCGCAGCGCTCGTGAGCGCGATCACCGCGCGCGCACACAATGAACCGGTACCCGAGAACCCGCGACGAAAAGCGATGATATGGCCGCCGCGGTACGGCGTGCGTCGCTCCGCGTGGCATGCGCTCGATCACGCGTGGGAGATCGAGGATCGGGCACAGCCCGCGCGCTGATCTGCGGCGGACGGCGTGTCCACGTCCGCCGGTACCCAGTCACTTTTTGGCCGGACGGACGGCCAAATCGGACTGGGTACCCGGGTGCGGATGCAGTGTTCAGGTTGACCCGGCCAGTTTCAACGCAACTGTTCCGAAACGGAGGGAAGAGATCGCGCTTAGCGCGTCGTCCCAAACCAAGCGTCGAGTCGCTCGCGTTCGAAAACCGATTTCTCTTCGAGGTGCTCTTTCGATGGAGGGGTGAGCTCGATATCGGGCGCCGGCTCCGCGAGGAAAGTACCGCGCACAACCATCGCCTCACCGCTGCCGGTCTCCAGGAAACAGGCTCCGGTGCCGTCGAATTGCGCATCCGAGGTTTTTCCCTGGAATTTGGCAGCAAGCCGTTCGGCAACGACGCGCCCTTCGTTGTCGGCGAACGCGCCTGCCTTCGGCATCGGCTGCCCGGTGGCCATCATGACGGCGGTGACGTCGCCGATCGCGTACACGTCTTCATGATTGGTTTCGAGCGTTCGGGGATTTATCTTCACCCAACCACCTTGCTGCGCCAGCCCTGCGTCGACGACGACCGGTGGACAGCGATGTGGCGGAACGGCAAACAAAACGTCGAACGCGATGTCGTCCTCGAGCGGCAGGCCGCCGCCGGCCAGGACCACGCGACCGGCTTCCACTCGTTCGATCTTCGTGCTCGCCCGGAATCCGATTCCCTGACCGGCGAGGCGCCCTTCGATCACGTCGCATCCTGCTTGGCCGAGAACCGGAAGCGACCCCGGCTGCGGTGTGAAGACCGTGATGCTTGCGCTCGAGCCACGCGCGTTCAGCGCATCCTTGCACAGGATCGCGAGCTCGTACGGCGCGGGCGGGCACTTGTACGGCGCACCAAAGATCCCGATCAGGAGCGATCCCGATTGCAGAGACGCAAGCGCGTCCGCCGCCGGTCCGACGCCGTCGGTCGAGTACACGTTGATGGCGTTTTCGGCGAGCCCCGGTATCGCGCCCGGAACGAGATCGGCGCCGAGTGCCACGACGAGCGCGTCGGCTTCGATCCGCTGTCCGTCGACGACGGCTGCGTGGGCCGCCGCGTCGATCGACTCGATCGTGCCGCGCACGACTCGCACGCCCTGCGACGCGAGAGCTTCGAGCGGACGCATCCCAGTTTCGAGCGGCTCGCGCCCGACAACCGCCATCGTCTTGCGAAAGCCCATGACGAAGTGCGTGCGACGATCCACAAGTGTGATGTCGACCTCGGCGCCGAGGAGCCGGTGCAGATGGTGGGCAGTCGAAACGCCGCCGAAACCGCCGCCGAGGATCAGCACGTGTGGCATGGAGCCGAAGATACACGACGTCCAAGTTCCGTTCATAATCACGAGGATGTTTCCGACGGATGACATGGAGCTGACGAGATTGCTCGTCGTCTCGGACGTCGAACGATCACGCGACTGGTACGTGAACGTTCTGGGCGCCACGCTCTATCGCGAATACGGCGGGACGTCGTGCGTGTTGGCGCTGCTCGGCAGCTGGTTCTTGCTGGTCGCCGGCGGTGGACCGACCGAAGACAAGCCGGCGGTGACGTTTGCGCCACCAGATGCCCATCGCGTCAGCGCGGAGATGATCTTTCGCGTTCCCGACTGTAAGCGTGCGTATGCGACGCTATCGGAGCGCGGGGCTTCTTTTCTCACGCCGCCGGTCGAATATGAACATGAAGTTCGCGCATTCTTCCGCGACCCGGACGGTCATCTCTTCGAAATCAGCCAGGTTAGATAGTGTCGAGCGTTGCTTTCAGCCGCTCCATCGCGGCTCACGATGTGGGAACGAGCACGAACGGTGTGATGTACTTCGCTGTAAAGCCGAAGCGTCGTGGCGGATCGAAATCAATGACCTCCAAATCGGATGCGACTCGTCCCCCCGCGTGAATCCTCTCGAGCGATAGCGCGTGCCGACACCGACGGCGCCCTGCGTCGTATGCTCGATCGTCAAGCCGGTGGGGGACTAGCCGTGTCTTGTCAGGTCGGCGACATGATCGAATGCGCCCTGTTTCGACGCACGTACCGCAATCGTGAACGTCTTCTTCAACACAGCCGGAGTGTTTCCGCGTTTTGATTCTTTGGGCTCGTTCGGGGGAGACTGCCGGCGTGAAGGCGATCGACTGCGATACGCACATCTTCGAGCCGCGGACGATGTGGCGCGATTACATCGATCCCGCTCTGCGCGACCGGGCATTGTCGATCGAGGACGACGAGCTCGGTTACGCGTGGCTTACGTGGCAGGGCAAGAAGCTGTACGAGGCAGACGTCCAGTATCCCGGCAAGCCCAAGCGCATCGGGAACGCGCGCATGCGCCGCCGGCAAGGTCTCCAATGCGATGCACCGTACGACGACACCCTCCCAGAGGATTACTGGAATCCCAAGGCCCGCCTTGCTCGCCTCGACCAGTTCGGGGTCGAGTCTTCGGTGATCTTTCCGAACTACGGGCTGCTGTGGGAGGACTCAATGCGTGATGATGTGCCGGCGCTCTGCGGCAACATGCGCGCGCACAACCGCTGGATGGCCGACAACGCGCGCGACGGCGGCGGTCGTCTACACGGCGTTGCGCATCTCACGTTGCGCGACCAGGAATGGTCGATGGAAGAGATCGCGCGCCTCGGACGAGACGGTATCCATTTGGCTATGACTGCGCCGGCTCCCGTGGATGGAAAGCCGCTATCGCATCCCGACCTCGATCCCGTGTGGAGCGCATTCGAGGAGCACAGCGTCGCGCCGATCTTCCACGTCGGCAATTTCCAAGGCGTATTGCATCCCGCGTGGTACGAGGGCGATCCCGATCAAGCGGATCGCGTGATGGATTCGATCTTCCTGTGGGTGGCGCCCGCCGTTGCGCTCGCGAACATGATCCTGAACGGTACGCTCGAGAAGCATCCGCGTTTGCGGATCGGCGTCATCGAGCTCACGGCACATTGGGTTCCGCAGTTCTTGCTCATGCTTGAAGGCGCAACCGGGTTCTACATCGCTCGACACGGAAGCTTTTTCACGGACTTGTCGCTGCCGCCTTCGGAATACTTTCGCCGCCAGGTGCGTGTCGGCGCACTCCCATACGAGTCGCCGGGAAACCTCATCTCGCTCGTCGGCGAGGACACGTACATGTTCGGCAGCGATTGGCCGCACGCGGAAGGTGTCGCCGATCCGGTCGGCGTGTTCGAAAATATCTTGCCTTCGGACCTGGGCGACACCGCCCGCGCGAAGCTCTACTCCGAAAACTTTCGGTGGCTGCTCGGTGAAGGTTAAGAGCCCGAGTCCCATTCGACGGTGAACCACCAGCGATCCCCGCTGTTGCCCTTCTCGCAGGCGCCGTCGGGGCAGCTCGACTTCGCCGTTCAATCGCGGGTGCAGTCGGACGAGTACGAATCTTCGTCGCCGCCGCAGCCCGAAGATTTCTTGCCGAACATGTCGCCCTCCCTCAAGGTCGACCGCGTGCACGGTCTCGAATCACGTCCTGGCAGCACGGAAAACGAGAGCGCCGATCGGGCGCTTCAGTTGCTTGTGCCGCTCTTTCCACGGACGCCGTTTTGGGACGAAGGTTTTGCGGTGTCCCGGCGCAATCGTCTACAACGGCGCTATGAAGCTTGAGCACTTGGATCACGTTGCGATCACGGTGAGCGATCTCGATCGGTCGATGCAGTGGTACCGCGACGTTCTCGGCTTGGAGCGGCGGTTTCAAGATGCGTGGGGCGACGAGCCCCCGATCATGATGTGCGCGGGGGATACCTGCGTTGCGCTGTTCCCGCCGAGTGGTCGGCCGAATCCGGTGCCCGGCGCGGACACACTCGCGATGCGCCACTTCGCCTTCGTCACAAACCGCGCGCGATGGAATCAAGCGCGCGCCGAGCTGAAAGAGCGCGGTATCGAAGCGAGCTTTTCCGATCACGGCGTCTCGCAGTCGGTATACCTCATGGATCCCGACGGTCACACGATCGAGCTCACGACATACGAGCTCAGTGACGGCGATTGACACTGCCCTCCCCCCTAACTTACGCTAACGTAACTTACGCTTACGTAACCTAGGAGGCTTCGGTGGAGTCCACCCGTATTGCCATTCGCGGGCGCGAGCTCGTGTTTCGCACCGCAGGGACCGGGCCGGCGGTCATACTCATGCACGGGATGGCCAGCTGGTCGGCAACGTGGGACGCCGTGATCCCCGGGCTCGCCGAGCGTTTCACCGTGATCGCCCCGGACCTTCCCGGGCACGGCGAGGCGACGAATCCCGGCGGCGACTACTCGCTCGGCGCGCACGCGACCTACGTGCGCGACGTGATGATCGCGCTCGGCATTCCTCGAGCGACTATCGCCGGCCACTCGCTCGGCGGCGGCGTCGCGATGCAGCTCGCTTATCAGTTTCCCGAGCGATGCGAACGTCTCGTTCTTGTCGACAGCGGCGGCCTGGGAAGCGAGGTCGCGCTGTACTTGCGCGCGCTCGCGCTCCCCGGAGCGGAGCTGGTGTTGTCGGCCGGCTGCTCGCCGCGCGTTCTCAACGCGGGGCGCGCGATCGCCGGCTGGTTACGGCAAATCGGCCTGCAACCGACGGCATCGGTGGCCGAAGTGGCTCGGTGCTATACCTCACTCGCAACGCCCGAAGCAAGGGCTGCACTCATGGGCACGCTGCGGTCCGTCATCAACACACGCGGCCAGCGCGTCGGCGCCGCCGACCGGCTTCATCTCGCCGCCCACATCCCGACGCTCATCGTTTGGGGCGAGCGAGACATGATCATTCCGGTCACGCATGCTCATGTTGCTCATGAAGCGATCGCAGGCAGCAAGCTCGTGCTTTTTCCCACGGCGGGGCACTTCCCGCACGCCGAGGATCCCGAGCGGTTCGTGCGCGAGCTCGGAGATTTCATCGGATCGACCGTACCGGCGGTATTTACCGAGGAGACTCTACGCGCCGCGTTGGCACTGTAGAGCTGCAGCTATACTTGATTCGTGCCAAAAATCTCTGCACCGACGCTTGAACAGCATCGGGCCGGCACGATCGACCGGCTGCTAGATGCGTGGAGCGAGCTCGTCATGCAGAAGGGCTACGCCGCCGTTTCGCTGGCGGACATCGCCGCTCACGCCGGCCTCGCGCGCACCGCGATCTACAACTACTTTCCCGACCGGGAGTCGTTGCTCTTCGCATGGACCGAGCGTGAAGTCGCACGCTCGATCGCGATCCTCGAGCAAGAGATCGCCGAAGCGCCGACAAGCGCAGAAAAGCTGCGCTCGTTCGTGCGCCTGCAGCTCGTTGATTTCGCGAGCCGCCACTTACCACCGGGCCACGAAGCGATGCAGTTCCTGAAGCCGGAAACGTACGACCGCTTCATGCAGCACATCGAGCCGGTGGAGCGAATCCTGCAGAACATCCTCATCGAGGGCGCCGAGTCGGGCGAGTTCGACGGCGTGGACGCGGCCGAGATGGTGCCGATGATCGTTGCGTGCATCGGTTCGGAGCGAGGACCCATCTCGAGCAAGACGCACACCGTCGAGGAAGCGGCCGAGCGCGTGACGAGCTTTCTGCTCCGCGCACTCATGTCCAAGGCGCCGGACCCGGCGCCGAAAAAGCGCGCCGCGAAACCAAAGGCCAAAGCCTAGACTCGCTTCACCCGTCACTGACATACTGTCGCATAACCGTTGTTGAGGAGGCGCATGGGCACGCTCAAAGACAAAGTCGTCGTCGTCACGGGCGCGAGCCGCGGGCTCGGCGAATCGATGGCGATCGGGTTCGCGGAGCAAGGAGCGAACCTCACACTCGCGGCGCGCACGGAACCCGATCTCGAAAAAGTCGCAGCCGCCTGCCGTGAAGCGGGCGCCGGCGACGTTCGCGTGGCTCAAACCGACATCAGCTCCGAAGCGGACGTCCAGAAGCTCGTCGACGACACGATTTCGGCGCGCGGACGGATCGACGTCTTCGTCGCGAACGCCGGAACCTCGTACGCCAACTTCACCGACAAGCATTACCGCGAGCTCGTCACCTACGACCTCGAGATCATCGAACAGCTTTTCAAAGTCAACGTGTTCGGGACGTGGCTCTGCATGAAAGCCGCGCTGCCGATCATGGAGGAAGGGGGCAGCTTCATCGCGATCGGGTCGGAGACGGGACGCGTCTTGTATCCCGGCGCCGGCGCTTATGCGGTGACGAAGTCCACGATCGATGCGATGGTGACCCTCACAGCACGCGAGTCTGCGACAAAGGGTGTGCGCGTGAACTGCCTGTCGCCGGGCGGCATGGTCGACACGCAACTGTTCGGACCGAACGGCATGCCGGAGTGGCTGAAGCAACAGCATCCGCCGCTTCCGGCAGACGTGATCGTGCCGGCGGCGCTGTGGCTGGCGAGCGAGGACTCCGCCGGCATCACCGGCGCATTCATCTCGGGGAAGGAATTCAACGCTTCTTCGCCCCAGCAGATGCGCGCTTCGCTGGAGTCTTCCGCGCAGAAGCACTAGCGCTTTTCTTCTTCTTCTTTTTCGCAGCGCCGACGGCACCGCCCTTTCGCGCTCGGGCTTTTGCGCGTACGGGCTGACGCAGTCCCTCCGGTCCGTCTTCCATTTCCACTTCAACGTCGAGAATGAGCGCGTTGCCTTCCACTCCGGCGAGCGCAGCCTCGGTGAGCATGTCGGCGGGGACTGCTTCTGCTTCTCTCCTGAATTTCGCCGGATCGATCAGGCGCAAGACCGGCAAGCAGGCAATGAGCCCGATAGCCTCGAGCGCGAACACGCCTGCATACCCTCCCGGCACGCTGTGGAACAGGCGGCGAGCGATTTCGAAGACCGAGCCGCCGCCGGCCGTCGCAGCGCCGTCGGCGAGTGCGTGCGCAAGGGTCCAGGCTCCCATGAACAGTGCCGCTCGGCGTCGGTCGGCCATCGTCAGCATCAAAGCCAAAGACGACACGTTGAAGATGCCGCTTGCGAAGCCGAGAAAGAGAGTCCCCAGCCAAGCCGGTGGTGCAGAACGCGCCGCTGCCGCCGCCGCGAGAGCAACAAATGCAAGCGCCGAACCTGCGAGTCCGACGAATGCAATACGGCGGTGACCGTGTTGTTCCGCGAAGGGTCTCCCCGCTGTGATCATGCCGGCGATGGTTCCGATTGTGAGCATCGCGCTGAAGCTGCTCGAACCGCGAACGGACATATGCAGAACGTCACCGGCAAACGGCGTGAGCACTGCCTGCTGTAAGAACAAGAAGAGCGTCGAAAGAACCATGAAACCGAAGAAGACGCGGGCTTGGCCCATTGCAGCGATCTCGCGGACGGCTTGCCGCAGCGAGATGGGAGTGGTGTGTGATGCCGTCGCTGATTCCTCAGACGTCATTTTCTTTTCTTGTCCCCATACGGCGATCGCGGAAAGTACGACGACGAGAACGCCTGCAAGCCCGAACAACGTTCCGAGATTTGTCGCGCCTTCTTTGACGAGCGCGCCGGTAAGCGCAACGCCCAGTAGTACACCGACCATGAGCTCGAGATACACAACGGATGCGGCATGACCGCGATCGGAAGGTCCCGATAGATCGGTGAGAAGAGCAAAGAACACGGTTCCGGCTCCATACATGCCGATTCCCATGGCAATGAAAAGAAGAAGTGAGAATCCGACCGATCCGATGCCGACGCCGCCCGCCAGGCGGCCGGCCACGTGTGGCGCGGCCGCGACGCATAAGCCGGTCGCAACGGCGCCGGCGAGAATGTATGGCGTGCGGCGACGACCCATGATCGGTCGCGTGTCCGACCGGTGACCGATCATCACGGCGAACGGCGCTGCAAGGTTGTACGAGGCGAGTACCGCAGTAACGACACCAAGCGAGACGCCGAGGTCGGTCTTCAGCACACGGGACAGCACGCCGAGGATGAGCACTGAGGCCATGCCGGCCGACATCTCGCGCAAACCCAAACGCAAAAGCGTCCATCGCGAAAGAGTTCGGCGCGGGAGTCCGGGCGCCGGCGCTGCGTCACGCGAGATGCGGTCAAGGGCATCGCGGAAGTGTCCTTCCAGGGGACTCTGCAACCGTATGCCGGCACGCGGGCGAGCCAGCACTCTCTTCGCCGGCCCATGAGCGATGATGCGACCGCCGTCGAGTGCGATCACGTCATCGGCGATGTTCCGAACGAGCCATGCGTCGTGCTCGACAACTAGAACTACGGCGCCCGTCTCATCGCGCCACCGCTCCAGCAGCTTCGCGAGTAGCTCAACCTCAGATTGCGCAAGACCCGATGCCGGCTCATCGAGGAGAAGCACTTGCGGCCTGCCGATCGTCGCGAGCGCGAGGTCAAGGATGCGCCGCATCCCCGTCGACAGCTCGGCGATGAAGGATGTTGCATGCGGCCGGAGGCCGAAGCGGTCGAGGACGCGACCGGCTTCATTGCGACCGCCGGCCACGAGCCGCGCGACCTCCTCGACGGTGAGCGTTTCCGGAAGGGGTGATCCCTGAAAGACGCGGCCGACGCCGTGGCGTGGCCGGCCGACCCGGTACCCGTTCGTCGATCCCGCGATCTCGATTTCGCCTTCCATTTCGATCATCCCCGAGATTGCGTCGAGCAAGGTGGTCTTTCCGGCTCCGTTCGGCCCGACGACGGCAACGATGTGGCCGGGCTCGATGGCGAGCGACACGTCGTCGAGCAGGGTGAACTCGCCGACGCGGACTACGACGTTCTGGATGCGCAGCGAGCTCATACCGTCGCTCCGGCGAGGAACGTTGCAGGCACCAAGTCGCTGCGACGTGTCAGTAGCTCCTCAGGCTTGTCGAAAAGCTCGATCGTCCCCCGGCCGAGCAAGGCCGCGCGATCCGATCGTGGAAGCAGCGACGGAAGGTCGTGGTCCACAACGACGACGCCGACGCCTTGATCGGCGAGAAGCCGTAAGACGTCGAGCAGCGCCAGTCGCGCTTGGAGATCCAAGCCGAGCGACAGTTCGTCGGCGAGAAGAATTGCCGGCCGGCGAAACAGCGTTTGGGCGACGGCGAGCAATCGTTGCTCGCCTCCCGAAAGAACACCCGCCTGGGAACGGCGTCGTGGCACGAGTGCCGGAACAAGCTCGAGAACGGAGTCGGCAGCAGCGGAAAACGAGCGTGCCGTAGGATGCGAGCGGAATGCGGCGACGCGAAGATTCTCCATTACCGTCAGGTCGGGGAATATCGGCCGAGCGCCCGACACGAAGGCGAGACCGGCAGCGGTCCGTTCTTCGGGCTGAAGATCTGTGACGTCGTCCCGCGCAACTGTAATGCGACCCGACTGCACCGGAACCAACCCCGCCACGGCGCGCAACAACGTCGACTTACCTGCCCCGTTGCCGCCGACCAAGGCGACGAGCTCTCCGGGTGAGATGCGCAGCGTCGCGTCGTGCAACACGACATTGGCTCCAAAAGCAACGGTAACGGAATCAACGTCGAGCGCTGCGCGACTTGGGGCGTCATCTGGATCGGTCACGACGACGCGAGCTCGAACGGCGATCCGCTTTCGGTCGGCGGGCAAGCTCCGAGCGGCGCCGACCAGCGCTATGACTGCGAGTGTCGCATACGAGGCCGCCCACGCACCCGCGCGCGTGACGCCGCTGCCTCGCGTAATCAGCGCGAGATGACCTGCAATTGCGAGTCCCATAAGGGTCCACGCAATGATCACGCCGGCCGCCGCCGACCGAATTCCGGGAACACACGCCGCAGCCGCCGTTCGGGCACACGTGCCGACGATCCAGCCTGCAAGGATCGGCGCACACGGAACGAGAAGCGCAGTAACTCCCTTGTCATGCATCACAGCAACGACGATCGCGCCGGCGCCGATCGCGGCCGCCGATCCGACGCCGACGGGAAACCGTTTTATTTCTCGCCCGGAACCCGTGAGCGGCACCACGCCCGGATCGGGTCCGAGCCACCAGGCCGACAGGGCAGCCGTGAATCCGGCGGCGATCAAGCCGACAACGATCCACGGTCCAACGGACGTCGGATATCGCACTGCGCGATGAATCGCGCCGGGAGCCGCCAGCGCGGTCATCCATCCGATGCCGCCTGCGAGGATCGCTGCGCGGGCGGCCTTGCGAACCGTCGCCGTTCCGAGCGCTTCGCGCGTGTCGCTTCCGGCGACTCGTCCTTCGCCGTTCACGCGCCCACCGTCGCTTTCGCCGGCGAGACAGGTGGCTGTGGCGCCGATGGTTTTGCCGGACCGAGAATGCGGACCGCCGCGTCACGCACGGCGGTGATCGCGCCGCTCAACCCTGCCGGTCGAAGAATCACCACGAACAAAACGCCGGTGCCGTTCGCGAGTGTCCGCCACGGTTCCGGAAGAATGTACTGAGCGCCGAGCATCACGCCGGCGCCTGCGAGCGCTCCGGCAACGGAGCCAAGACCGCCGATGACACCGATGGCAAGCAGATCCAAAGAGACTCGCGCGTCGAAGACGCCCGGCGGGATGCCGGCGGGAACAGAAGCCAGATACAGCGCACCGGCGAGGCCGGCGAGTGCACAGGAAATCGTGAGCGCGATGATTCGTTCGCGCAACGGTTGAGCGCCCAGCCACGGCGCACGCGCGGGATCGTCTCGAGCAGCAACCATGCGCACGCCGAGATCGCTCTTGCGAAGTCGCCAGATTGCCATCGCAGTCAGGATCGCGATAACGGCCGAGGCCGAGCCGATTGGAGCCACCTCCGTCGAGATCCCGCGCGTGTGCAGCGACACGAGAAGAATTGGCGCAGCAGCAGCCGCTGCGAGGCCGAGAACCGGAAACGCCAGGCTCGAGCGACGTCGTGAAATAAGCCCAAGAAGCGCGCCCACCGCGCCGAGCACCAGCGCAGCGACGACCGCGCGAAGCGCGATCGGTCCGTGAACATGTGCCGCAAGCCACGCGCCCATTCCCGCGAGGCCCCAGTGTCCGAGCGCGATCTCACCGGCAAACATCCATGCGACCGCGATCGAAAGCACGCCGATCGCCATTGCCGACGAAGTCGCATATAGGACGCGAGAACCGGGACTGACGAACGACGGACCGACGATTGCCGCAGCGATGATCACGGCGGCGAACGTCACGAAAGCAGTTCCGACGCCCGGGCTCGACGCCATGTGGTAGGGAAGCGGACGCGGGGTTGCAGCGGCCTCCCAGGATGACGCCCGCGTCGCCACCTCCGCGCGGCCGATACGTCGTCGCTGAATTGCGAACGCGACCAGGACGAGGAGCGCAAGGATGAGCTCGGTGAGACCTTGGTGTGTCGTGTTGTAAATGATCGACTGATACACGATCCCTGTTGCGATCGCAGCAGCGGCTGCTCCCGTCAAGCTCCGAAAGCCGGCGAGCACCGCCGGTGCAAGGGCAAGAAGGAGCACGGTCGGTGCGACGCCGCCGCTCAGGCTGAAGCCTTGGATCGGAATGATCAGAACACCGCTGACGGTCGAAAGAATTCCCGCGACGACCCACACCGTCGAGCGCACCAGGGGGGCCGGAACGCCGAGTGCGCGCGCACGTTCGGCGTCCTGTCCCAATGCGAGTGCTGCCAGGCCGAGCCGTGAGTGGTGAAGGAACCTGTACAAAGCCACCAGCGCTACCACGAATGCCACGAGCGCCAGGATGTGCGGCCCGAAGATGATTGCGCCGTTGATCGTCCACGTGATTCCGAGGGTGATGTGATACGTCGGAAGCGCCCCGCGAAAGATAAAGGGCACGGCCGATGCCAGGCCGCTCAGTATGCCTGCGAGACCGACCGTCGCGACGAGCAGGACGGCACGCGGCGCTTCCTGCAAGCGTCGCAGAACGATACGGTCGCAGAACAACGCCAGGAGCGTGCCGACAAGAAGGCCCAGCGGCAACGCAAACCAGAAGTTCCAGTGCGCTTCGTGGACGAGCATGCCGACGAGGACGCCGCCGACCAATCCGAGCGCCGGTTGCGCCAAGTTGACGAGACGCGTCGTGCGCCACAGCAAGACGAAGCCGAGGCTATTGAGTCCCGCGAGCGCTCCGGAAACGCACCCGAGAACGATGAGCCCCGGGGGAAAGTGCCAACCAAAAAGCCCTAAGCGAAGATGTATGACCGCACACCCGCAATCGCTTTAGTACTCGTAATTTCGTGTATGGCGGACCGCTTCCGGATAAACGTAGCGGCCCTTGGCGTCGCCGGCATTGCTGCCCTCAGGCGTCGCCGTAGGATCCCAATAAGTCTTTGCCACGTCGTCGACAAGGTCTTGTCGGCCGACCATGACGCGCATGTATTTCGGATTCGTTGTCTTTCCGTGCACGGCGCTGTAGCGATACGGCTGGAAAGCCTTCATGCCCGAGATGAAGCCTTCAAGAGTGAGTTCGCGTCCGCCGTTTGTGAGCCCAACAAGCATTGGTAGCATCGACTGATATACGAGCGGTGTGGGGGCCGGCGGTTCCTGGCCGGGCGCCATTTCTTGATACTGGCGGTACCACTCAGTCGACCGAGCAAGCCGGTCATTCGTGAGGTCAGAGTTCCACTCGGGGTCGTAACAGGTGAGCCCCGAGGCGTGAGCCCACTCGCTCGCATCGTAAAGCCGTACCATCCCGGTGGCGTCTTCGCCGGAGCACGGCCACACATACCAGTCCGGCGTGAATGCGTTGGCAGCTGCTGCATGTGTAAACGTGAGCGGCGTGCCGGAGTCGGGCGCGATGATCGTGTTTACTTCGTTCGTGCGGAAGCGGTTGATCACGTTCGGTTCCGCAGAAGCTTGCGCTTCGGTGTTATGGTCGAATTCCTGGTGGTCCACGACGTTGATACCGGCGCTCTTGAAACGCTTGATGAGCCGTTCACCGATGTCACGAAGGCCGGGATAGTCGGAGTAAATAAAGCCGTATTTGCGTTCCACCGCTCCGGAAGCGGATTGATACGGCACATTCGCTTGCTGCCACTTCAAATAATGGATCGTCATTTCGACTTGTGTTTCGAAGGACGTTGCTTGCGGCACGCAGTAGCCGTTGGTCCGCTCGGCGAGTGTCGCCGGGTGTCCCGATGCGTCCACGCCGCCGAGGTCGTACGTTCCGAAGTTGAAGATGCCCGCAGCGGCAATAGGCGGACACATGAAGTCGGACATCGACCCGTGTGAAGACACGGCGGCAAACGGCTTGTCCGTTTTTACGATGTCTTCCACCGCGGCGCCGTTCTGTGATTCCTTTCCGGCGATGCGCTCCACCGGTTCTATCGTGCGCCCATGCAGGTTGAAGGGGAAACCCATGAAGGTCGCGCCGCCGTTCGCGTGTTTATTGATGTATTGAACGAGATGCAAAAAAGCTTCGTATTCGTCGAGATTTCCTTGTTGCCCGGTGTCCTTCAGGAACTTGCTCGACTCCATCGCCTGGTCGCCTTTCCAGTAGTACACGACCCGGATCTTGTTGCCGTAGATACCTTTGGGAATGTGGCCGAGGCCGGGCACGAAAGACCCCGGCTTGTAGCCGCCGACGCCGGCGTTGAGGTTGTCTCCGTGCGAATCGATTTTGGCGGGAAGCTTTTTCACTGTCGGGACTGCGGAACCTCCCGGCGCGACTTGGACCTTTGCCCCAGGATCCTGCACGGGGCTGCCGTCCGCGAGATGCACGCCCTGCGCGCGCGTTGCTGGTTGCTCCACGTGCTTGACGACAACTACGAGGTTCGCGACGAGCAGGGCCGCGATGAGCCCGCCGACTCTCCGCCGGTACAGGTCGAGGAACGCCATCGTTCCTTGCGGCGACGGTCTCATCCGGGTCCTCCTCGCCGAGATCTAACGCATAGAACTATAGGAATTCAAACGGTGCGGGACAAACCGATGCGATGGCGGTTCCGACCGATCAAGCATTCTCAGTACCCGCAGTCCGGCAGCCCGTGACAACTGGGCGTCGCGACGCGTTGTTCTGGCGACCTGACGTTTGTACCCATGACGTTCACGCTGAGGCAGGCGTACGTCGAGGTTTCCCAGACATTCGAGCCGGACTCGCGAACCGGGCCGAACAAGTCGTGGTGCAAGGTCACGTAGGAATTAGCCGGCTGAACGTAGACGCGCCCTTGTTCAAATCCGCCTTCACCGGCGTGCTGCGTGTGCCCGTCGCCCGTGTACTGGCCCCCGCCGGCCACTTCCAGGTACGTCACCTTGGAAGGGTCGGTCGTCGTGGCGGCGTTGCGTACCACTGCGTTGTTCCCGTTGGGATGGATGTAGAGACCACCGGGGAGCGGCTGGCTCGGAAGCGGGAACGCAATGTCCTGCAAGTTGTCGATGTCACCTGGACCGGTCTGCATGTAGCTCGGCTGGCCCGAGGGTCCGGGTTGGCTGGCGCGGCTCCACGTATCACAGTCTTTCGTCGAATCTGGGTTCGCTGCGCGGGCGGATGTGGCGGTGAGCGCCATGGCGAGCATTGTGAGAGCCAACAAACGCTTCTTCATGATTGTCCCCCCTGTGCGATTGCTTGCATGGTTCTCCGCGCCGCGCCGTCGTTCCTGCGCACGTCGAATTACCCGCATTTGATCCATGTTTCGCCCAGCGAAACACCGGTTCAGTAAGCGTTACGAGCGTACTTCGCGCCACGCGGCGAGGTCAAGACTTTTCGGACAAAATGTCGTTAAAGCGCCATCGGCCTGCAGGACCGTGGGGATCGCGCGGCGAACAAACCGGCTACGCGGCTGCTCGGACAAGCTCGGCGAAAGGGGGAGCACGATCAAGCGACTGGTGTTGGGTCTTGCGGTGTTGGCCGGAGCCGGCATTTTCGTCCTCGGCGTTTCACCCGCTCCAGCGACCGCGTGCACGCCGAACGCGGCGGTGGACGTGCAGACCGACGGGAATGCGTGCGGCAGCGAGGTCGCCGTCAGCATCATGGGCGACGCGAAAACAGAGTGCACTCCCGTCGGAAACGACGGCTGCATCGCCCCAGCGGCACCGGCGACGCCTCCAACACGGACAGCGCGCCGGACACGGGCTGCGGCGACTTCATCGGGGCTTCGGTGGGATGCATCGCCGTCAGTGGAACAGGGAACGCCTCGAATTCGGTTGCCGGCCCCGGATGTGGCTACGGCGGCGTCGGGGTTTTTGTCGGCTGCATTGCGGTGAGCGGCGGCGGCAGCGCCTCCAACTCGACGACAAACCAGGAAGGATCCTGTGGGTCCGGCGTGTTGGGCCTCGGTGTCGGCTGCATCGCAATCGCCGGCGGAGGGAACGCGTCGAATAGTTCCGATGGCACGTGTGGAACCGGTCCGCTCGGCGCCGGCGTGGGTTGCATAGCGATCAGCGGTCAAGGCGACGCGTCCAACACAGTTGCCGGCTCATGTGCAAACGGCGGACCGGGCTTGGGAGTGGGATGCGTTGCCGTGAGCAAGGACGGCGCAGCGACCAACGATGCGCCGGATTGCGGCGGTGGGACGGTCGGCATCGGTTGCCTTCCGGCCTCGCCGACGCCCTCTGCCGGGTTGGTCGTGGTGCTTGCCGCCGGGCTCGTTCAAGCTCTCGGCGGCTTTGCCTCGGCCTCGCGCGCGGCGATGAGCTTGCGGTCGCTGTTTTAGCTTTCCAAAGAAAAGACCGGAAGCTTTCTTCCGTCGGGAAGATCTTCCCACGCAACCTTCACTCGCACATCGCATCGAACATCGCCGTGATCGGCTCCCACGATGTTGCTCAGCAATACCGGGCCTTCCTCCAGCCGTACCAGCGCGACGACGTACGGCGGCGTGAAGGCGGGATGCGGCGCGCGGTGCACGACCGTGAACGAATACACGGTTCCACGACCTGAGGCCTCGACGTCTTCGATGTCGAGCGAGCCGCATTCCGTGCAGAGCGCCCGCGGATAGTGCTGATGGTGCCCGCACGCGCGACAATGCTGCACGAGCAAACGCGACTCTCGCGTCGCGTCCCACCACGATTGGGTTTGCGAATCCGCTGCCGCAACCGGCCGCGCGTCGCTCATCGGTCCACTCCCAAAATTGCCGTCGCGTGCGTGGACAGAATGCCGCCGGTGCCGTGGCATATCGCCGTTTCGGCACCGGGAACCTGGCGTTCGCCGCTCTCACCGCGGAGCTGGCGCACCGCTTCGATCAGCAGGAAGATCCCGAACACGCCGGGATGGCAATACGACAACCCGCCGCCGGACGTGTTCAGAGGAAACTCACCGCCCGGCGTGATGCGTCCCTTCGAAACGAACGCGCCGGCTTCGCCTCGTTTGCAGAATCCGAGCGCTTCCAGCTCGAGCAGCACGGTGATCGTGAACGAGTCGTACACCTCGGCGACGTCGATGTCGGACGGGCCGAGGCCAGCCATCTCGTACGCGCGCGACGCGGAGACGTACGCGCCCGTCATCGTGAGATCGGGAATCTGCGACATGCCGTTGTTCGTCGTCGTTTCGCCGTGTCCGAGTACGACGACCGGCGGCTTTCGCAGCGAATGTGCGCGCTCCAACGACGTTACCAAGACGGCGCCTCCCCCATCGGTGATCAAGCAGCAGTCGAGCGCATGGAGCGGTGTCGAAACGACCGGCGAGGCCAGCACGTCGTCGACGGTCAGCGGATCGCTCCTGTAGCGAAACGCGACCGGGTTCTTCAGCGCCCACGCGCGCGCGGCAACGGCAACTTCGGCGAGCTGTTCGGATGTCGTGCCGAACTCGTGCATGTGCCGCTCCGCCGCCATCGCATACAGAGAGATTGGATTAAGCGGACCGTACGGCGCTTCGAACTGCGCTTCGGGCGTGTGATCGTCGATAACGCCGCCGAGCTTGCGCGACCGTGCCGACCGTTGATTGTTTCCGTACGACAGGAGCGCCACGTCGCAGAGCCCGGACCGGATCGCTTCGCTCGCGTGCGCGAGAAAGATTTCGTACGACGCGCCGCCGGCCATCGTCGCGTCGGTCCACGTCGGCCGGATGCCGAAATACTCGGCCACTTGGGTCGCCGAAAAACGGGACACCCCGGTCGTGAAGAGCCCATCCACGTCCGACAGTGACAGGCCGGCGTCCTCCAGCGCCCGGGAGACGGCCTGCGCCTGCAGCTCGAGAATGGTCCCGCCGGTCGCCCCGAGCTCGGACTCGGCCACTCCCACGATTGCCGCCTTCACCAGGCCCCTTTCATCGCCGCGACGATAGCGCGACGTCCGCTTCTGCCGATTCGACCCTTGTTTTTTCCGACGAACCGTCGCCATCGTATTGACCGGTTGTCGTGAAGACCGTATTCTAGCTGACAGGCTGTCGTGAAAGATGGGCACGAACCGTCCCGATCCGGGCGGGTGTCAGTACCAGGGAGGAACGGAGTGACGGATATTTTGAAGCGCGTCGAGGAGAACAAGAAGAGGCTGCGCCCCAAGCTCATGGAAGAGCTGGCGAAAAAGCCCCTTTCCAGGATGCTCCGCAGGGAGAGCTGGCCCGACCACGAGCGCGCGCAATATTCTCCGTTCGAGCTGGCACTCGCCGGCGGGACGATCCCGCGCGATGCATACGCGGATCTGCTCGCGCAGGTGTACCCGGTGTACATCGCGCTCGAAGAGCGCGAGGCGGAGCTTGCCGGCGACCCGATCGCGAGCCTGGTTTTCTTCGACGAGCTGCATCGCTCGAGTGGCGTCGCCAAGGACCTCGACTACTTCTGGCCGGAATGGCGGACGGAGTCGAAGCTTCTTCCCGTCACCGTGGAATACGTTGCGCGCGTGCGGAACGCGGACCCGATTCAGTTCGTTGCGCACCACTACAACCGCTATCTCGCAGACCTCTCCGGCGGCCTCATGATCGCAGCCGCGCTGAAGCGCGCGTGGGACATGAACGGTGAGGGCCTCGCGTACTACGACTTCCCAGAGATCCCCGATGCGATGGCGTGGAAGGACAACTACCGCGCGCGCATGGATGCGCTGCCGCTCGACATCGAGCAGAAGATGTACCTCATCGGTGAGGTCATGGCGGCCTACGAGTACAACATCGAGATGGCGGACGTTCTCGCGGCGACGTATCTCGAAGACCCGAATCTCGAACCGGCCGGCGCGTAAGCTACATGACCGAAAGCACCGAGCCGCTCAGCAAGGTGATGTTCGGCGGCAGCGCCGTCATTCACCGTCAAGCGGAACGGCGGCCTTTCATGGTCGTGTTCTTCAAATCCGAGCTGCCGCGCGAGGCGTACGTCGAGTATCTCGGCCGGCTCTCGTACGTCTACGAAGCGATCGAGGATGCCGACGAGGCACTGCGCGATGATCCGGTCGTCGGGCGAATGTATTCGCCGGAGCTTCATCGTCGCGACGCGATCGACCGCGACATGACGTTTTTCGCGGGTCCGAACTGGCGAGACGGCATCAATGTGTCGCCCGCAACGCAAGCGTACGTCGATCGCATTCAGACGGTGGAGAAGGAGTTCCGGCCGGGCTTCGTGCCGCACCAGTGGCTCCGGTACCTCGGGAACGTCCTCGCGCAGCCGGTGCTGCAGCGCATCCTGACGAAGGCCTACGGCCTCGAAGACGCGGGAATGGACTTCGTCCGGTACCCACAGGTTGGCGACCCGCGTGCCTATCTGGGCTCGTATCACGAACGCATGAACTCGATGCCCCTCGACGAAGCTGCACGCCAAGCGGTCGTCGACGAGGCAAACCGCGCCTGGGCACTACAGATCGCCTTTACCGACGAGCTGGCGGCCGATTTCGGTATCGTTGGCCCCGGTGAAGAAGAAACCGAGAAGTTCCTCCAAGGGCTCGCGGCAGACCACCCCTGATTCCGACCGTGTCTGAAGCTCGCGACGTCGAGATCGGCGATCTCGACTGGACCGACTTCGACATCCCCGGTGGGAACATGCCGGTTCGGCTCGTGACGATGCGGGTCGAGCCGGCAACCAATTCGCGAACCGTTTTTGTGTATTTCCCGGAGGGGTGGACGCGTGCCCAAGCCGGTTCGTACGCATGTGCCGAGGAGGTCGTTGTCATCGACGGCGCGTTTGAGATGAATCGCGAGATGTACAGTGCCGGTGAATGGGCGTACGTCGGCTCCGGCGTGGAGCGCCGCTTGACGAAGGCCGCTCCGTACGCGCTCGCACTCTCACGTTTCGATGGTCCCGTGCGTTGGAACGCCGGTCCGGGGTCCAGTCCAGACGGGATAGATCATCGGGCGCTCACGGTCGAGACGCGCGGGGGCGCCAATTCGTTCGGTGC
>JAIVGO010000208.1 GCA_020201525.1 Actinomycetota bacterium | reverse complement strand
GCCTTCACCCGCCTCGGCATGCACCCAGGAATGGCCGCGACATATCTCCTCACGCGACTGGTGGGAACGGCACGCGCGTCCGAGCTGTTCTTCACCGCGCGCGTCGTCGACGGAACCGAGGCCGAGCGTCTTGGCTTGGTGAACCGCGTGGTGCCTGCCGAGCGCTTGCTCGACGAAGCAAGGCAACTCGCCGCAGAGATCGCGGCAAATGCTCCCATCGCGACGGGGATTCTCAAGCGAGCGATTTACTTGGCGGAGCGAGCAGATCTCGAGACGATGCTCGAATACGAGGGTCTCGCCCAGCCGATAACGATGGGAACACGCGACCTGGCCGAAGGGCTCGCGGCCTTGCGCGAGAAGCGACCGCCGACGTTCACCGGCGAGTAAGCAAGCTCGCGGCATAGCTTGCCGGGCAACTGGGCATAAAGACAACGCGCCTGGGGATCGAAACCCTAGGCGTTTTGCCTAAATGACAATACGAGCCGAGCTTCTTCGCCGCCGGTACCTCAACGCGTTTCGCCGTGTCCGGATTCAAGACCCGGGCGGGACGCGGCTTCTTTTTGCGACGATTGCCGTGGCGTTGTTCGCCGTCGTGGCGAGCGGCGTCGCCTTGGCGCACCTCGCCTTGCCGATGAGCGAGGCGCTTCGCACGTCGGTAGGCGGCGCCGTCGCGAAGGCCGACGGCGGTGCCGTCCTCGACGTGCGATCGAAGGTCTATGCGGCCGACGGGACGCTGGTGGCCCTGTTTCACGGCGATCAAAACCGGGAGCCGGTGTCGTTGCGGCGCATTCCGGCCGAGTTTCAGCACGCAGTCATCGCGATCGAGGACGCACGCTTCTACGAACACGACGGCGTCGATATGGCAGCCCTTGCTCGAGCCTTCCTCGTGAACAGCGCCGCCGGCGGGATCCAGCAGGGCGGCGGGACGATCACGATGCAGCTCGCGCGCAACGCATACCTGCACGAACGGCAGCGAACCGCCGCCCGAAAATGGCAGGAAATCGTCGTCGCCCGGCAGCTCGAGGCACGAATGACGAAGAGCCAAATCCTCGAGCAGTACCTCAACACGGTGTATTTCGGGGAGGGAGCGTACGGCATCCAGGCGGCGAGCGAGACATATTTCGGCCACGGCCCGGCGCGGCTTTCCCTCGCGCAGGCGGCACTGCTTGCCGGATTGATCAAATCCCCGGTCCGGCTCGATCCGCGCGTGCAGCGGACGGCCGCGATCGCGCGCCGAAACCGGGTGCTCGACGCGATGCAGCGTCTCGGCTACATCTCGGCTCGCGAGCGGACGGCGGCCGTGCGTGAGCCGGTTCGCCTACGCAAGGCCATGCGGTCGAACGGCGTCATGATGATGACGGACGCCGGGGGCTCTTTCGTCGAATACGTGAAGCAGCAATTGCTTGCAGACCCGGCGCTGGGATCAACTCGGGAGCAGCGCACGCGGACCCTCTTCGACGGAGGGCTGCGCATCTACACGACGCTCGATCTGCCGGCCGAACGCGAAGCCGAGCGTGCGATACGAAACGTGCTCAACAAGAAAGGCGATCCCTCGGCCGCCCTCGTTTCAATCGAGCCGTCGACGGGCGCCATTCGCGCCATGGCCGGAGGCACCGATGCGCGCGGCTTCAACCTTGCGGCGCAAGGACGCAGGCAGCCGGGATCGGCATTCAAGCCGTTCACGCTCGTTGCGGCTCTTGAAGACGGGATCTCCGTTTACAAGAATTACAATGGGTCCGATCCGCGGACGATCGACCTCGGCAACGGCGAGTCGTGGATCGTGCACAACTATGAAGGGTCCCACGGCGGATACATGAGCTTGCTCGAAGCCACCGAATTCTCCGTCAACGCCGTGTATGCGCAAGTCGCCGTGGAAGTCGGTCCGAAAAAAGTTGTCGGAGTCGCCGAGCGTATGGGAATCACGAGCCACCTCGACGCGTATCCATCAATTGCGCTCGGCGCACTCACCATCGGAGTATCGCCGATGGAGATGGCGTCCGCGTACGGGACACTTGCCAACGGCGGCGCGTCGATGAAGCCGTTCGCCATTGCGAAAGTAGAAGACGTGCGTCGCAGCGTCGTGCTGACACGTGCGCCGATCGGAAAGCAAGTGCTCGAACGAGAGATAGCGGAGAAGGCAACCGCCGTCTTGGAAAAAGTGATCGAGAGTGGAACGGGACGTAGCGCGTTGGCACTCGGCCGGCCGGCAGCGGGCAAGACGGGTACGACCGACGACTATCGTGACTCATGGTTCGTCGGATTCACGCCGCAGCTCTCGACCGCTGTGTGGCTCGGCTATCCGACCGTGTCGCGGCCGCTCGCGAACATCCACGGGCTGCCGCACGTGTTCGGCGGCAGCCTTCCGTGTGAGATCTGGACTCGGTTCATGCGCGCAGCTTTGGCCGACCAGCCGGTCGTCGACTTCGCGACCGTGGACTTACACGGCGGAGACGCCGCAGGCGGTAGAGGCAGCTCGGTAACGCTGTCCGAGCCGGTCCCCGCCCCGGCCCCGGTACGCCGCCATGGCAACAAGAAGCACTGAGAAAAGCGGCCTACGCGTCGCCCTGAGTACTCCCGGAAGGCAGGTTCGGATGTGGGCGATCGAGCACGAGGAACGTCGCGGATCCTGTGGCGACGAGACGGTCGCCTTCACCGAAGACACGGGCCTCGCCGTAACTTGCGCGGCGTCCGCTATGTACTGCGGTGCCC
>JAIVGO010000110.1 GCA_020201525.1 Actinomycetota bacterium | reverse complement strand
GCCCAAAGTGCTCACTGCGTCGCAAGACGAGCTGATGCTCGTAGAAGGCGTCGGTGCTGCGCGGGCGACGCTTATCAAAGACGGGTTGACGCGTCTCGCGGAGTCATCGATTTTGGAGCGCTATCTCTAGCGGCTTTGCCGCGTTTTAGGCCTGCGACCTGCGCGTTCGTTTGCAAAAGTGCTCAAAATGCGCTACTCTTTGACATCCCATATGAGCAAAACCGGTTTTCGCGTCGGCGACAAGGTCGTTTACCCGCACCACGGTGCTGCGGTGATCGAGGACGTCCTCGAACGCGAGATGGACGGCGAATCCCGGAAGTATTGGGTTCTTCGCTTGTCGTACGGCGATCTCACGCTCATGGTACCGACCGACGGAACCGATCAAGTCGGTTTGCGTGGCGTTGTTGGTAAAGACGAGGTCGAAAGCGTGTTCAAAGTTCTTCGATCGAAGAAGCAAGGACCTTCGCCGTCGAACTGGAGCCGTCGCTTCAAGAACCACGTCGAAAAGTTGCGCTCCGGCGACATCTACGAGGTTGCCGAAGTTGTTCGCAATCTCAGCCTGCGCGACAAGCAAAAGGGACTTTCTGCGGGTGAGAAGCGCATGCTCGCAAAGGCACGTCAGATTCTCGTGTCGGAGCTGACATTCGCCGTCGGCGTCAAGGAAGAGAAAGCTGAAGCGATGCTCGACGAGGTTCTCGACTAGCGGCCGAAGACCTCTGATCACGCGGCCCTCCGGGCCGCGTTTTTGTTTTGCGGCCACTCCGGGTGTCCGAAAAGGTTCATCTGAGGCCCAGAACAGCCGATTGGAGATACAGGGATCCCATATGCGAGCACAGAACCCACCAAACCGGGCGGGCTCGGCGGCTTTCGTCGAGCTGGTTCGGCTTGTGGTGACACTCGCCTTCACCGCGCTCGGCTACGGGTACGCGAAGTCACAAAGCGTCAGTGCCGACTCAGGACGCGTCATACTCGGCGCGGTGCTCGGCAGCGCCATCGGCTACGTCCTCGGCGGGGTCTTTGGACGCCGCCTCGAGCGGATCTTCGTCGGCGTCGAGCGCCGCTTTGCCGAGATCGACGGCGCCGACATGGTCGCCGGCGGCATCGGGCTCATTGCGACGCTTTTCGTCACGGGTTTGTTCTTCTGGCCGGTTCTCTTCTTGCCGAACCGAATCGTCGCGGTGTCGCTGCTCGCCTTCGCCCTCGTCGTCGCCGGCTTTCTGGGCTTTCGCGCCGGCATAACGAAGCGCGAGGATCTGTTGCAGCTTTTCGGATTGTCGTGGCGAACGCGCGCCGGCGACTTGCGAGTGATGGATACCTCCGCGATTCTCGATCCGCGGTTGCTGGACGCGGTGCGGTCAGGCTTTCTCCGTGGGCCGATGATCGTTCCTTCGTTCGTTCTCGAAGAGGTGCAATCGATTGCGGACGCCGGCGATCCAATCCGCCGTGCACGTGGACGGCGCGGGCTCGAGACGCTGTCCGCCATGGGCCGGGAGCGTCTCGCCGATTTTCGCGTTGTGAGTGACCGCACGTTCCCCGAATACTCCGAAGTTGATGCGAAAGTCATTGCTCTTGCTCGCGAGCGCGGCGCGGCGATCGTGACGAACGACACCGCGATGGCGCGCATCGCGGAAATGCAAGGTATTGAGGTCCTATCGCTGAACACGCTTGCGGAAGCCCTTCGTGCGCCCGTCTTGGCCGGGGAGGAGCTCTCCGTGCAGCTGATCAAGGAGGGGCGCGAGCCGGGGCAGGGCGTCGGCTATCTTGATGACGGCACAATGGTCGTCGTAGAAGGTGGACGTGCGTTTCTCGGCAGCGAGGTGCGTGTAGCAGTGACGAGCGTGTTGCAAACCTCTGGTGGCCGGATGGTGTTCGCTCGGCAGGCTTCCACGCACGCGCAGACCGACTCGGCATGAAAGTCTGGGCCGTCGTGCCCGCAGCCGGCACCGGCGAGCGGCTCGGCGGAGGAATGCCGAAGGCGCAGCGCATGCTCGCGGGCCGCCCCATCATCGACTGGTGTGTGTCGGCGCTCATGCAAGGCGTACAGGGAATCGTCGTTGCCGGCCCGACCGAGATCACCGAATGCTTTGCGACTCCGGTTACTCGCGTCGACGGCGGGGAAACGCGGCAGCAGTCGGTATCCAATGCGCTGGGGGCGATTCCCACCGATACGACGCACGTTCTGGTTCATGATGCGGCGCGACCGCTCGTCTCGGCCGCGCTGATACAGCTGGTCATTGCGACGTTGAAGGAATACGACGCCGTCGTGCCGGCTCTGCGCGTGAACGACACGATCAAGCGCGTCCACGAGGACGTCATCCAAGACACGCTCCCACGCAATGATTTGTGGCGAGCGCAAACGCCGCAAGGATTTCGACTGTCTCTTTTGCGGGAGGCACATGCCCGAGCGGCCGATGATGCTTTCGAAGCCACCGATGATGCTGCGCTCGTCGAGCGCCTGGGGCTGCATCCCGTCGTCGTGCCCGGCGAGCAAACGAATATCAAGATCACGACCGCGGAAGACTTGGATCTTGCCGAAACGATTGTTAGAGCGCGCGCATGAACGTGCGCACCGGCACCGGCTTCGACGCGCACGCATTCGCGGAAGATCGCCCTTTGATGCTCGGCTGCATCGAAGTTCCTTTCGATCGTGGACTCGGCGGCCACTCGGACGGAGACGTCGTGGCGCATGCGATTTGTGACGCGGTTCTCGGCGCGACGGGGCTTGGGGATATCGGCGACCTTTTCCCGGCCGGGCCCCGTTGGGTCAACGCGCCGGGCAGTTTGCTCCTTCGCGACGTCGCGACGCGCGTCGCGCCGGCCGAAGTCGCATGGGTGGATGCGACCGTTATCTGTGAGCGACCGAGACTGAGCGAGCTTCGCGGGGACATGCGAAAGGCGATCGCCGAGGCGCTCGGGATCGCCGCGGATGTCGTTTCGGTCAAAGCGACGACGACGGACGGAATGGGGTTCACCGGCCGCGGTGAAGGAATCGCTGCGATGGCAGTCGTCACGATCCGCGGCTGAAATCACCCGGGCCTTTCCCGAGCGCCTGGTAGAGTTCCGCAGACTATGGGGCTGGTCGTCTACAACACTTTCTCACGGCGCAAAGAGCCGTTCGAGCCGGTCGCTGCAGGAAGAGTGTCGATTTACGTCTGCGGACCCACGGTGTACGACCTGCCGCACCTCGGTCACGCTCGGGCGGCCGTCGCCTTCGATGTCATTCGCCGGACGTTTCGCGCGCTCGGTTACGACGTCACGTATGTCATGAATATCACCGACGTCGACGACAAGATCATCACGCGCGCGAACGAAGAAGGGCGCAGCCCGTTTGCCGTCGCCGACGAGTACACGCGCGCCTATCAGGCATCGATGGCACGCGTGGGCGTGCTTCCACCCGACATCGCGCCCCGCGCGACGGGACACATCATCGAGATGGTCGCGCTCGTCGAGCAGCTGATCGGCACCGGCGCCGCGTATCCGGTCGAAGGCGGAGACGTGTACTTCAGCGTGCGCTCGTTCGGGAAATACGGCGAGCTGTCGAATCGCTCACTCGACGACATGCGCGCGGGCGAGCGTGTGGAGCCCGATCCACGCAAGCGCGATCCGATGGATTTCGCGTTGTGGAAGGGCGCGAAGCCGGGCGAGCCGTCCTGGCCGTCTCCGTGGGGTCCGGGTCGCCCGGGATGGCATCTCGAATGCTCTGCGATGAGCATGAAGTACCTCGGCGAGTCTTTCGACGTTCACGGCGGTGGTCAAGATCTGATCTTTCCCCACCACGAAAACGAACGTGCGCAGTCCGAGGCCGTTACAACCGCACCGTTCGTCAGGTTTTGGTTGCACAACGGCTTCGTGACGATCAATGAAGAGAAGATGTCCAAGTCCCTGAAGAACTTCGTTTCTCTCGACGATGTCTTGGCGCAATATCCGGCGCCGGCGGTTCGTATGCTGCTTGTTGCCGCGCACTACCGGTCGCCGATCGATTTCTCGCCGGACGGGCTCGATGAAGCGGGCGCGATGTGGCAACGGTTTTCGACATTTGCCCGCAACGCGACGGATGCACTCGACGCTGCGCCGGAGATAGACGACGGCCGGCCGCTTTCCTTCGAAGCCGATTTCTTCGCGGCGCTGGAAGACGACTTCAACACACCGAGCGCCGTTGCCGTGCTGTTCGAGCTCGTGAACGCCGGCAACGTTCTCGTCGAGCAAGTCGAGGCCGGCGGCGATCCGCGCCTACTCCGCGCGCATCTCGCGACGTTCTCGAAAATGGCCGGTGTTTTAGGGCTGGATCCCCTGACGCAATGGCCTGCGGAAGAATCCGGGGCCGAAATCGTGGGGTCGCTCGTCGAGAGCCTGCTCGAGATGCGCGAGCGGGCGCGCGAAGCACGGGACTTCGAGACCGCCGATCTCATTCGCGAACGGCTCGTGAAAGCCGGCGTCGTCGTCGAAGACCGCCCCGGCGGCCCTCGGTGGCGCATCAAGCGGTAAAAATGGCATTTCTGGCCGGACGAAATCCCGTCCGCGAGGCAATTACGGCGGGCCGCCCGATCCGGCGCCTCCTGATCGCGCAAGGCGCGTCCGGCACGAGCGAGCTCGTCAGGACAGCGCGGGACGCCGGCCTGCGGGTCGACTTCGTCCCGCGCGCCAAGATCGACGCGAAGGTTCCGGGCATCGTGCACCAAGGCGTCGTCGCAGAAATCGGCGAATTTCAGTACGGGGATTGGCGAAACGGCCTCGCGCTCGCCTTGGAAAAGGGAGAAGTGCCTCTCTTCTTGGCGATCGACGGCGTCACCGATCCGCATAACTTGGGATCTTTGATACGCAGCGCCGAAGCAGCCGGCGCGCACGCGGTCATTGTGCCCAAGCGTCGATCAGCGCCGGTGACGCCCGTTGTCGAGAAGGCGGCTGCCGGTGCGACGGCGCATCTCCTCGTCGCACAAGTGACCAACCTCGAGCGGACGCTCGGCGAGCTGAAGAAGGAAGGCGTATGGATAGTCGCTCTCGATCCCGATGCCAAGGAGACGGTGTTCGATCATGCCTTGCTCGCGGAACCTGTCGCGCTCGTCGTTGGGGCGGAAGGTCCCGGTGTGTCCCGATTGGTGAAGGAGCGCGCCGACGCGCGTCTCATGATCCCGATGATGGGCAGAACGTCGTCGCTAAACGCCGGGATGGCCGGCGCCATCGCGCTCTTCGAGGCCGTGCGAAAACGCTTCTCATAAGCCTCGTCGAGGAAGTTCCTGGGTTTTCCTTCTCCGATGTTCTGGATTGTCCAATTCTTCTGAATTTTCAGGAGGACGCTAGTAAGGTTTTGCTAAATCGTTCCCTTGACCGCTAGTCCGAACGGACTATATCTTTGCCCCAGCGCTCGGGCAGAACGAGCAAGGAAATACGACAGGACCGAAGCAGGTTCACGCACGCAGCATCCTGGCAGACAGAGGATTTTCTCGGGCCTCTCCTAGCGGCGGGGGAGCATATCAGTGCAGCTAGACGCTGAAGTAATGAGGATGGTTCCTCAGGAACTCCTTGAAGCGACGGACGACGAACTTGTTCTCAGGGCCCGCGGCGGCGATGAAGCTGCTCTCGAGCATCTCCTCATCCGATACAAGAACTTCGCACGCGTCAAGGCGCGTTCGTACTTCCTTGTCGGTGCAGACAAAGAGGACATTGTTCAGGAAGGCATGATCGGCCTCTACAAGGCGATCCGCGATTTCAAAGATGACAAGCTCTCATCGTTTCGTGCTTTCGCGGAGCTGTGTATCACGCGGCAGATCATTACCGCTATCAAGACGGCGACGCGGCAAAAGCACATTCCTCTGAACTCGTACGTATCGCTCAACCGTCCGTTGTCCCAAGACGATGGTGGAGAGCCAGATCGAGTTCTCGTTGATGTTCTTGCTACACACACCAGCGCGGATCCCGTCGAGCTGGTGATTTCCTCCGAAGAAGTTCGCCAGATGCAGACCTCGTTCGGCGAAATCCTCTCGGATCTCGAGGCCCACGTTCTATCTCTTTACATCGAGGGCAAGAGCTATCAGGAGATTGCCGCTTCGCTGAAGCGCCACGTGAAGTCGATCGACAATGCGTTGCAACGCATTAAGCGCAAGGTCGAAGCGCACATGGAGCGAAGGCGGCTGGAGGCGGTTTAGTCTGTCAATATTTTCAAAAGAGGCCCGTTTTGGGCCTCTTTTCCTTTGTCCGCCGGTCCTCGCGGAAGTAGGGACCCGGGTCCCGTAACTCCCCACGGTACTCATTCGATGTATTTGGTGAGGGTAGACGCACGGAACGGGACAGCCATGTTTGGGAAGAAAAAAGGCGGCGACGAATGCCACTCGTGCGGACGCTCCCTGCACGAGGGTCAGAAGGTATGCCGGTGCGGGACCGCAACGGCGATGATGACCTTTGAGGAACGCATCCAGTACGAAGTCGAGCAGTGGCGCACCACGCGCCAACAGGCGACTGCCTAGGATCGGCCGCCCGCTCGCTCGAGGAGATCGTGTATCTCTTCGTCGCTCGTGCTCGAGAAGTCTTCGTAGAACATCCCAACCGCGTAAAAGGGATCGGGCGTTTGATCGCAGACGATCTCGTCGGCGACATGCGCGAATGATTCGCAGACCTGTTTCGCCGCTACCGGCACCGCGACGATGATGCGAGCGGCATTCATCTGCCGCAAGGCGCCGATCGCCGCGCGCATGGTCGACCCCGTCGCCAATCCGTCATCGACGACGATCACTGTTTTGCCGTCGACATCCACCGGCGCTCTCCCGCTTCGGTAGAGGGCCTCGCGGCGCGCGAGCTCGGCTGTTTCAATCTCCGCGACGCGCTCGATGACGTCGTCGGTGATCCTCTGGTAGCCGAGGACCTCGGTGTTCAGCACGCGAACTCCTCCGGGGGCGATTGCGCCCATCGCCAGCTCTTCGTGGCCGGGAACGCCGAGCTTTCGAACCGTGAAAACGTCGAGCGGGACACCGAGCTTGGCGGCGACCTCATATGCAACCGGCACGCCACCGCGAGGCAGCCCAAGCACAATGACACCTTCTCGCCCTGCGTGGTCGGTTAGCTTGCCGGCCAAGGACCGCCCTGCTTCCCTGCGATCCGGGAATCTCATTCCTCTGTTCTATCCCCTACCCGCGCGTCATGTTTTTCCGCGGCGGTTTTGTGCGAGGGGGCAGCGGAAAGGCTTTCAGAGATGAACGCACGACTGAGCGAATTCACACGCGACCGCGATGAGGTCAATTCTCTTCATGCGTACCTCGAGTCCATCGGTCAGATCCCGTTGCTGGACAAGGACGAGGAGATCGCTCTTGCGCTCGACATCGAGCGATGTCATGAGGCCGAAGACGAACTACAGAGCAAGAGCCCGTCGGCCGAGAGGCGTGCTGAGCTGCACCGGGCGATCAAGCGCGGTAAGTACGCGCGGCAGCGATTCATCGCCGCGAACCTGCGGCTCGTCGTGAGCATTGCGAAGCACTATCAGGGGCAGGGATTGCCGTTAATGGATCTCATTCAAGAAGGAAGCTTCGGCCTGATTCGCGCGGTTGAGAAGTTCGATTGGCGCAAGGGATTCAAGTTTTCGACGTACGCGACGTGGTGGATTCGTCAGTCGATCCAGCGGGGAATCGGGAACACCTCGCGCACGATTCGCTTTCCTGTGCACGTCGAAGGGGAGTTCAGGCGGATGCAGCGAGCGCGGACGCAGCTCGCGCAAGAGCTCGCCGACGACCCGTCGACGGCGCAGATCGCCAGGCGTGCAAAGATGTCGCCGTCGCGCGTCTCCGAGCTTCTCGAGCTCGGGGATGTCGCATCACCCATGTCGCTACAACACCGCATTGGCGACGACGAAACTGAGCTCGTCGACTTACTCGAAGACGTCGCCGCCGACGCTCCCTACGATGCTGTCGAAGAGGCGTTGTTGCGCGACGACATCGAGCTTGCGATTGAGGAAAGCTTGGACGGCCGGGAGCGGCGTGTCATCGAGCTGCGCTTCGGATTGAAGAACGGTTCGCCGAAATCATTGCAAGAGATCGGTGAAGAGATGAACTTGTCGCGCGAGCGCGTGCGCCAGATCGAACGCGCCGCGCTCGCCAAGCTTCGCGAAGAAGGCCGATTGACCGCGTAACAAATAGGGTTGAGCCGGGGAGGGGATTCGAACCCCTGACCCTTCGCTTACAAGGCGAAAGCTCTGCCGACTGAGCTACCCCGGCGAAAGTACGGCTATAGAGTACCCGCACACCGGCTCAAACAGGGTGCTCGGCCGGCCCGCACGCGACCACTTTTGTGAGGCTTCGTAGTCACGTGCCCACCGGATCTTCTCACTTTGATTGTTGCGGGTTGGGTCGACCCTGAGTGATCCGAGCCTGTTGCCGACCGCATCGACGGGGACAAGGTTAACGCCGCCATTATCCGGACTGTACACACCGAACAGATCGGCTTCTCCTTTGTAGGCGCGATGGCCTCCGCTGTCGGCTCGCGGTTCGGGTGATGGTAGGTACTGCTGCAAGCCGGGAAGCGGATCGTTCCGTCCCGGAGCCGTCCCGTCTTGCACTGAATTCGCAGGAACCGGTCTCCATCCTCGGCGACCAGGTCGTAGCGAACATTTTCACCAAACGGCAACAGGACGCTGTCGACAGCTCGACGAGACGCGCGAGCACGATTGCCGTCGTGTGGTCTCCGCTTGCCTTTGGATGCAGCTTGGTCATCGATCGAATATACCGTCCCGCTGAGGCAAAACGTCGCCGCGAAATCCGGCAAATCGGCGGCTCTTCGCTAGACTGGCGTCGTGAGTAACGCGTGGCTTTCGGCTCTCGACCAGCTCGAGGAAGCAGCGGCTTTCATGAAGCTCGAGCCGGCGTTGCTCGAAGTCTTCCGCAGCCCAAAACGCATCTTGCAAGTCGCGATTCCCGTGCGAATGGACGACGGAGACATGGAGGTCTTCACCGGCTACCGCGTCCACTACTCGATCGCCCGCGGCCCTGCGAAGGGGGGCATTCGCTATCACCCCGACGTGAATCTCGACGAGGTGAAAGCCCTCGCGATGTGGATGACGTGGAAGACTGCCGTCGTCGGTATCCCGTACGGCGGTGCGAAGGGCGGTGTGCAAGTCGATCCTCGCCGCCTGTCCGACGGTGAGCTCGAACGCATGACGCGTCGATACGCCAGCGAGATTCTTCCGTTCATCGGACCCGAGAAAGACGTCCCCGCCCCGGACGTCAACACCGACGAGCGAATCATGGGCTGGATCATGGACACCTACTCGGTGAACAAGGGTTATTCGGTGCCGGGCATCGTGACCGGGAAGCCGCTGGCGATCGGCGGCTCGATGGGGCGCGGCGGCGCGACGAGTCGCGGCGTTCTCGTGGTGACGAATTCCGCATTGAAGCAAATGGGTTTGCAGCAGGACGGGCTTCGCGTTGCGATTCAGGGATTCGGGAAGGTCGGCGGCTTCGCCGCGCAACTTTTCCACGATGCCGGGTTCAACGTCGTCGCCGTCTCCGATTACAAAGGTGGCGTGTACAACCCGCGCGGGCTCAATCCGTCCGCGCTCATGCGTTACAAAGAGGGACGCGACACGATCGCCGACTTTCCGGGTGCCGACGCGCTCAGCAACGAGGAGCTACTTGAGCTCGATTGCGACGTGCTGGTGCCCGCCGCACTGGAAGACCAAATCACCGAAGCGAACGCCGACCGCGTCAAAGCGAAGCTCGTCGTCGAGGCCGCCAACGGACCGACCACGCCGGCGGCAGACCACATCCTCGATTCGCGAGGGATCCCGGTTGTGCCCGACATCCTCGCGAACGCCGGGGGCGTGACGGTGTCGTACTTCGAGTGGGTTCAGGACATCCAGGCCTATTTCTGGACCGAGGACGAAGTCAACGCGCGCATGCGCGACGTTATGCAGAAGGCATACGAAAACGTCCGAAGTCTCGCCGAAGAGCATCAGGTGCGGCTGCGCTTGGCCGCGCTCGCCATCGGAATCGGCAGGGTCGCCGACGCGCACCGGGTCCGCGGCCTCTACCCCTGAAATACCCATTTCCCGCCTTCCGGCCGTCCGCAGCCCGGCTGGCTACAATCGGGAATCGATATGAGCCTGACCGAGCGGGAGCGTGAGATCCTTGCGTTCGAACGCGAGTGGTTCAAGCATGTCGGCGCCAAGGACCGTGAGGTGCGCGAGCGCTTCGGGATCTCCGCCACTCGCTACTACCAAATCTTGAACGATCTGCTCGAGTCGCCACACGCAATGAACGAGGACCCGATGCTGATCCGGCGATTGCGACGGCTTCGCGCATCACGTCAGCGCATGCGAGCGGCACGCCGGCTCGGCATGCCTGAATAGCCCATGGCGGGAAGGCACGCTCCCAAGTCTCCTTTTTCGTTCTACTTTTCGATCGCGAGAGCGGGCGGTGGCGTCCTCGGGGCGATCGTTCTCGTCGTCGTTCTAACCGTCGTTGCGTTCGGCGGTCGTAGCGAGAAGCCGCCGAAGCCTCCCGTCGCGGTGGCCACGTCTCCGAGGGCCATATTCCATTCACCGACGCCGAGCCCGACGCTCGCGGTCGTACCGAGCCCGACCCCCACGGTGCGCGCGCCGTCACAGGTCACCGTCGCGGTGTTGAACGGAACGGGGCGGACCGGGCTGGCCGCCACCACGGCGAACAAGGCTCGGAAAATCGGTTACAAGGTGAAAACGGTGGACAACGCCGCGACGACGAACGTCAGCACGATTTACTACCAGCCGGCGTTCGAGGCGGAGGCGGAAGCGATGCACGAGCAGTTCCCGGCCTTCACCCAAATCAAGCCGGCGACATCGACTGCGCCCTCCAATGTGATGCTGACGATGGTGATCGGCAAGGACTATCCGTAAGATTCATCAGGTGCGCATCGCAGTCGTGGCTCCGCCGTGGATCTCCGTCCCTCCCGCCGGCTACGGCGGAATCGAGTGGGTGGTGTCTCTTCTCGTCGAGGAATTGGTCCGACGCGCTCACGACGTAACCCTTTTTGCCAGCGGCGGCTCGCAAACGAAGGCGGAGCTGATCTCGGTCTTCGACGATCCCCCGACGAGCCGCATGCACGAAAACGTTGCCGACGCGCGGCACGCGGCTGAAGTTGTTCGCGTCATTCAGGAACGTGCGGGAACCGACCGCGCGTTCGACGTCGTACACGATCATTCGGCGTGCATCATGCTGGCCGCCGCGCCGCTACTTCCCGTTCCTCTCGTACACACATTGCACGGTGCCTTCACCGAAGAAATGCGCAACCTTTATCGTCAAGTGGCCCACGCAGCGACGTTTGTTGCGATCAGTGAGACGCAGCGCGCCGGGATGCCCGAGCTGCCCGTCCGAGCGATCGTTCCGAATTCCGTCGACGCCGACGCCTTCACGTTCGCAAAGGCGAAGCAGGATTATCTGCTGTGTCTCGGCCGGGTGTCGCGCCCCAAGGGCCAGGACGTCGCGATCGAAGTGGCGCAGCGAGCAGGGATGCCGCTCGTGCTCGCTGGTAAGGTCGACCCCGGTGACGACACCGCGTACTTCGATCGGGAGATCCTGCCGTACGTGGACGGTCAGCAGATCCGATTCGAAGGGGAAGTTCCCGACGAGCGCAAGCGCGAGCTCATGGCCGGAGCACGAGCCATGCTCTTTCCAATTCGCTGGCCGGAGCCGTTCGGGCTCGTGATGGTCGAGGCAATGGCCAGCGGCACGCCGGTCATCGCGACGAGACAGGGTGCCGTCCCGGAAGTCGTCCGGGACGGCGTGACGGGTTTTATCGTCGAAAAGAGCGAAGACATGCCGGCGGCGTTGCAGCGCTTGGACGAGATCGATCCGGCGGCGTGCCGTAACGAAGCAGAAAAGCGTTTTTCTCCGGCCGTCATGGCCGACGGATACGAACGGATATACGAGGCCGTCGTCATGCGTCGCGGCGGCTGAATTGGCGGATCTCGCCGGTCTTTCCACGCGCGCGGATGAAGCCGGAATTTTCTGCGATTTCGACGGTTGCCTCTCCGATATCGTCCCGGATCCGGACGACGCGAAGCTCGCCACCGGAGCGTCCGGCGTTCTGGCCCGGCTCACGAAGAAGTTCTCCGTCGTCACGCTTGTGTCCGGCCGGGCCGTGCGGGACCTCGCGAGCAGGGTCCGCGCGGAAGGCGTCCGGCTCGTCGGCCTTCACGGGCTGGAAGAGATCGTCGACGGCCGTGTTCGCGTGCTTCCCGAAGCCGAGGGGGTGCGTGACGACATCGAAAATGCAGCACGTGAGGTCAAAGTTGCATTGCGAGGCCTACGCGGCGTGATCGTCGAGCACAAAGGTCTCGCGCTTGCCGTACACATGCGACGAGCGCCGAACCCAGACGAGGCCGAGCGGATTGCTCGCCCGATTGTGGAGCGGATCAGTACGTCTCACAAGCTCCGACTGCTTCCCGGCAGGCGAATACTAGAGCTCCGGCCGCCTTTGGGAGGTGACAAAGGGCACGCCGTCGCCCGCATCGTCGAAGAGTTGCGGCTGCGAGGTGCCCTCGTCGCCGGCGACGATGCCGGCGACATTCCTGCGTTCGATGCGATCACAACGCTCGACGTGGCGGTTCGAGTCGCGGTGGCCAGCGACGAATCACCGGCTGCGTTGATCGAACGCGCCGACCTCGTCGTCGGTAGCCCCAATGAGCTCGTCGCGCTGCTGAAAAAGCTTTAGACGCCTTTACGCCGGGCGATCCGAGCGGACAGCCGGTCGAACAACCCGTGCCCCTTTTCGCGCGGCGCGGCTTCAGGTTCCCCGGCGACGCTCCCACCGGAGCGAATCCGCGCGGCTTCGACGACGACCGTCTGCAACGTCCCGACGATCGGAATCGCGAGGATGGCGCCGGCGACGTGTCCGAGATCTGCGCCGACCAGTACCGCGATCAACACGAGAAGTGAATTGAGATTTACCGCCCGTCCGACCAGTACCGGATACAGGACATGGTTTTTGACTTGTTGGTACACGAGCATTGCCACGACCACGATGATGCCGGCCGTTAACGAATGTCCGAACGCGAACAGAGCTGCCGGAACGATCGCGAAGAGGCCACCGACGATCGGCAAGATGTCCACGACGGCCGCCCAGACCGCAAGCGGAATGACGAACGGCGTCCCCGTCGCACCGAGCGCGATCGCAGCAACGAGCCCGTTCAAGGTCGCCATGAAAAGGACTCCGAGGGTGTACCCGCTCACGACGCGCGTCGTCGAATGCCCGATGCGCCGCGCAGCGTCGCGACGATCCTCCGGCAGCGCGGCGACGAAATCGCCGACGAGCTTCGGGCCTTCGACGAGCATGAAGATCGCGAGGATGAGAACGATCGCCGCCGTGAAGGCACCGGATGCGATACGGCGGCCCACGCCGATCACTTGCGTCGACAACCGCGACAACCGCTTCGAAATCGTCGGAGCGGATTTCTCCAGCTGATTTTCGAGGTGGAAGCGGCGGGCAACGTTCGCGAGCGGTCCTTGTCCGGTGGACGCCTCCCGGATGTATTCCGGCGCGTTCTGAGCGATGTTGACGGCTTGGGAGGCGAGCGGGGCGGCAATTGCCGTCCCGATACCGGCCGCTCCGAGTGATACACCGACGATGACGAGTGCGATCGCCTTTCCTCGCTTCATGAAGCGCTGCAAGCGCGTGACGGCGGGGTTGAGAACGAGCGCGATAAACACGGCAAGAACGAGATGAAATATGACGGTCTTCAACTGGACGACGAGAAGAACAAAAGCGCCGCTCAGGATCGCGATCCACACCGCGGTGAAGATCGCGCGGTACGGAATCCCGTGCGGCTTTTCCACGACGACGGTCGTTTTTGCCTTCGTTGACTTCGCTGCAGGCTTCGCCGGCGGCATCAGGACTCCTTGGGAGGTATTCCCGAGGAATCCTAGGGCGCAGAGAGCACGGAGAGGTGGAACCGGGAACTACGAAGGCAGATCGCGCAATTGGCGTTCGAGCCAGCGTGCCGGCGCCCGCCCGCGTGCGAGTCGCGCTACGCCCTTGGACATCCACGCTCGCTCTGCCTCCGGGAGGTCGATCGCCGCCTCGATCGCTTCGGCCGTCCCGTCCACGTCGAATGGGTTCACGCCGAGTGCCGCCGGGCTCAGCTCACTCCACGCACCGGCGTTCCGGCTGAGCACGAGTATCCCTTGGTTGCGGTTCAGCACCGGGCCCTCGCGCGCGACGAGATTCATACCGTCGAAGACGGGGTTCACGACGAGCACGTCGTACAGCTCGTAGGCCGCCAGCGTGCGAGGAAAGTCGTCGGCCACCTCAACCCGTAAAGGCTCCCACGAATCCGTCTGGAAACGCTTCGCGATCTCCCGTCCGGTCTCCTTGCACTCGGCCAAGTAGTCACGGTATTCAGGAACATGGCTTCGGGACGGCGTCAGCAATGCGAGGTGCGAAACCTTCCCGTGCAAGTCGGGTCGCTTCTCGAGTACGCGTTCGTATGCGCGAAGCCCGCGGACGATGTTCTTCGAGAGCTCGGTCCGGTCGACGCGCAGGATCAGCTTGCGTCCGCCGAGCCAATCGGTGATCGACGCTTTCTGGCGGCGAACGTCTTCGGGATCCGCGCCTGCCGTCAGCGATTTCACGTCGACCCCGACGGGGTAGTGCCCGACGCGGACGCGGCGACCTTGATGTGAAACCAGGCGGCGAGTGGTCTGCTCCTCCAGCACGTCGACCACAGCACGAATGAAGTTTCCGGCCCAGCGCGTCGTATGGAAGCCGATCAAATCCGCGCCGAGCATTCCTTCGAGCAGCCGCCGGCTCCAGCGGTCGGGCATCAAGCGTAAGTAGTCCGCGTCGGGGAACGGGATGTGCCAAAAAATGCCGACGCGGAGATCCGGACGCTGCGTGCGGATCATCGCAGGGGCGAGCCCGAGATGATAATCCTGGATCATCACAGCGACGCCTTCGGCGGTGTTATCGCAAATTGCCGTCGCGAAACGGCGATTGACTTCCTCGTACGCGTGCCATGACTGACGCTCTTCTTCACCGATTGACGGCGTGTGTGCGGGATCCCAGAGGTAGTGGCAAATGAACCAAAGAAACCTGTTGGACATGACGTTGTAGTACATGTCGTATTCGAGCTCGGGGATGTCGAGGAGTCGAACGCGATATCCGGCCGCCTCCATGATGCCACCTTCGTTTTCCTCGGCTGCGCGGCGGTCGTCGGGCGTGAGCGCGGCGGCGATCCACAACGCGTCCGCGCGATCGTGCAACGCGCCCCCGAGCGCGCTTACCAGCCCGCCTGCGCCGCGGCGGGCCGTGAGCGATCCATCGGGTGCTTCCTCGTACGACAACGGCCCCCGGTTCGAGGCGACGACCAATTGAGCCGACATCAGAGGCAGAGCTTGTAGAAGAGGTCGAAGTAATCCATTAAGTGGCGAGTGGAAAGAAAATTCTCCTTGACGTGCTCGTGTGCCCACGTGCTCATGACGCGTGCGGCTTCTGGATCTTCGAGGAGATGGATGACGCGCTCGGCGCACTCGTCGACGGAGTTCACGAGGAAGCCGGTTTGCCCGTCGAGGATTTGGAGCCGGATCCCGCCGGCGTTCCCACCGACGACCGGCTTCCGTTTCCACATCGCTTCCGCGACGACGAGCCCGAAACCTTCGCGCAACGATTTCTGTATGACAACGTCCGCCGCGCGCTGGAAAGCGTTCACGGCGAGCCCGCCGACGTCCTGCAAGTTGGAAAGGAGACGGATGTCTTCGTCGCCTTCCCGATATTCGTCGACCTTCGTGTACACCTCCCAGCCTTCGGGATCGTCGTGCGCCATCGACGCAATGAGAGCGAGCTGAACGCCGGGAATCTTTTCGCGGACGATGCGGTACGCGTCGATGACACCCATGGGATCCTTCCACGGATCGAACCGCGAGACTTGAACGATGAGCGGCCGCGCCATGTCGATGCCGTATCTGCGAAGAACCTCCTCGACCATAAAGGGATCCATGGGAATGTTCTTGACCGACAGGGGATCGATTGAGGGCGGGATCAGCGCCACGCGCGATACCTCGAGTCCGGGCTTGACGAAATCTTCCAACGTGAAGATAGCCGCGTCGAATGTGTCGACCATCGGTTTCACGAAATCCCATACCGGCTCGAATGTTTCCGTAAGGTCGATGTGGCACCGCCAGATCCATTTCCCCGACGGCTTGCCGCGGTTTTCGATGATTTGGCCCAAGATCCCGGCCGGCTGCGAGTCGTGAATGATGACGAAATCGTAGTCGGTGGGAAACGCTTCAGCGTTTTCCTCTGTCACTTGCTGGTACGTGGCTTCCATCTCTTTCGTCCACGGCACCGGGGCGCCTTGCAACGCGTTGTGCATCGCTTTCGTGACGTGGAAGAAGGCGTCATGCCCGGCCATCAAGCGCCATTCGGCCTCGATTCCGAGGTCGCGCATCAGCGGAACAAGCGTGTACAGAAGCTCGGCGACACCGCCGCCGTATGCGGTTGAGTTCACGTTGAGGACGCGCGCGCCCTTGAACTTCTCGGCCTTCTCGCGGAGCTCGGCGATGATGTCGCGGCCGACGACTGCCGCGTAATCGCCGATTGATTTTGCAGCGGTTGGAACGTGAAGTGGTCCGGTCTCTGGCATGTCGCGGATTCTACTCCGGTGCGCGTCGGTCTCCGGTATCGCCCGCGCCGACGACGGGGCTATTATCGGCGCGTGACGATCTTGAATCAGAGCGAGAGCTTCGGCGGCCGTCTCCGCCGGGTGGGTGTTCTTTCGTGGTCGATCATCGGCATCATGGTTCTCCTCGCTTTTCTATTCCGCTTCGTCATCTACCCCATCCGATCGATCTTTCCACCTTTGGCGCTCGCCTTCATCGTGGTGTTCTTGCTCAACCCGCTCGTGAACAGGCTCGTGCGACGGACGCCGTTGCGCCGCGTGTGGGCAACGCTGGTCGTGTATCTCGCGTTTGTGGCGGTGTCGACGGTTGTGCTCATCAACATAGTTCCGCTCGTCGCGCATCAGGTGTCGGGTCTGCTCGACAAGTTGCCGGCCTACGTCGAACGGGGCGCTCGGAACATAAACAGGATGCTCGGAAAGCGAGGGTCGTCGATCAGAATCCGCTTGTCCAGCGACGAAGTCGTGACGTTCATCGAGTCGCACCGAAGCGCCGTCGTGAACTTTCTCGGCCACGTGCGTGCTTTCGGCGCGAGCGTGCTTCGCGTGTTCGTCGCGTTTCTCCTCGCGATGGTGATTTCGTTTTACATTCTCGTCGACTTGCCGAAGATACGGCGCGCACTGATCAACGCATTACCCGCGGATCGCCAAGATGAAGTGCTCGATCTCGGGAAGCAGATCGGGGCGGCCCTCGGAGGTTTCTTCCGGGGTCAATTTCTCGTCGCCGTGTTCGTCGGAGCTGCGTCCGCGCTCGGGCTGGCGCTCATCCGGCTTCCGTTCGCCGTTCTCGTCGGGATGATCGCGGGCATCTTCAACTTGGTTCCGCTCATCGGGCCTTTCATCGGCGCTGTGCCGGCAGTCCTCATCGGCTTGCTGTCGGGCGATCCGAATAAGGCGTGGCAGTCGATGCTCGTTCTTCTCGCCGTGCAGCAGATCGACAATCACGTGATAAGCCCGAACGTCATGGGACGAACTGTGCGCTTGCATCCCATTACCGTTATGCTCGCGTTACTCGCCGGCGGAACGCTCGCCGGAATCGGCGGCATGCTCATCGTCGTACCCGGCGTTGCCGTGACGAAAATCATTGCCGCATACGTATGGGGTCATCGTGGGCGATTCGTCTCGGCCCTGCCCGGACCCGTGCAGAGCGTCGATACGTCTTAGGCGAGCAGCGCGATGGCGTCCGCCCACCCGAGGTTTCCCGGACGGTCGGTTATCAGGATGTTGTCCATAGCAAGCGCTTTGGCCGCGAGTGTCGTGTCACGTTCGACGGCGTCGCGGACGAGGATCAGCACTGCAACCTCGCCGGCGATTTCGAGGTCTGCGACGGCATCGCCGATCGCAACGCATTCGCCGGGCTGCACTTCTCGCCTTGTCTGGTCGAGCGCGATCGCCGTGCCTTTGGAAACGCCGCGCGGCACGAGGTGATACGCATGCGCCTCGCCCGCATTGAGATTGAGATACCGAGAGAACAGCTGGCCGTTGTCGACGAGGTCGAGCCAGCCGTGCCCGGCTTCCTCTAATGCTGCGTTCGCCGCGACGGTGTCTACACGCCCGCGGAAAAGCTGCGTCACTTCACGGTGTGCCGCCCAGGGCGTGTGGTGCTCGAGGAATCCTTCGAACCGGTCGAGCAGCAGCTTCACCGCGCCGCACGATTCCATGAACCGCATCGGCATCGGATCATCGCCGGGATATGCGCCGTAGTTTTGCACGACGTCGGTGCCGAACTCGTAGGAGATGATGCCGCCCATTTCGGCGATGACCGTCGGCATGCCGAGGATGCGGCCGTCTCCCATCAGGCCGCGCGCGGCACGGCCGGAACACGGCACCACGTCGATGCCGGCGGATTGAACGGCAAGCAGCGACTGCATCGGCTCGAGCGTCGGCTCGCCGTCCGGCGTCCGGTTGAAGGCGCCGCCGCGTCCGAGCATCGTCCCGTCGAGGTCGGTGTAGACGATGCGAGCACGGGTCTCTGCGATGCGCGATTCGTTGTGAGATACCAAGCGGAGATCGATGTCGGCCACGGGCGTCATCGTAGCCCAGGCGGGATCGGGCGAAACCAAGATGCTCCCCGCCTGCGTTTCCCCTATCCTTGAGCCACCGTGGGTCGAATCGAGGCATTGCGCTGCCGCGAGTGCGGCCGGGAATACCCGGTCGAGCCGCTGCACGTGTGTGAGTTCTGCTTCGCGCCGCTCGAAGTCGTCTTCGATTACGACGAGATCGCGAAGTCGATCAGCCGCGCGCGCATCGAAGCGGGACCTCGGTCGATTTGGCGGTATTCGGACTTGCTGCCCGGCGGAGAGAAACGCGTCGACCTCGGCGCCGGCCTCACGCCGCTCGTCCCGGCGCCGCGCCTCGGCGCCGAGCTCGGTCTCAGCGACCTCTGGCTGAAGAACGACACGGCGAACCCGACGCACTCGTTCAAGGACCGTGTCGTGTCGGTGGCGCTCACGATGGCCCGCGAGTTCGGCTTCGATACGGTCGGCTGCGCGTCCACCGGCAATCTCGCGAACGCGACGGCTGCCCACGCCGCCGCCGCCGGCATGCGCGCGTTCATTTTTGTTCCGGCCGACCTCGAGGTCGGAAAGATCGTCATGACCGCGATCTACGGTCAGACGCTCGTCGCCGTCGAAGGAAACTACGACGAGGTCAACCGGTTGTGCGCCGAGCTCGCCGGCACCTACGACTGGGCGTTCGTCAACGTCAACGTGCGGCCGTATTACGCGGAGGGCTCGAAGACGCTCGCGTTTGAGATAGCGGAGCAGCTTGGATGGCAAGCGCCAGACCACGTCATTGCCCCGATCGCCAGCGGCTCGTTGCTGACGAAGATCAAACGCGGCCTCGATGAATTTACGCGTGTCGGACTCATCGAGAAGCATCCGACGCGGATCAGCGGCGCGCAGGCAACGGGTTGCGCTCCCGTCGCAACCGCATTCAAGGCAGGGGTCGATGCGATCCGCCCCGTCAAGCCCGCGGGCATCGCGAAGTCGCTCGCGATCGGAAATCCCGCCGACGGGTACTACGCGGTGAAAGCAGTTCGCGAAACGGGCGGATCGATGGAAGACGTGAGCGACGAGGAGATCGTCGAAGGCATTCGGCTGCTCGCGCGCACGGAGGGGATTTTTGCGGAGACCGCGGGCGGCGTCGTCATCGCGGTACTGAAGAAGCTCGCACAAGCCGGCGTTGTTCGTCCGGAGGAAAAGACGGTCGCGCTCATCACCGGCGACGGTCTGAAGACGATCGAGGCCGTGAGCGCGGGCTCGGGCCCGACGTTTACGATCAAGCCGAAGACGAGTGAGTTCGAAGCGAAAGCCGCCGAGATGGGAGTGAAGCCGTGAGCATTTCCGTGCGCATCCCTACGCCGCTGCGATCGGTGACGAAAGGCGTTTCTGAAGTCCAAGCGGCCGGCGTCACGGTCGGAGAAGTGATCGCTGATCTCGAAAAGCAGTTCCCCGGGATGGGAGACAGGCTCCGCGACGAATCCGGCGCGATCCGCCGGTTCGTCAACATCTACGTCGGCGACGAGGACATCCGATTCCTCAAGGGCCTCGAGACGCCGGTCACCGAAGGCTCGCAAGTTTCGATCATCCCGGCCGTCGCCGGCGGTTGAACGTTGACCGCAGCACGCGCTGCGAGTACCATTTTCCCTGGTAGACACGCCTTCCGGGTGAGCTGAATGCTTCGATTTTCCCTTCGCACCGAATACGGTCTGCGGGCTCTCATGGAGCTCGGCCGCCGGCGCGGGGAAGGACCGGTCCCTGCGCGCGAGATTGCGCGCAACCAAAACATTCCCTTGCGGTTTCTCGAGCACCAATTGGCGGCGCTGCACAAGGCTGGCCTCGTCGACTCGTTCCGCGGCGCCGGCGGCGGCTGTGCGCTTGCCCGGGATCCCCAAGACGTATCGCTCGCAGAAGTGATCGAGGTTCTCGAAGGCCCGCTGTCGGCGATGTTTTGTCTCGATCCCCACGATGAAGCCACGTGCCCGAAGGACCACGCCTGTGGCCTGCAGGAGCTGTGGTCGCGCGTCGAGGCGGCCGTGCGTGATGTGTTCACGCACACGACGCTCGCCGATCTCGTGGAACGTCAGCACGAGCTGCAGCCGATCTTGTCGATCGGACGCGCTGCATCGCTCGAAGCTTAGATGTCCTAGAAAGCTGAAGGGCCCCCATGTGGAGGCCCTTCGTTTTATTAGCAGCTCAGGTTGTTACTTGATGGGACGGACGTTCGCGGCCTGCGCGCCCTTCTGCCCCTGTGTAACGTCGAACTCGACGCGCTGACCCTCGGCCAGCGTGCGAAATCCTTCGGTCTGAATTGCCGTGTGGTGAACGAAGACGTCGTCCCCACCTTCACGAGAGATGAAGCCGAAGCCCTTCTCGTCGCTGAACCACTTCACGGTACCTTCCAACTGGTGTTCCTCCTTCGCGCCGCTTCGCGGCGTACTCTGCCGCGCGCCTGTGCGCAGCTTTTGATCCGGACCCTACAAGCAAAACGACCGCGGACTCAATCCGCGGTCATCTCTTTCGCAGAACCTCGAACCCACGGACACAGTACACGCTGACCCCACAAAACGCCACCCCGCCTTGCCGGCGGTTTTGGCCCGGTTCTCCCTTCAGGCCTTTCGGGCCAGGGTCCCGATGACGCGGCGGAACTCCCGCAAATCGCCGAGGTCTTCCCGCAGCGTCCGCGTCCATCGTCGATGCGCGCGTGGCCATTAGGCGCGGCCCCCGCCCATCATCAGCGCGTGTCTTCGAGATTTTTTCAGGATTTCGCGAACCATCTTGCGGCGGTTGGAGGAGGCGAGATTTTCTACGCCTCCCTGGATGTCGTCTTTGCCGAGGACAATGTCGTCGAGCCATCTCATCTTCGTTGCCGACGAGCAGGCGCAGATCGCTACGGACAAGAATATTCAGGGAACGCCGGCGCTGGTCATCGAGATTCTGTCGGATCCGCGAAGGGACCGCGTCCGGAAACGAGATCTCCACTCCTCTTGACCTACGGCCAGCTCCCGGGCCTCCGGATAGACCCTGCCGCCTTTTTGCCCGATAGGCCGGCCACGAACTTGCGCGCCCTTGACGAGGGGCTTCATAATGGGTTAGCACTCAGGCATGGAGAGTGCTAGGCACTCGCAGGGTGGGAGTGCTAACGGCTACCAAGCCAACCAGAAGCGAGACCTCAAAGGGAGGGATGTGAATGGCAGCCAAGTTGATTGCCTTCGACGAGGAGGCACGGCGGGCTCTCGAGCGGGGCATGGACCAGCTCGCGAACGCCGTCAAGATCACACTGGGGCCCAAGGGCCGCAACGTGGTCATCGAGAAGAAGTGGGGCGCACCGACCATCACCAACGACGGTGTGTCGATCGCCAAGGAGATCGAGCTCGAGGACCCGTTCGAGAAGATCGGCGCCGAGCTCGTCAAGGAAGTCGCCAAGAAGACGAACGACGTTGCCGGTGACGGTACGACGACGGCGACGGTCCTTGCTCAGGCGATGGTGCACGAAGGTCTGCGGAACGTCGCAGCCGGCGCGAACCCGATGGGCCTGAAGCGCGGTATCGAGAAGGGCGTGGACGCGGTCGTCGAGGCGATCAAGAACGTCGCCAAGGAGATCGAGGACAAGGACGAGATCGCGCACGTTGCATCGATCTCGGCGAACAACGACCCGGAGATCGGCTCGATGATCGCCGAGGCCATGGACAAGGTCGGCAAGGACGGCGTCATCACGGTCGAAGAGTCGCAGACGTTCGGTCTCGAGCTCGAGCTCGTCGAAGGCATGCGCTTCGACAAGGGCTACATCTCGCCGTACTTCGTCTCGGACCCCGAGCGCATGGAAGCCGTGCTCGAGGACCCGTACATCCTGATCGCCAACTCGAAGATTTCGGCCGTGAAGGACTTGCTGCCGATTCTCGAGAAGGTCATGCAGTCCGGCAAGGGTCTCGTCATCGTGTCTGAGGACGTCGAGGGCGAGGCGCTCGCGACGCTCGTCGTCAACAAGATCCGCGGCACGTTCCGCTCGCTCGCCGTCAAGGCGCCGGGCTTCGGCGATCGCCGCAAGGCCATGTTGCAGGACATCGCGATCCTGACCAACGGCCAGGTCATCAGCGGGAAGGGCGACAAGGAGCAGATCAAAGGCCGCATCAACCAGATCAAGGCCGAGATCGAGAAGACCGACTCGGACTATGACCGGGAGAAGCTGCAGGAGCGTCTGGCGAAGCTGTCCGGCGGCGTAGCGGTCATCAAGGTCGGCGCGGCGACGGAAGTCGAGCTGAAGGAAAAGAAGCACCGCATCGAGGACGCGGTTTCCGCGACCAAGGCAGCGGTGGAAGAGGGCATCGTCGCAGGCGGTGGCGTCACGCTGCTGCAGGCGCAGAGCGCCCTCGACAAGCTCGACCTCGAAGGCGACGAGGCAACCGGCGCGCGCATCGTGCGTCGCGGTCTCGAAGAGCCCGTCAAGCAGATCGCACTCAACGCGGGTCTGGAAGGCGGCGTCATCGTCGAGAAGATCCGCTCGCTCGACAGCGGCTGGGGTCTGAACGCAGACACCGGCGACTACGTCGACATGTTCAAGGCCGGCGTCATCGACCCGGCGAAGGTCACGCGCTCGGCGCTGCAGAACGCCGCGTCGATCGCAGCCCTGTTCCTCACGACCGAAGCGGTCGTCACGGAGAAGCCGGAGAAGGCACCGCCGGCGATGCCCGGCGGCGACCACGGCGGGATGGGCGACTTCTAGTCACTCTGTTTTCAATCGAGGAGCGGGCCTACCGGCCCGCTCCTCATCTTTCCGGATCCGCGTTCGTGGCGTTGATTAGCTATCGCCGGCGATTACTCAGCGGCACCACGTTTGGCACTTGAAGTTCCGTCGCGCCATTCGTACGGTTGATAACGTCGCGGGGCCGATTACCCGGGATGGGGGAGGGAGATGCAAGCCGACGTCGCTGCGCTGGAGCCGTGGCAGGAGCCGGTTCGCGGTGCCGCCGCCGACCCGTCGGTCTTGTTGCTTCCGGGCCTTGAGCAGCTTCGGATCTTCATGTCGGACGCCGCTGCGCCGCCGATCTCCCGCCTAACCGGCCTTCGGCTCACGTCCGTAGGGGCAGGATCGGCAACGTATGCGATGCCTGCGTCGGACTGGCTGCTCGGTCCGAAAGGATTCCTGCACGCGGGAATGCTCGCGTTCCTCGCCGATGCACCGCTCGGATCGGCGATTATCACCACGCTTCCGCCGAAGACGACGCTGACGACCGCCGAGCTGTCGATGACGTTTCTCGGAGAGCCGCCGCGGGGCGGCGGCAACCTGCTTGCGCAAGGCCGCCTCATTCATGCAGATGAACGAAACGCGCTCTCCGAAGTGTTCGTCACCGACGGCGAAGGCCGTCTCGTTGCGCACGGCACCTCGCGCTGCTTCATCTTCCCGCCGAGCGACGTGCCCTATGTGCCGAGGTCCGAGCGGGACGTCGTGGTGGAAGACACGCCGGACCCGTATTTGAGGCCCGTTCCATCGCAAACGACGGCACTACCCGGCGACATGAGCGGGCTCGAGATCTTGCAGGCGTCCATCCGGAACGAATTGCCGCCGCCGCCGATCGACGTGCTGACCGGCTTGCGGCCGGTCGAAGCCATGGAAGGACGCGTTGTGTTCGCATTGCCGGCGAGTGGTTGGCTCATGAACCCGGCCGGCAACATCTACGGCGGCATGATCGCGTGTCTCGCGAAGTCGGCGGCGTCGGGGTCGGTGCAAACTATTGCGCCGGCCGGGACGCAGTTCACCGCGCTCGATGTGAAGGTGAACTATTTGCGGCCGGGCGTCGTCGGACGCGAAGACCTGGTAGCGACCGGAACGGTCGTACACCGGGGGCGTCACCTCGCGATTGCGTCGGCCGAGATCATGCAGGGCGACAAGAGAATCGCCGTCGCGACCGGAAGCACGACGCTTCGACCGCCCGAGTAACCATGCCGGACAAGGATTATTCGGCGACGCCCTTGTGGAAGAAGTTCGGCATCAAGGAAGGATCGAAGGTCGTTCTTTCCGGCGCTCCGCGGGGATTCGCTTCGACGTTGAAACCGATGCCGACGGGTGTGCGTGTCTCAATGACGGCGACTCGCGACGTCGACGTCATCTTGCTGTTCGCGATGCGACGAGCCGATGTGACGAGACGCTTTTCTTCCCTCGCTGCGCGGATTGCGCCGAACGGCGGAATCTGGATCGCGTACCCGAAGAAGTCATCCGGGATGCCGACCGATCTCACATTTGAAGTCGTGCAACAGATCGGTCTCGGCGCGGGGCTCGTCGACAACAAGTCCATTGCCGTCGACGAGGTGTGGTCGGGAGTCCGCTTCGTGTACCGGTTGAAGGACCGGCCGAAGGAATAGGCGTCCATCGTCCGGGTGCCGGCAGACCTACCGGTCCAAAGAAACGAGTAGTCCTCCCCACGTACCCAGTCACGTCTTGGCCGAAATAACGGCCAAAAAGTCACCGGGTACACGAGCAGATGGATCGCTCAGGCGGCGATGTGGACGAGCGTATCGAGGGCTACTGCGCCGAACAGCAGCGTGAGGTACGTGATGGAGTACTTGAACAAGCCCATCGCCGTCGCCGTCGTCGCCGTGCGGCGGAGCTTGAGGGCGTGCCACAGAAAAGCACCGCCGAGGACCACGGCTGCGACGAGGTAGATAACCCCCATCTTTGCGACGGGATACAGGAGCAGCGTCACAGCAAAGAGGAGCAGCGAATAGAGCATGATCTGGCGCGTGGTGTCGGCGACGCTGGCGATGACCGGAAGCATGGGGATCTTCGCCGCTTCGTACTCGGGTGAGAACTTCATCGCGAGTGCCCAGAAATGCGGCGGCGTCCAGTAATAGATGATCAAGAACAGCATGACCGGCGCAGCCGCGAGCCGTCCCGTGACGGCGGCCCATCCGACGAGCACCGGTACGGCGCCTGCCGCTCCGCCGATGACGATGTTTTGCGGCGTGGACCGCTTTAGGCCGATCGTGTAGACGAATACGTAGAACAAGATCGCAGCGACCGACAACGCCGCGGAGAGCAGATTCACTTGCCACGTGAGCCACCCGAACGCTGCGAACCCGAGCGTGACGCCGAAGACGAGCGCGCTCGACGGCTCGACGGTGTGCGCCGGAAGCGGACGGCCTTTCGTGCGGGCCATCACCGAATCGATGTCACGATCGATATAGCAATTGATGGAGTTTGCGCTACCGGCTGCAAGTGTGCCGCCGACCAGCGTCGCAACGATGAGCCAAATGCGTGGGACCCCTTTTGCAGCGAGGATCATCGTCGGCACCGTCGTGACGAGCAGCAGCAAGATGATGCGTGGCTTCGTGAGGGCGTAGTACGCCCGCGCGCGCGCCGCGAAGGACGGCGCTCCTGTGAACGCCGTTTCCGGATCGAGACGGCGCGACAGCAACGCAACGCCGAGCACGCTTCCCCACGTCAGCGCAGACAGGACGACGTGCGCGACGACCGTAGGTGCTGCCAATTTCGACCACACATTGGCTGCGCCGGCGAGCGCTTGCGCGAGAAACAGTACCCCGGCCGTGTTCGCGAGCAGGCGCACATCGCGATGCTGCGCACTTGAACGCACTTGGCGAATCAACATCACAATCAAGATTCCGACGACAAGTGCCATCGCCCGATGCGCGAAATGATCGGTCGCGGCGCCACCCAGATGCGGGACCAGCCGCCCGTTCATGAGCGGCCAGTCGGGAAATGCGAGGCCGGCCCCGGCGCCTCGCACATAGGCGCCGATCAGAAGGAGCCCGAAGGTTGCCGCGGCGACGATCGCGGCGAAGCGCGAGAAGCGCGAGCGGAAGTGAGGGCGTCCCTTTCCGGTCAATGCGCAGAACGAGTTGACGAGCGTGAGCGTCACCACGGCGAGCAGGATCATCGCGGTCGCGAAATGCACGGTGACGAGCCACGGCGACAGCTCGTGGTTGACGACGGCTGCGCCGAGGCCGGCCTGTACGAACACGAGAACAACCCCGAACAGGGCCGGCCACAGGATGGCCGGCGTCTTGCGGTACGCCCCGAGCGCCGCGACGGCGAGCGCGCCGACGAGTGTGATGGCCATGCTGGCCGCGAGGCGATGCGAGTATTCGATGATCGCGTGGTACTCCAGCGGTGGTATCCACCGCCCGAAACATTTCGGCCATCCCGGGCAGCCGAGGCCCGACCCCGTCGCTCGCACGAGGCCGCCGACGCCGATGAGCACGACGGTCATTCCGGCCGTGGCGATGGAAAGCTTTTGAAAGCGGGTCTTGATCAAAAAGGCCTCCGGCGCCGGCGAGTGCCTGCGCGTCCAGGATGATATCGCCGGATGCCCGGCCGGTCGTCTCGGCGATTCAGGTTGAAGCGACCCCGCGAACAGGTGAGGATGGCGCGGTGGAGCCGACACATCTTCCATCGACCGGCGAGGTGCGCCGTCTCGTCAACGAGACGCTCGAGGCATTCCTCGGTGAAAAGGCGCGCGAGGTCCTGCCGGGTGACGAACGTCGTCTCGTCGAGGAAGTGACGCGCGTCGTCTCGGCTGGGGGAAAGCGGCTGCGACCCGCCTTTTGCTATTGGGGCTACCGCGCTGCGGGCGGCGCCGAAACGGAAGCGATCGTACGGCTCGCGGCGAGCCTCGAGCTTCTGCATACGTTCGCGATCGTGCACGACGACGTGATGGACTCCTCGGCGCTTCGCCGCGGCGAGCCGACGGTGCATCGCCGGTTCGCCGACGAGGAGCGCTCCATACGCGGCGACCGCGATCACTTCGGCGAGTCCGCTGCGATCCTTGTGGGAGACCTCGCGTTCGTGCTGGCCGACGAGCTTTTTCTCTCGTCGGGCTTCGTTCACGACCGGCTCGCCGCTGCGATGTCGTGGTTCACCTCGATGCGACGCGAAGTGATCCGCGGGCAATATCTAGACTTACTCGCGGCATCGCGCGGTCAAACAGGCAGCGCGGTTGCGCGCCGTATCGCCGCGCTGAAGTCCGGCGGATACACCGTCGAGAAGCCGCTGCTGATCGGTGCGGCCGTCGCGGGAGCTCCGGAACCTTTGCTCGACAGCTTGACACTATACGGCGCACCGCTCGGAGAGGCATTCCAGCTCCGCGACGACATCCTCGGGGTGTTCGGGGACCCGAAAGAAACCGGAAAAGACGCCGACGGCGACTTGCTCGAAGGCAAGCAAACCTATCTGATCGCCGTGGCGCGCGAACGCGCGGCCCCGGAGGACCGCGCGCTGCTCGAAGATCGTTTGGGCCGGCGAGATTTGTCTCAAGAAGACGTCGAGCGCTTGCGGGTGATCTTGCGAGATACCGGGGCGCTCCAGGAAACAACACGTCTCATCGACGAGCTCACCGCTCGCGCCCTCGAAGCCGCAGCGACGTTCCCAGCCGACGTTGCCGAGGCCCTGGCTGCGCTCGCCGACGAAGCATCCGAACGGCTGTACTGAGCCGGCGTTGCGCGCCGGCAAGCGATACGGGGACAATAACTTCGTGCAAACCAAAATCGCGGTATTGGAAGAAGTCCTCGACGGCTTCGGCAGCGTCGCAGTCGCGTATTCCGGCGGCGCCGACAGTGCTTTTCTTGGCGACGTCGCCCACGACGTGCTGCGCGACCGCGCGGTTGCCGTCACCGCCGTGTCGGAATCTCTCGCGCCATATGAGC
>JAIVGO010000162.1 GCA_020201525.1 Actinomycetota bacterium | reverse complement strand
GGACATCCCCATCGCCGACACCTCGGGGATCTCCACCTCCGGAACGACCGGACTTCGGCTGGCGATCGACGGAGGGGAGCCCACCGGACAAAACAGCTTGTGTCTGGCGACGAACGACGACCCCACCCTCCCCGGCCCGGCGCTCCTCATCAACTTCGTCATCCCCCCGAACATCGAGAGCCTGAGCGCGCATTACCAGGAGACACACTTCCCGGGCTTCGACCAGAACAACCCGTACGACGGCGACACCTTGCGCTTCACCGCGACGTGGAACGACTTCGTAAAGACCTCCGCGAAGCTCCTCGTGTGCAGGAACGTCCTGAGCCCCGTAGCCGGCGCGTGTGCCGGAGGGGCCTCGTGGGCCGATGGAGACGTCGACGGCAGCAAGAAAACCGAGGGTGGCGGTGGCTCAGTGGGGACCTCGTGGGCGAATTACGTGACGACCAAGAGCGACGTCGGTCACGCAAGCCAGTACTGGGCCTTCGTCTGTGACACGAGCGGAATCTGCTCAAATCCACACAAGCTGCTGGGAGACGCGTTCACCGTGGCAGCCAAGCCCGGACCTGCGGTTCGGACGATGGCACTTCTTCCGAGTGACGACCGAGGGAATCAGCACGAGTACCCCATACGTGCGGGTGATGTTCTCACGTTCTCCATGGGGTGGCGGACCTCAGAGCCGGATGCGGTGAAGGAGCTGGTTTGTCGAAACGAGGTGCCCCCCGTGGACGCGACATGCCAGCGCCGCCAAGACGACGATCCGGCATACGACCCGACCTACGCCGATGGCGCGTTCATCGGGGAGGGATACGGCTACAGCTACGGCGAGGACGAGGGCCAATATGGGTTCTCCGATGCTTGGTACACGACAACGCAAAACGATGTCGGTACGAAGGACTTCTGGGCCTACGCATGCGACAACCACAATCTATGTGGGCCGGCGCTTCACGGGACATTCGACGTCGCGAACGTATCTCCAGTCATCACGGGAGCACCGTCGGCGGCAGTGTCTGGAGATACGATCAGTTTCGCGGTTCCGTGGAGCGACACGCCGGGGGACGCCGTGGAGGCGCTCATCTGCACGACAGGGGCTATCAACTCGGATAGTTCCTGCGGAGATGCGGCCTGGGCTTATGGGGATCCCACGACCGTGAGTCCGGCCACCGCCTCGTTTCCTCGAGGCGATCTTGGTCCGGGTACATATCGTTACTACGCATTCGTTTGCGACACGCTCGATGGTTGTTCTGCCTCGAGACAGGGATCGTTCACAGCATCAGGCGCTGCACTCGACCCTTCCTCGGACGATTGCGGTGAGGCGACGCTCTTTGTAGCAAAACCTCGTCTTAGCGAAGCATACGGGAGCAACAACGAGATCTTCGTGCGCAGTCGCAACCTGTCCCCAGCGACCGAATGCGGTACCTATGGAAGCACCGCATCGGATCCCTCCGAGGCCCACTCGACGGCTCATGTCTCAAGTCCTGATAATTACAAATTTGCTGAAGTGGGGTTCATTGAGTACTGGCTATGCCCTGCGGGACCTTACTCGGGATGCTATAAAACTTGGCGTGTCTTCGCTGAAGGGGGAGACGGCACTGAAGGGCCCAGAGAGGCCACAACCGGTGGCACATTTACGGGCTATGTAATCACTGGCGGACATTGGGCTCGATTCAAGGTAGACAACGTGTCAGGTACGAATACATGGAATTTCTACTACAAGAACGATGTCCCGGCTGGGTCGTATGACACCGTAGCGGGGCCTTGGACTCTGCTCTTTAGGCATGGGATCGCATACGGAGAGACTGGACGTCGAGGACCAGAGACGGGAGCGGCCGACCACCAAAGAGATCTCCTTTATAAGAATTGTGACTCGGCCCCGTTGTGTGACTGGTTCAGCTGGGGTGGAAACGCGTTCGACCCTGGATACGGCACTGGAGGCATTTCGGGCTGGCAACACCGGCAAGTGTCACACACTGAATACATGATATGCAACGTGGCAACCAACTACTGCCCCGCAAACCCTGAGTAAGGAGAAACTAGTGCCTACGTCCATGGCCCGCAAGAGAGTAATCATAGTTATGTGGCTGCTAATCGCAGCCGCCGCTGGAGTGAGTTGTGGGGCCAAAAGCACCTTCGTTGATAACGCTGGAACTGAACTAGACAACGGCTCGGAGGAGAAGTTCTGGTCCGAACCTCCTTGGAACGGAGCCGGGCTGCAGGTGTATACACCTGCTGAGGCTCAAGCCCGTTTGCCCTTTCAGATGCTAACCCCCAAATTCCCTGATGGCTTTCGAGCTATATACCTGCCGCCCGCAGCGGAAGAGCGGCCGCCAGACCTCATGGCGGTCTATTTTACCTTCAACAGCTCACAGTACGGGTGGGTGTGGATTAGCGAAGGGCCTCCCGACGAGCCAAACGGAGCACGCGAAGAAGGCTGGCAGTACGCAGTAGCGCAGAATGGGAATCCCGGGCGCGCACAATGTGAGATTACTCACGTTCGGCAGGCCACCTCCGCCTTACTATGCGTGTCCGACAAGGCGGGCGTGATGGAGTTCGTGGAAGACCGGGTCCAGTTCCACATCGCGGGACCAGATCTTGCTAGACGGGATGTACTTGACATAGTCAATCGACTATAGGACTGGGAATAGCTTGGATGGAGGTCGGCTGCTGAGAGCCGAGGCGGACGCAACCCCGCCGGTATTCGCGACCGCACCGGCTGGCGCAGCCCGCCAGTGAACAGGCGCGGTGCCGTGAGCAGGGTGCGCACGGATGGTTATCAGCAGGCGTCTGAAGGAGCTCGGGAGCGAGCTTCCGCCGCCGCCGAGGCCGGTGGCATCTTACGTCCCGGTGGCGTTCCGGCTCCAATTCGACACCCTCGAGGATTTTCAAGAGGGATCGCGTACGGGGAAACAGGGCGCCGGGGTGATGACACAGGCGCTGCCGATCACCATATGGACCTAAGTTACAAGCAGTGCGATGACACGTCTTGCAGCTGGGATCCCTGGCGAGGCGCCATTTTTGATGCGACCATTGGGACGCATGGAATCCCTGGCTGGTATTACAAGCATCTTTCGAACACAGAGTATGAGGTATGCAACGAGAAGACCAATTACTGTCCTACGGGATAAGGGGAAAATCCTTGCGATCATACCGAGAACTTCGCATTGGGGGAAACTTGAAGCTCCTGATGTCCTTAAGTCTCGTGTGTATCGTGATTGCGCTGGCGTCGTGTTCGAATTCGCGACCCACAGATGAGGCCGCGGGCGGCGGGAATGAAGCTCGGTGGAGCGCTCCACCGTGGCACGGGATGGCTCTGTGGGTTGCGAACGCTGGAGAAGCCCAAGCTCAATTGCCCTTCCATCTACTCGTGCCTCAAGTTCCGGATGGACTGCGTGGAATGTATCTTCCACCCGCTGCAGAGGAGCGTGCGCCACAACCGATGGCGGTGTGGTTCACCTACTTGAGCGATCAGTATGGATGGGTGTGGATCAGCGAGGGGCCACCGGATTTGCCGGACGCTCTCCGCCAGGCCTCTTGGGAGAGAGATGTCGCCACCAATCCTGGGACGGACGGTCATGACGGGTGCGGGATCATGGTCGTTCGCGAGGCGGTTTCCGCAATAGCGTGCGCCTCGGACACCGGAGGAGGAGGGCTCGAGTTCGTGCAGGACGATGTCCAGTTCCACGTGATCGGGCCGTCCCTCTCGAGGGAAAACCTCCTCGACGTGGGAAACGGCCTCTAACCGGGACGCAGTCTCATGGCTCGAGGCCTCGCAGCGCCGTCTTCACGATCTCCCTGGCGAAGCGGTCGTTCGGTTCCTCGATAGTTCCCTCGCCGAGGAAGCGGAGCAGGAAGGCTCGGGCGAAGCAGGCCCCGAGGATCAGCTGCGCGGCATGTTCCGGCGAGATGCGCTCCGCCACGCGCCCCTGCCGTTGCTCGGCCCGGAGGTACTCCGACAACCGGCGGATGAACTTCATCGGGCCGGTGTTCTCCTTGTGGAAGAACTGCCGATGCTCGCGCAGGAACTCGTGCTCGGCGAGTGCGCCGCCGGCCATGGGGACGATGCCGTAGTAGAAGTCGATCGCGGCCGCCGCCACCTCCTCGAGGTTCCGGCGCACCGTGGACGTCCCGGCACGCCGGGGCAGCGACTCAACGAGCTCGAAGAACCCGGCGTACCTGGTCCCGACCAGTTCGATGAACAGCGCGTGCTTGTCGTCGAAGTAGCGGTAGATGCTGCCCTCCGCACAGCCGGCCGCCCGGGCGATCTCCTTCGTCGTCGCCGAGCCCAGCCCCCGATCCAGGATGAGCTGCTCGGCGGCGCGCAGGATGGAGCCGCGTGTATCAGCGGCTCGCTCAGCCCGCATGCGCGACCTGTCCGTCGCCGGCGTCGTCGTGCGAGCCGACGTGGCTCCGCACGAACACCGCGGCCGCGACCGCAGCGAGCACCATGGAGACGATGGCCACGTAGATCCCGACGTGCATGGCGTGAACGAACGCGTTGTGGCCGGCGTCGACCACGTTCTTGATCACACTGATCGGCGTTCCCGGGGGCGCCTCCCTGCGGAACGACGCGAGCGATCCGCCGCCCGCCGCGGCGCGCGATCCGGCCCGGGCCACGATCTGCTGGGCGAACGGCTGCGGGATCCCCTGGTCGATGAGCCGGGCCAGGAACCCACGGCGGAACGCCGATGTCACGATGGCGCCGAGCAGGGCAACGCCGAACACTCCCCCCAGCTCGCGACTGGTGTTGGTCGCGGCGGACGCCACGCCGGCGTGCCGGGTGGGGACGGAGGCCATCACCGCGGCCGTCATCGGCGCCATGGTGAGCGCCATGCCGGAGCCCCACACCACCATCGACGGGAAGATCACGCCGAAGTACGAGGAGTCGGGCTGGCTCCGCAGCACGAGCGCGAGCCCGATGGCCGAGAGCGCCGGTCCGGCCGTCATGAACCACCTCGACCCGAGGCGATCGGACAATCGCCCCGCGATCGGTGCGAGCAACAGGATCATCACCGGGAACGGGAACAACCTCGCGCCGGCTCCGACCGGCGAGTAGCCGTGCACGTCCTGGAAGTACAGGGTCAGGAAGAACACCGTGCCGAAGAGGGCGAAGAAGACCGCCGCCGCGACGAAGTTCGACGCCGCGAACGTCCGGATCCTGAAGAACGACAGCGGGAGCATCGGCGACTCCGAGCGCGCTTCGATCGTGAAGAACGCGGCGAGCACGATGGCGGCGAGCGCGAACGATCCGAGGATCATGCCGTCGGTCCAGCCCCGGTTGTTCCCCTCGATGAGCGCGTAGACGAGGAAGAACAGCCCGGCCGTGCCCGTGATGAGGCCCGGGGGATCGACGCGCCGGGATGGGTGCTCGTCGCGCGACTCACGCACCACGATGTAGGTCAGGACGAGCCCGATGATCCCGACGGGGATGTTGACGTAGAAGATGCTCTGCCACGAGACGTGCTCGACGAGGTAGCCGCCGACGATCGGCCCCACGGCGAGGGCGAGCGCCGAGAAGGCGGCCCAGATGCCGATCGCGGCCCCACGCTCCCGTCCGTGGAACGTCGCCGTGATGATCGAGAGCGATCCCGGGAGAAGCAGCGCCGACCCGATCCCCTGGAGGAATCGGAACGCCACGAGCTCGCCGGTGGTGTTGGAGATCCCGCAGAGCAGGGACCCGAGGGTGAACGTGATCAGCCCCGCCATGAAGAATCGCTTGCGGCCGTACAGGTCGCCGAGCGCGCCCCCGGTCAACATGAACGAGGCGAACGCCAGGACGTAGGCGTCGATGATCCACTGCAGGCCGGACACGCCCGTGCCGAGGCTGCGCTGGATCGTGGGGAGCGCCGTGTTGACGACCAGGTTGTCGAGCATCGGCATGAACAGGCCGAACACCATGGCGGCGAGGACCCACCACTTGCGGTTGTCGCCGGTGCCGCTCTGCGTCTGCCGGGGGGTCGTTTCGAGCGTGCGTGCCATCGTCACCCTCCCTGCGAAGTGAGTGAACGCTCATTCTGAGTGAGCGCTCACTCAGGTGTCAACCTCCCCGTTGACGCCATTGCTTGCGTCTGACAATATTTGCGATATGCAAGTATCTCCGGCCGAGCCCAGAACCCGGTCCCGCACGCTGGAGGGCCTCGCCGCCGAGCTCGACGTTCACTGGCTCGAGCTGGGCCGCTTCATCACCTCGCAGCGCCTGCGCTCGGCGGTCCACGCGCGTGCGGCGGAGCTCTCGGCGCCGCAGCTCCAGGCCCTCGTGACGCTCTGCGACGCCGGGCTGCGGATGAGCGAGCTCGCGGCACGCCTCGGCATCGCCGAATCGACCGCCACCAGGCTGGTGGACCGGCTGGAGGCGGCTCGCCTCGCCAGGCGGAGCTCCTGGCAGGCCGACCGGCGGTGCGTGATGGCGGAGCTGACCCCGGCCGGACGCAAGCTCGCCGGCGAGCTCCAGGAGAGCCGGAGGGCCTACCTCTCCGAGCTGCTCGGCGCGCTGCAGGGCGACGAGCGGCGTGAGTTGATCCGGCTGTTCGCGAAGGTGACGGAGACGCTCACGGAGCGGCACGGCTCGTGACGCGCCGGCAGATCATGCTCGTGTTCGCCGGCACGATGCTGGCGATGCTGCTGGCCGCCCTGGACCAGACCATCGTGGCCACGGCGCTGCCGAGCATCGTGACCGATCTCCACGGACTGCAGCACTACTCGTGGGTGGCCACCGCGTACCTGGTCACGTCAACGATCACCGTGCCGATCTACGGCAAGCTCTCGGACCTGTACGGCCGTCGCCTCCTGTTCCTGGTGGCGATCGGGATCTTCCTCGTGGGATCGATGCTCTGTGGGCTTTCGCAGTCGATGACGCAGCTCATCGCGTTCCGGGGCCTCCAGGGGTTCGGCGCCGGGGGCATCTTCCCGCTGGCCCAGGCCACGATCGGGGATCTGTTCTCGGCTCGGGAGCGCGGGCGGTACGCCGGCTACACGGGTGCCGTGTTCGCGTCGGCCTCGATCATCGGCCCACTCGCCGGTGGCTACCTCACCGACAACATCTCCTGGCGATGGATCTTCTACGTCAACCTGCCGCTCGGGGCCCTGGCGTTGTTCGTGGTCGCAGCGAAGATGCACATCCCCTTCAAGCGGCGCGAGCACCGCATCGACTACCTGGGCACCGCCGTGCTCACCGCGGCGGTCACGTCGCTGCTCCTCGTCGCCGTGTGGGGCGGGATCACCTATCCATGGACCTCGGGCGTCATCCTCGGCCTGGCCGTGGTCGGCGTGCTGCTCGCGGGGGCGTTCGTGCTCGTGGAACGCCGCGCCAGCGAGCCCGTGGTTCCGCTCGCGCTCTTCCGGGACTCGATCTTCAACGTCACGACGGCCACGGCCTTCCTGTTCGGTGTGAGCATGTTCGGGGCCATCTTCTTCATCCCGCTGTTCATGCAGAAGGTCATCGGTGTCTCGGCCACGAACTCGGGCATCGTCCTCATGCCGCTCATGCTGGCGTGGGTGGCGACGAGCGTCCTCGCCGGCCAACTCGTGTCGCGGACCGGGCGGTACAAGATCTTCCCGGTGATCGGCTCGGTCGTGGTGGTGCTCGGGTTCTACCTCCTGACCCGGCTGAACATCCACAGCACGAGCCTGGAGGCCGTGATCGACATGATCGTGATCGGCCTGGGGATGGGAATGGTCTTCCAGGTCTATCTCGTGGCCATGCAGAACTCCATCGAGCCCTCGCAGATGGGGATCGCCACCGCGACCACGCAATTCTTCCGATCGATGGGTGCGACGTTCGGGGTCGCCGTGTTCGGAACGGTGCTGTTCAACCGGCTCCAGACGGAGATCGGCTCACTCGTGCACGGGGTCGACTTCCAGACGCTCATCAACGCACCGGCGGATCGGATCCCGCCGGCCCTCGCGCACAAGCTGCCGATCGGACTCTCCGTTTCGCTGCATACGGTCTTCATCGGCTGCCTCGTCGTGGGTGTGATCGCCGCGGCGATCTCCTTCCTCCTCAAGGAGGTGCCGCTGCGGACCACGTCCAATGTGGCGGCGGCGCTGTCCTCCGAGCTGGGGCAGGGGGACGCGGAGGGCGATCAGGCGGTGGCCGAGACCGCCGTCCGCCGGTAGCCTGCTCTCGGGCGAGAGCGAGGAGGGCGCCGGTGGGCGTGGTCAACGTAACGACGGGGATCCCCGGTGCGCGGGCGAAGGAGATCCTGGCGCGCAAGGAGCGGGTGGTGTGCGACCCGCTCGACATCCACATCCCGACCGTGATCGACACCGGGCTTGGCGCCGCGTTCACGGACATCGACGGCAACACGATGCTGGACTTCTCCGGCGGGCTCGGCTGCCATCTCGTCGGGTACTCACACCCGAAGGTTGTGGAGGCCGTGCAGCGGCAGGCGGAGCGCTTCAGTCACACCGACTTCTCGGTGATCCCGTACGAGACCTACGTGGAGCTCGCCGAACGGCTGGTGACCCTGGTGGGGGGAGAGCGCAAGGTGGCGCTGTTCAACGCCGGCGCCGAGGCCGTGGAGAACGCGGTGAAGTTCGCCAAGGCCGCCACCGGTCGCCCGGCGTTGATCTGCTTCGAGGGTGCGTTCCACGGCCGCACGCTGCTCACGATGTCCCTCACGAGCAGGCACCGGCCGTACAAGACGGGCTTCGGCCCCTTCGCGCCGGAGGTCTACCGCTTCCCGTACCCCTATCCGTATCGAAGCCCGGCCGGCGACAAGGCCGGCACGCGCGCGCTGGAGGCGCTCGAGCGCGGGTTCACCACCGTGGTCGATCCGAGTACCGTCGCCGCGGCCATCGTCGAGCCCATCCAGGGGGAGGGCGGGTTCGTCGTCCCCACGCCCGAGTTCCTGTCCGGACTGGCGGAGCTGTGTGCGCGGCACGGCATCCTCACCATCGCCGACGAGATCCAGACGGGGTGTGGACGCACCGGTCGCTTCCTGGCGAGCGAGCACTTCGACTTCGACGCCGACATCGTCGTGCTGGCCAAGGCCCTCGCGAGCGGCTATCCGCTGTCGGCCGTCGTGGGCCGGCCGGAGGTGATGGACGCGCCCGGGCCATCGGCCATCGGCGGCACGTACGTGGGCAACCCGGTGGCGTGCGCCGCGGCGAACGCGGTGCTGCAGGTGATCGAGGAGGAGGGGCTCGTCGAGCGCGCGGAGACGGTGGGCAAGGCCATCCGTTCGCGGTGGGAGGCCCTGGCCGGAGAGGTCGAGGAGATCGGCGAGGTCCGTGGCATCGGGGCCATGATCGGCGTGGAGTTCGTCACGGACCGCGAGACCCGTGAGCCGAACGGCGGGTACGTCTCGGCCTTCATGAGCGAGGCCACCCGCCGAGGCGTGGTGACCGTTTCCTGCGGCGCGTACCACAACGTGCTCCGTCACCTCGTGCCGCTCGTCATCACGGACGAGCAGCTCGACGAGGGCCTCGACATCCTGTCCGAGGCGGCCCTCGCCGCGAGGGGGAGCGGCGAGCCCGTGGAGGAGTCCTCCGAGGGCGAGTGAGCGCCTACGTGGGCGCAGGCGTTGAGCTCGGCGTCGGCGTCGGCGTCGGTATTGGCGTCGGCGTGCTGCTCGTGGTCGGACTCGGCGTGGGTTCGGGAACCCCCGCCACGGTCACGGAGAGGGTGGCGGCCCTCGCCGTACGAGCGTCGACGGTCTGTCCCCAGATGGTCACGGTGTAGGTCCCCGGGGGGACCGGCAGGCCCAGGTCGTTCGTCCCGTCCCACGCCACCGACAGCCACCTCCCCTCGGCGCTCAGGCTCCGCACGACGGTCTCGGACGCGTCGGCGATGTCCACCTGCCACCGCATGTCGTCGGATCCTCGCGCGGTGAAGACGTCGGATTCCACGACCGGGCTGATCGAGCCGTCGGACTGGAGCGGGTGGAAGAGCTTCGGGCGGCCCAGGTCGAAGACGGCCTCGCGGATGGCGTCGAGCTGGTTCCAGATGCGATCGCCGGGACAGTCCGTGATCCCCGTCTGGCGATGTCCAGAGA
>JAIVGO010000065.1 GCA_020201525.1 Actinomycetota bacterium | reverse complement strand
CCTTGAAGCTCGATTAGATTCATCTTTTCGGGGAGTCCGGTGGCCACCTCCGTGCTCGCGTCCGCCGGGTCAACCCTGCGTGCGAAAGCGTTCGGCGCGGCATCTTCGACGACGTAGACGCGCGGCTTGGGGATACCGCCGGCGATCGCGAGCCCTTCGACAAGGTTGTGCAAACGAGGCTCGTCCGACGGTGACACCTCGCGCGCTCGGCTGATCGCCAGGACCATCTTGTCACCGACGCGGTAGCTTGCGAACGACATGATGAGCGAGATCACGAGAGCCGCGACGAGCCCGAAGGGACCCCAGTCGAATACCAGCCCGAATGCGTAGCCGACACCGACGGCAACGATCACGAACGTGGCCATCAGCAGCCACGTGCGTCGCTTGTTCGAAGTTGTCAGCTCGTAAAAGTCCATCGGCCATCCACGCACGTAGTCAAAGAGAAGGGCACCCGCTCGGGCGCCCGCGAACCTCGCATCTGCACCGACTAGAACTGTACCTGAACCGGCCCGGTTGCGGCTTCTTCGACCTCGAAGTACTCCTCGGGCGTGTCGCCACGAAGACGCGCAATGACGACGGGAGGGAATTGCTGTATGAGCGTGTTCCACGAACGAACTTGGTCGTTGTAAAACTGGCGTGCGAACGCGATTCGCCCCTCCGTGCCGGTGAGCTCCTCTTGCAGCGAGAGAAAATTCTCGTTCGCCTTCAAGTTGGGATAGTTCTCGACGACTGCGAACAGCTGACGCAACGCTTGGGTGATCTGATTCTCGGCTTGCGCTTGCTCCGGAACGCCTTTGGCCGCAATCGCCGCCGACCGCGCCTCGGCGACTTTTTCGAAGATCGCGCGTTCGTGCTCCGCGTAACCCTTTACGGTGTTCACGAGGTTCGGAATGAGGTCGTAGCGACGGCGAAGCTGCACGTCGATTTGGGCCCACGCTTCCTTCACCCTGTTTTTCAGTGTGACGAGGCGGTTGTACGTCATCACGGCGTACAGAACGAATAGCGCGCCGACAACGATAAGGACGATCGCCCAGACAGCCATGTGAAGATCCATCGTAGGAGCGGGGATGATGAGCGTCAACGACCTGCGGCGTGCCGGTAGACCTCCTCAATCTGGCCGGCAACCACGTCCCACGAAAAGCGTGCCGCGCGCTCGCGCCCCGCGGCCGCCAGCTGTAGCAAGCGTTTCGGGTCATCGAGGAGATCGCGCACGGCGGTACTGAGCGCCTGCACGTCGCCCGGCGGAACAAGCGCGGCGTCGATGCCGTCACGGGCGACGGCGGCATACCCCGGAATCGACGTTGCAACGACCGGCCGGCCCGCAGCCATCGCTTCGAGCAAGACGATACCGAAGCTCTCTCCACCGAGTGACGGCGCGCATACGATCGCTGCTTCGCCGAACGCGCCGGCGAGCGCCTCGTGGTCCAATCGCCCGCGAAACGTCACCGGGAGCGCTGCGGCGCGACGCTCGAGCGCTCGGCGCTCGGGACCTTCCCCGACGATCGTCAGGGTGGCACGCGCGTCCGCAGCATGCACCCGCGCAAAGGCATCGAGGAGGACGGACGCTCCCTTGCGCGGCTCGAGCCGTCCCACGAAGAGGATGTGCTTTCCCTCCCCCGCCGGTCCGAGCGCGGAAAACCGTTCGAGCGCCACGCCGTTGGGGATGATGCGGATCCCAGCGCCGAACACCCGCTCGACGGTCCGCCGGGCTTCTTCGGACACGGCGATCTTCACCGCGATCTTCCTCCAGAGCGGGCGCAGGACGGGCGACGCCGCGGAAAGCACCTTGCTGTCCGGCATCGACGAGTGGAACGTCGCAACGACCGGGGCGGGCGACACGAGCGTCGCAAGCATGCTCGCGCTCGGAGCGAACGGCTCGTGAACATGGACGACGGCGGGATCGAACTCGCGCAGCCGCGAGCGAATGCGCGCAGCGACGCGGGGTCCAAATGCGATCCGCGCGACCGACCCGTTGAACCGAACCCCGACGCTTCGCCCGACACCGTAGACATCCTTCACCGGCGTGTCGGCCGGGGCGATGACCTCGACCGCGTGTCCGCGCTCACGCAGCCGCCCGGCGAGTGCCTCGATGTGGTTTGCGACGCCGCCGGGAACGCTCCAGGAGTACGGACAGACGATCGAAACTCTCACTCGTCGATCCAGTACCGCTGAAACATCGCGTGCCACTGCGACGGCTCTCGCCGCGCCAGACCCTCGAACGACTGAGCGAGCTTTCGCGTCAGCGCTCGTACGGCTTCGGGATCGTCGTGATTTTCGTCGCCGTCGATGCGCTCCGTCACGTGCGCTATCCAGGTTCCGTCGGGTCGGTCGTAAATCACGGCCGGAATCAGCGGCGCACCGGTGCGCAACGACATCACGGCCGGGCCCGGAGGTATCTTCGTGCGCCTGCCGAACATCTGGACTTCGATGCCGCTTCCCGACATGTCTCGGTCTGCGACGAGAGCAATGAGACGGCCCTCGTTCAAGTAACGGACGCATTCCGCCGTTGCGTCACCGCCTTTGACGAGCGGCACGATGGTCATCCCGAGCTTTCGGCGATGCTCGACGAACTTATCGAAGAGCTTCTTCGGCCGGAGAACCTCGACGACGGCAACGAGTGGCCACCGCTCGGCAACCCAGCGGCCGGCGACATCCCAATTACCCAGGTGCATCGTCGCAATGACGGCGCCCTTGCCGGCCGCATACGCCTTTTCGATGTTTTCGAGCCCGACGGTGAAGAATCGCTTGTCGAGCTCGGGCGAGCTCATGTCCTGAAGCCGAAACGTTTCCAGCCAGTACCGCCCGTACGACTTGAACGCTTCTCGCGTCACCTGTTCGAGGTGCGGGCCCTCGCCGACGACGGGTGCCAAGTTGCGTGCGACGCGGTTGCGCGTCGCCTCGTTTCGCTTCCAAAGCTTCAGGGCCGTCCATTCCGCGAGACGCGTCGCCGTCCGTTCCGGAAGCTTGCGAGCGATGAGCCACGCCGCTTGATAACCGAGCGCGGCGGCTTGGAGCCGCACGCGGCGCTCAGGCACTTCGCGCTCCTCGCCAAACCGCGGCGCTTCGGGTCAGCGCCCATGCAGCGGTGAGCCCCGAGGCGGTCCACACCGTTGAAAGAAGAAGAGCGTGCGTCGAATAGAACCCGATTCCCACGAGCGCCACGCGGACGCCGCGCTCGACCGATCCGCTCGACGGTGCCGCGAGATCAAGTGAACGCGCTCGAACGCGAACGTACGGCGAGATCAACGAGAGGGATAGCAACGTCGCGGCCGCTGCAGCTCCCCATGTGTCCGGCGCGTCGCCGCGGGCGTAGGACCATGCGATCGCCGCATACAGCAAGCTCTCACCGAGGCGCCCGGCGACCGAAGAGACGAATCCTTGCCACGACGGGTCGTCTCGTTCGAGCACCGCCAGGCACAGCACGGCGCCCATTCCGACGTACACCTTCGGGTTGTGTCCTTGCAGGAGCGCGGCCGCCGCAGCAGCCGAAAGTCCCAGCCACACAATGTTGGCCCATAGACGAAGCGATTGTCCCGCCACCGAAGGCAAGCATACCGGCGACGGGACGGCGTTCCAGACGCCGTGGCTATAATGCGACTCCCTCGCGCCGGTTACGCGAAGACGCGGCGCGCTGTGATCAAGCGACGAACCGGAGGGCACGCGTGAAGACCTATCCGAGCGACCGAATCCGCAATGTCGTCCTCGTCGGGCACGGCGGTGTCGGAAAGACCTCGTTGGCCGAGGCACTTCTGTTCACCGCCGGCGCAATCAACCGGGTGGGACGCGTCGAAGACGGAAACACCGTCACCGACTTCGATCCCGACGAGATCAAGAAGCAGATTTCTATCTCGCTCGCGACCGCGCCTTTCGAATGGAAAGACCATAAGGTCAACCTTCTCGACGCACCCGGATACGCAGATTTCGCCGGGGAGGCAGAAGCCGGCATTCGTGCGGCCGACGCGGTCATCATTGTCGTGTCGGCGGTTGACGGCGTTCAAGTGCAAGCACGCTTCGCGTGGGACCTCGCCGAACATCTGAAGATTCCTCGCGCGATCGTCATCAATAAGATCGACCGCGAACGCGCATCGTTCCAGCGGACGCTCGACGAGCTCACGCAAGTCTTCGGCATCAAGGTCGCGCCTCTGCATTTGCCCATCGGCGAGGAAGCCGATTTCCACGGCGTCGTGGATCTCTTGGACGAGCACGCCGTGACGTACGACGGCGGAAAGAAGACCGAGGGCCCGGTTCCAGACGAGCTACAAGGCACCGAGGCGCCGCTGCACGAGAAGCTCGTCGAATCGGTCGTCGAGGCCGACGACGACTTGATGGAGCGCTACCTCGAAGGCGGCGCGATCGAGCCGAAGGAGATCGCCGGCGTCCTCGCGCGCGGTATCGCACACTGCATCAGCGCGCCGGTGCTTTGCGTCTCCGCGACCAAGCTGATCGGCGTCGACTTGCTCGCAGACTTCATCGTCGACGAGCTGCCGTCACCGCTCGACCGCCCCGCCGTCGTCGGCGAAGACGAAACCGAGCGTGCGCACGATCCGAACGGTCCACTCACGGCTCACGTGTTCAAGACGTTGTCGGACCCGTATGTCGGCCGGATCAGCTACCTGAAAGTTGAAAGTGGAACGTTGCGTCCGGACTCGTCCGCGCACAACGCGTCGCGCGGGCACGAAGAGCGCATCAGTCAGATATTTGCGATGCGCGGCAAGACGCAGGAGACGCTCACGGAAGTTCCCGCGGGCGACATCGCAGCGATCGCGAAGCTCGCAGAGACGCAGACGGGCGACACCCTCACGGCGAAAGGCGACAACTTCAAGCTCCCCGCGATCGAGTTTCCGGAGCCGCTTCTGCCCGTCGCCATCGTGCCGAAGACGAAGGGCGACGAAGACAAGCTTTCGACGGCGCTTCACCGGCTCGAATCCGAAGATCCGACGGTTCGCGTCGAGCGCAACCAGGACACCCACCAGACTCTGCTGTGGGGTATGGGCGAAGCGCACATCGAGGTCATTGTCGAGCGGCTCGCGCGACAGCACGTCGCCGTCGAGACGCTGCCGGCGCGCGTTGCGTATCTCGAGACGATTCGCGGCAAGGCGACGGCGCAAGGCAAGCACGTGAAGCAATCGGGCGGCCGTGGTCAGTACGCCGTCTGCTGGCTCGAAGTCTCGCCGTTACCCCGCGGTGGTGGGTTCGAATACGAGGACGCGATCGTCGGCGGCGCGATTCCCAACAACTACATCCCCTCGGTTGAGAAGGGTGTTCGCCGCGCGATGGAAGAGGGCGCGCTGGCCGGATACCGCATCACCGACGTGAAGGCGAAGCTGTACGACGGCAAGTTTCACCCGGTGGACTCCTCGGACATCGCGTTCCAGATGGCGGGGATCCATGCGTTCAAGGACGCGTGCCGCGAGGCGCACATCGTGCTCCTCGAACCGATCGCCGATCTGTCGGTCATCGTTCCCGACGACGCCGTCGGGGACATCATGGGCGACCTGTCGTCGAAACGCGGCCGCATCGAAGGAACGGAGCCGCTCGGCCGCGGTTGGACGTCGATCAAGGCCAAGGTCCCTCAAGCGGAGGTCCTTCGCTACGCGATCGACTTGCGCTCGAAGACCGGCGGCCGCGGCGCGTTCACGATGGCGTTCAGCCATTACGAGGAAGCGCCGCCTCACGTGCAGGAGAAAGTCGTCGCCGAAGCGCACAAGGCGAAGGAAGAGCAAGAAAAGAAGTAGGTCGCGCTTCGCCGCCGCTTTGTCGATGACATGTGATTGCCGCTGCTGCGGATAGCACTTCGTTCTCCGGTACCCAGTCACATTTTGGCCGCTGAATGGCCAAAACGTGACTGGGTACCGGAGGAGACCATAACTGTCAGCCGCGAGAAAAACATTCGGTCGGTGGCGGGCTACGCGGCGGCTTGGGACGAGGCGCTCTTCAGAAGGTCGAACCAACCCTCGGTCTCGAGGAGCACGTGCAAGTCGATCAAGTCGTCGACGGTGAGGGCGGGACCGAGTTTCTGCTCGAGCACCTCTTGGGGCAGGTGCCACAGCGTGGGTCGCACGCCGGCGGAAATAAGAAGCTGGGCGACGCTGCCGTCGGCGGGCTTCGTGACGACCGTCGCGCACTGCGGGCATGCGAAGCAGTAATAGGAGGCCGGCGCGTGCGAGCACCACTGCAGGTCTACCGCATCGGCCTTGAGGTCGATCTCTCCGCAGCTCGGGCATTCCGCCTTGATGATCGTCATGTACGCACCTCCTCGCTTTCTTGAACGATTGTCCCCGAGTTTCGTTTCGCTCGGTATGCCCAAGTGGGAGGGTTTTTCTTGGGCAAAAAGGACGAAGTCAGACGTAGTCCTTGTCGCCGGATCAGAGAGGCAGGTGCGTTATGCGAAATGCGGCTTGAGGCGGGCGTACGTCTGCTCGAGCGCTTCCGGCAAGACCTTGACTTCGCCGACCGTCGTCATGAAGTTCGTATCGCCGCCCCAACGAGGAACCACGTGCAGGTGGATGTGGTCGGCGACGCCCGCCCCGGCGCTGTGGCCCTGATTCACGCCGAGGTTGTATCCGTGCGGATGCAAAGTCTCCTCGAGGGCTTCCATGCATTGCTGCGAGAACGCTGTCATCTCGGCGAGCTCCTCCGGTAAGAGACCGCGGAAGTCACCGGCGTGACGAAACGGCGCGACCATGAGATGACCGGAGTTGTATGGGAACTTGTTCATGATGACGAACGACTGCTCGCCGCGCGCGAGGATGAGCGTCGATTCGTCGCGTCCTTCCGCCGGCAGGTCGCAGAAGATGCATCCGTCCATTCGGCCCGCATTTTTGATGTATTCCATACGCCACGGCGTCCAGAGACGCTCCATCAGTGCGCTCTGGTGAAGATCTCCGCAGCGACTTGCTCGGCGAATTCTGTGAGCGGAACGCCGAAACGCGGCTTTGCCGACCCGCGCTCGCGAACGGCCACCGTTCCTGCCTCGAGCTCTTTGTCCCCGACGACGAGGATGTAGGGAACCTTCTGCAGCTCTGCATTACGCACCTTGTGCTGCATCGTTCCGGTTGACGTATCGACCTCGACGCGGATGCCGGCTTGCTCGAGTGTCTCCGCGATGTCCTTGCACCCGTCGAGATGCCGGTCGGCGATCGGAACGACGATGACTTGCACGGGCGCGAGCCACGCCGGAAAAGCGCCTGCGTAATGCTCGATCAAGACACCGGTCACGCGCTCCACCGATCCGAAGATCGCTCGGTGGATCATCACAGGACGGTGCGGGGAGTTGTCTTCTCCGGCATATTCCATGTCGAAGGCTTTCGGCAGAGCGAAGTCGACTTGAATCGTGGTCAGCTGCCAGAGGCGGCCGATGGCATCCGCGAAATGGATGTCGATCTTAGGCCCGTAGAACGCACCTTCGCCTTCGGCGACTTCGTACGGACGTCCGCTGCGGTCCAGCGCGCCGCGCAACGCATCGATCGCGTCGGACCACATCTCCTCCTCGCCGATGGCCTTCCCCGGCTTCGTCGACAGCGCGATGACGGGATCGCCGAATCCGAGCGTTGCATGAATCTCGAACGTGAGCTCCATGACACCCAAGATCTCATCGACGAGCTGGTCGGGACGGCAAATGATGTGCGAGTCGTCCTGCGTGAGCCCGCGGACGCGCAGCAGACCGTGGAGCACGCCGGAGCGTTCGTGCCGGTACACCGTGCCGAGCTCGAACAAGCGTAGCGGCAAGTCGCGATAGGACCGCGTTTTCGACTTGTAGATCAGCACGTGGAACGGGCAGTTCATCGGCTTGACGAAATATTCCGCGCCTTCGAGCTCCATGCCCGGGTACATGTTCTCGCGATAGACGCGCAAGTGCCCGCTCGTTTCCCACAGTACGGACTTCGCGACGTGCGGCGTGTACACGGGGACGTACCCGTTCCCGAGGTTGACCTCGCGTGCGTAATCCTCGAGCTGCTTCCGCAGCACACCACCGCGTGGGTGCCAGACGAGCAATCCCCCGCCGAGCTCCTCGGGGAAGCTGAAGAGATCCAGTTCGCGCCCGAGCTTGCGGTGGTCGCGTTTCGCCGCCTCTTCGAGGCGCTGCAGGTGTCCATTGAGCGCTTCTTTCGACTCCCACGCCGTACCGTAGATCCGTTGGAGCATGGGCCGCTTTTCGTCGCCGCGCCAGTACGCGCCGGCTATCCGTTGCAGCTTGAACGCGCGAATGGCGCCGGTGCTGTCGACGTGCGGGCCGCGGCACAAATCGGTCCAGCCCTCATTGTGGTAGACGCTGATCACGGCGCCGCCCGCACCCTCGGTTTCGTCGACGCCTTCGATGATCTCGACTTTGTACGGCTGGTCGGCGAAGACTTTCAGCGCGTCGTCGCGGCTCAGCTCCTCCCGAACGAACGGCTGTCTCGCTTTGATGATCTCCCGCATGCGCTTTTCGATCGCGTCGAGGTCATCGGGCGTGAACGGACGGCCGACGTCGAAGTCGTAGTAGAAGCCGTCTTCGATCGGCGGTCCGATTGCGTACCGGGCGCCGGGAAACAGGTCGCAGACCGCTTGCGCGAGAACGTGTGCTGCCGAATGCCGGAGGATCTCGCGGCCTTCGCGTGAATCGGGTGCGACTTCTTGTCCGTCCGCCAGCTTCACCGATATGCCTTTCGCGTCGCGTCGGCCCAGCCGCGTTCCAGCGATTCAAAACCCACACCGAACGTTCGCCGGAACGCAAGGCCCTGATGATAGCGCCACGTTCCCGGCGAGACCGGCTTTTCGGCGGCGGTGGCTTGATACGCGCGCGCGCCGGCATTGTGGCCGAAACGCTTTCCGAGGTACGTGATAAATGAGAGAGAGAGCTCGTATGCGAGATAAATGTCCTCGGGCGGTCCCGCCGTGAAGAACCAATCCTCCGGCACGCGCCCGGTAAACCGGCCGGATCGGACGCGCGTACGGGTGTAGGGAGCCGCATTTCCCGCCGCCGCCTCCCCGTAATACTGCGCGGTACCTTCATCCATGAACGATTGGACGTACGGTCCGGTCGCGGCGCGCGTTGCAAGGTGTGTGAACTCATGGTCGAGAATCAATCTGCGGTAGCCCGTGTCGTATCGCGAGTAGTTGGACCAATGCAGGAATACGCGATCGCCGGTGAGCGACCAGTCTTTATCGCGCGTCAAGCTCGACGACGCGAAGGCGACGAACGACGAGAGATCGAACTGCGTCTGCAACACGCGTGCCAGCTCGGACACGGTGCTCGGGACCATGATGATGATTGGATCGCGCCACGGGTACGGCCAGCGTTTGCGCGCCGTTGTACGTGCCGCGATCGCATCGGACAGGATCGTGCTCGCCGCGGATCGCTGAGCAGGATGCGTGATCACGAGAATGCCGCTTCGCGACGTCGTTTGCACGGGGCCGAAGTCCCAAATGTTGCGCATGGACATCAGAAAGAGGTTTTCTCGGTCGGTGTCAGCGACGACCGACCATGCGCCGCCGGAGTTTCGTAGCGTCAGAAAGAGATCTTCCTCCGCCGGCGACCGGTCGAACCCTTTGAACGCAATGCGCTCTTTCACTTGAACAATGTGGACGTCGCCTTTGTAATTTCGCGTATCCGCCGGAAGCGCCAGATCGCCGAACTGATCTTGCGCGAGCGTGAGCGAATACGAGCCGAGCGGAAGTGTGCGGATGCGGTCAAACCATTGCCGGCGAGCCTTCACGAAGGGCGCCGGGGCGCCGCGCATCGTTCGCGTGAACTCAGGGAGATCGCCCTTCTGCACAGCAGCCGCCCGCGCGGTGAGAAGTTTTTGGGCTTGTTGCTGCCAGGTCGAATCCGAGGGGGTTTGCGCCGGAACCGGCTGGGCGGCGATGAGAAGAACGCCGGCCGCAAAGAGCGAAAGACGACAGCGCATCATCGGTGCGGAATCCTACCCACGGTTTCGGACCGTGGGCAGAATGTCTGATCCTTAAGCAATTCGCGCGAAATGACGATAGAACCGGACGTGGAAGTGTCCGGAATCCGCGCAAGCCTTGAATCGGGAGCTGTCATCCGTGCGTTGCCGGGCGTCGT
>JAIVGO010000064.1 GCA_020201525.1 Actinomycetota bacterium | reverse complement strand
CTGCAGAACGACGGCACGATCTGGCAGTGGGGAACGGACTTCTACACGAGCTTCACCGGCCCGCATACGGTGGCTCTTCCGCTCGGAGTGAAAGCTCTCGCGGTTTCCGCCGGTGAGACCCACAGCCTTGCGCTCGGCGACGACGGAAAAGTCTATGCATGGGGCAACAACTGCTACGGCCAGCTGGGCGACGGCGGCGCGGTGACCACCGGGGCCGATCCTTGCACGACGGCGCAGACGCTGACGACACCGGCTCCGGTCTCGCTGCCGGCGGGATACACGGCGGTGGCGGCATCTGCGGGTCAGTGGCACAGCGCCGCCATGCTGCGAAACCTCGCAACCGACGTCGTGTCGCTTTGGAGCTGGGGCTACAACTCGACCGGCCAGCTCGGCGACGGCACCACGACGAACCGAAACGTCCCGGTACAAGCGAGTGCCGCGACGGGGATGCCGAGCACTGATTTCGCTGCCTTCGACACCGGAAATGCGGCCACCCTGCTGCTCAAGGGCGGCAACGTCTACTACACCGGACAGACTTCTTCGGGCAACCAATCAAATGTGATCACGCAGATGCCGGGCTTGAGCGGCGTCACGCAAGTCCAAGCGGACGCTTCGAACTTCGTGTTGTTGAACACCGGCGCCGTCAAGTCGTGGGGCTACAACCTTGACGGCGAGCTCGGCAACGGCAGCACGACCCCGAGCGACACGCCCGTCAACGTGACCGGCATGTCCTCAGGCGTCGTCGCGATCGGCGTCGGCGACTTCACCGCATTCGCGATGAAGGGCACAACGGCGGCGACTGCAACGCCGGCTACGCTCGATTTCGGGAGCGTGGTCGTGGGTCAAACGTCGCCTGATATGGACGAGACGATCACCAACACCGGCAGCGCCCCGGTGACATTCGGCGCGTTCGCGCACGCCGATGGACCGTTTTATCTCGCCAACAACGGATGCACTGCCCCGCTTGCTGCCGGGGCATCGTGCACGATCAAGTGGCACTTTACCCCTACCGCGGCCGGCCCCTCGTCCGAAGTGGTTACCGTCCCAACGAACGCCACCACCGACCCGTCGTTCACCTTGCAAGGCAACGGTGTGGCCGCGGCGGTCAACGGCATCGCCAACGTCAACCTTCAAGTGTTCCCGGTTCCGTGCCCGAGCGTGGGGACGTCCACCGACCCGTGCGGCTTCGACACCAACATCGGCGCTACAGAGGTGGACGTGAATAGCGACATCCCGCCGGCCGGCGCACCCGACCCCAGCGGTCCGGCATCGGCACCGACGAGCCGCGTTCCGACGAGCCGCGTGCCGACGAGCCGAGTGCCGACGAGCCGAGTGCCGACGAGCCGCGTGCAGAACACGGTCTTCGGCAACAGTCCGCTGAGTCGGTTCCCTATCACTCTTCCCGGCGGATGGCCGGCGATCCTCGCGAAATACTCCCGGTTCGCCGGCCACACGCCGGAAAACACGCCGTTCTACATGCTGTACCAACCGACGCCGATCCCCGAAGTGGACCCGGCTGCGCCGGCAGATGTCCAGCTCAAGCTGGGCGACTTCAATCTCGCGCTGTCGCCGTTTACCAATCTCAGCTTTATCGCGTTCTTGTCCGGCGGGTTGCGGTGGAGCGACATCGGGATCTCGCCCGCGGCGCTGTCCGACGCTCGATGCGTCGTCCCGGCGGACGTCACCGACGCCGATCACACCGGGGCGAATACGATGATTTTCGAGGCCGACATCCGGGGGTGCCCGCTCGAATCGACTCCGCTGCTGTCGAAAACCGTCGGAGACATCGCTCCGTCACGGCTCTCCGATGCGATCTTCCCCGGCATCACGTTGAAGGACAGCATCGTGTACGACCGAAGCAAGTTGAACGTCTTGAAGATCTCCGACATCCCGGTCGCCAACCGCGATCTGGTAGTCGACTGCGCGGCGCTCGCGGCCGCGGTCGGGGGATTTGACTGTGCGGCGACTCCCGGAACGCTGACACTCGGCGACCCGGCCGTCGTGCCAAAATTGCGTACCGGATTCGAAGGGCCGACGTACGGCTTGTACTCGAGCCTCGGAAGCGCGCTGAACGGCCTTTCACTTTCGGAGATCGTGCTCAGCTTGATTCCACGCGAGGCGCTGCCCTGGTCGGATTTCGAGCCGACCGATATCTCCGTGCAGGGCTTCGGGAATGCCGCGCACTTCTTGGACTACCGGCTCACGCTCGACGCGGCGTGTTCCAACAGCGCGGGTCTCAGCGCAATGCTCACACCCCACGGCGGGTTCCGGTACGTTCCGGGATCCGGGCGGCTCGGCGGCGAGACGCCGATCGAGCCGACGCTCGGCGAGGGCGGCAGCTTTACCTTCGCACTTCCGTCGTGTAGCGACGGGACGACGTCGCCGACCCTCGACTTCCAGCTCATGCCGGGCTTCACGCTCGGGGATTTCGGTGTGGACGTTTCGGTGTCGTCCAGCACGGTTCCCGCCGTGCAGCTACCGAACCAGGCAGTGATCCACGTCGTGGAAAACAACGAGACCGGCAACACGCCGGCCGACGCGTTCAATGGATCCACCGGTGTTCTGTACCTCGGCCAGATCACGCAGTCCGGCGACGTCGACTCGATCGCCATCGACGTCCCGCCGGGCAAGCTTCTCTCGGTCAGCCTCAACGTTCCGGCCGGCGAGGACCTGGACTTGGCGCTGTACGCTCCGCTCGGCAGTCACGGCGGTCAACGAAAGCTCGTTCCGGGAGCCGCAGCCGATCTGAATTTTGGCAAGCTGCCGCTTGCAGCGGCCGGTTTCCAGACGGGAGGCATCCTTCGGCCCGAAATGGGTCAAGAGATCCCGCTCGATCCGACGCGTCCGATCGCTGGGGTTTCGGCCTTCCGCAATTCCGACACGGAGTTCATCCAAACGACCGCCGTGGCAGGCAATGAGGGAGCGCGATACGTCCTGCAGATCAACGGACACGACGGGGCGCACGGCCCGCACACGTACGTCGCCTTTTCCAGCACATCCGATCCGGTGACGTTGCCCGAGTGCTCTCCGACCGGACGCGTGTTTCCCTACGCCGGGCAGGCCAGCGTCAGTCCCGGCAGCGCGCCTGCCGTCGACGGTGCCGACACGCTGATCGTCGTCGATCAGCAGCGCATGCGCGACGCGTACGGCGCCACGGGCTACACCTCGGTGATGAATGCGATCAGCTCCTTCATCTCGGCCCACCCCGGCGGCGTCAACGCACGCTTGCTGCCGGTCGACGCGTTCGCCGACGTTCGCTCGGCGTTCGCGACCCTCGACACCGGCGGCAATCGTTGCGATCCGGAGAAGATCAACGACGTCGTCGCAACGATTACAGGCAAGATCGCAACGTATCGCGGCAGTGCGCAGAACATCGTGATCGCCGGCTCCGACGAGGTGCTTCCATTCGCGCGCTTGCTCGACAAGACGGTTAACGAGAACGAGGCCGGTTACACCGGCGACACATTGCTCGACAGCAATACTGACCCCGGCATCACCGACGCGAACAACGCGCTCGCTGGGTCTCTCGGGCGAAGCTATTTCCTGTCCGACAACCCCTATGGCACGATCATCCCGCTTTCGATCTTCGGCGACTATGTCTATCTGCCGCAGCTCTCGGTCGGGCGCATCGGCGAGCGGGCCGCCGATATCACCGCGCAATTCGATCAGTTCCGCGTGGCAAACGGCATGGCCGATCCACGGACGCTCAACACCGACCCCCGCAAGGTGCTGGAAACCGACTACGACTTCCTCACCGACGGCGGGGCCCAGCAGTACGACGCCTTCGTGTCGCAAGTCGGCGCAGCGAATGTGACGAGGCTGACCGGCCCGTCGTGGAATCGAGCGGACTTCGAGAACGACTTGGTGGGTGGCACGCCGCCGTACGTCGCGTCGATCAACGCGCACTTCGACCACCACAGCGCGTTGCCGTCGATCGGCAATACGACGAACTCGAGCGCCGATCTGTTCACCTCGGACCGGCTCACGCCTGCGCCGTCCCTGGCGAAGCGCGTGTACTTCTCAATCGGCTGCCACTTTGCGCTCAACGTGGACGACCAGCTCGGCGCCGGGCTCTTGCCGGGAGGCGATCTCGCATCCCGCACTGCCACGTTCGATCAGTCGACCCTGAACGACTGGACGGAGGCATTCGCGCGAAAGGGCGCAGCCGCCGTCGTCGGGAACCTAGGCTACGGCATTGGTGACATTGCCGGTGTCGGCTACTCCGAGTCGCTCATGGCGAACTTCGCACGCAACCTCGACGGAAGCGTGACGCTCGGTCGTGGCCTTCGCGATGCGAAGCGCGATTACTGGCTTTCCATGGGCTCGTACACACCCGAAGACGTGAAGGTCGTCCAACAGGCCGTCATGTGGGGTTTCCCGATGTACAAAGTACCGGCCGCGCCCGGAGTCGTTGCGGCTGCGGCCGTGACCCCGATCGCGTCAACGGCGGCTGATCCCATCTCCGGCATCGCGACAACGACCCAGTTCGAGCTGACGCCGTCGTTCACGACGAAGAACGCGACCGGCGGGCGCCAATACGTGTCGGCCGACGACGGTACGCAGAACACCGCGCCGTACCCGATCATGCCGAAAGTGCTCACGAGCTTCCCGGCGATCGCAGGGAAGAAGCCCGTGTTCTTCGCACCGCTCGACGTTGCGAGCTTCACCGACTCCGCGATCCTTCAGGCGTTCTCGCATCCGGTTACCGACTCCAGCACCGACCCGACGGTGCCGGGGGATGTGGCGTACCCCGCCGTGCTGCAAAACATCACGACCGCGGTCGGCCTGAGCGGGGACACATATAAGGGAGTCATCATTCCGGCCCAGTACTTCCCCGGCCCGGACTCCAGCGGCCCGGGAACGATTCGCAAGCTAACCGACTCGCGTTGGATGGTCTGGTACGCCGACGCCAGCGCCCCGGTACCGGCCCAGCCACTCGTTTCGAGCGTAGACGCCACGCAGATCGGCGCCGACACGGCGATCGTCGTCAACGCAGTGAACCCGACCGGACTCTCTGCGGACGACGTCGTCCGCGTGTATGCACTCGTGCAGCGCACCGGCCAAAACTCCTTCGTGCACGTCGAGCTTTCCAAGGGGACCGGCAACCGGTGGACGGGCGGCATAGCGGTGAACGACGCCGCCCGAATCGACGTGTATGCGATCACGAAGTCGGGCGGAGGAGCGAGCGCGACGTTCAAGGGCATCGGCTACCCGGTCAGCCCGGCCCCGGCAACGCCGGACGTGCCCGCGGGTGAGAGCCTGAAGGTGAAGGACGGAACGCTGACCGCCTCGGGTTGGTATCGCGGCACACCGAGGGGCTATGTCGACGACGGCTCGGGCGCGACCGATCCAAACTTCAAGATCAGCGTCGACGGCGGACCGGCGCAGACGGCACCCGCGGCGATCACAGGCGACGGGTTCCACCTCGTGCAGGCGGTGGTTTCATCGACCGGTGACGTCCTCGATGGCGGGATCATCGTCGGGGTGGACAACACCGCGCCGGCGATCTTCCTCACCACGCCGCCCGCGGGAGGCACCGGCGTCTACGCGCCGAACCAGTCGGTCCCGGAGAGCTACACGTGCGTCGACGGTGGATCCGGCATCGCGTCGTGCACCGACTCGAATGTCGGAACGCAGCTCGCGACGTCGACGATCGGAACGAAGTCTTTCACCGTCAACGGGTCCGACGTCGCAGGAAACGCCGCGGCTCCCGTCTCGACGACGTACAAGATCGCTTACGGCAGCGGGGTGACGGCTTTCTTGCCTCCGGTCGATGCGTATCCGAGGTACGACGCGAACGGCAAGCTCATCGTGAACTCTGCCAAGACGACGCAAGCGATCCCGTTCAAGTGGGGCATCGTCGACGCGAACGGCAGCGCGTGGCCGGGGCTCGATTCGACCAAGACGACGTACACTTGGACGGCGCAAGCCTCTAGTGTTTGCAGCGGAACGGGGACGGTATCTGATCCAGTGCCAGCCGATGTCGCAACGGTCGCGTCGAACTCGCTCGTCTATGATCCGACGACCGGGAAGTACCAGTGGAACATCAAGAAGGGTGGATCGACTGGATGCTTCCTCTTCACGCTCACCCTCGACGACGGAAGCAAGTACAAGGCGCTCTTCACGTTCAAGTAGACGCGCGACTCTCGTCGGCCCGGTCTTGGTTACGGGCCGGCGAGAGGAACGCCGAGAGGAACGCCAAGAGTCGGTCTTCAAGGAGTGACTGATGACGCGACCGACAGAGGGTGACATTGCGAAGCATTTCGACGATGGCGTGGATTGCTGCGCGCCGCGGCGGGACGCGTCGAAACGACCCGGTTTCGCACTTGTGAAGCTGCTGAGAAGGCAGCTTGCCGACGTCGGGCTCGCGGGCCGCAGCGTGCTCGAGCTCGGTTGTGGACGCGGAGAGCTGTCATTGGATCTCATCCACGATGGAGCCGCGTCGGTCACCGGCATCGATTTGTCGCCGGACGCGATCGAATACGCGAGACGGACCGCGGCAGAAGACGGTCTTTCGGAGCGCGCGGACTTTCGCGCCGGCAACGCGGCCACCACCTCGCTCCCTTCGCGCGACGTCGTTGTGCACCATCGCGTGATTTGCTGCTACCACGATGTCGATGCATTCCTAGCTGCCTCGATCGGCGCGGCAGGATCCATCTACGCGTTTTCCATGCCGCGTTCCCGCGGTATCTGGGGTATCGGCGTTCGGGTCGCTCTGAAGCTCGAAAACCTCACGCACAGCATCAAGCGTCGCGGATTTCGCGCATTCGTTCACGACGAGCGCGTCGTTCACTCGGCTTTGTCTCGAGCCGGCTTTCACTTGAAGAGCCGATCCGACCGCGGCGGATGGTTCGCGGCCGTCTACGTGAGTTAGCCCGCGTTTAGCCTCCAACGCCCGCCTAGCCAAGATGAGGCTGCCGCGTCAGTAACGCGCGCGAATTAAGTCGAGCGTCGCGGTTGCAGTGCTTCGCACGGGTCCGAGGCCGGCCTCGTAGATCCACGCCCACGTCGACACGGTCAGCGTCACGTCGAGTGTGCCGGCCGGAACCGGCTCGCCGTTCGAATTGTGGACGACGGCTGAAAAACGGCGTTGGTCGCCCGATATAACGCCTTGCCCCACCCATGTGGTGCAGCACGAGCCGGCAGGGCGAACCATCACGACGATGCCCCAACCGGCGTAGCCGGAGACCGGCGGAACCGTCTCGGATATGTCGGAGACCGAGACGTCGGCTTCAATCGCGATCGAATCGACGCTCTCGGGAATGCTGAGTTGCTCGGTGACGAGCGCACTCGTGCGGGACTCTCCTTCCGCGGGACCGCCGTCACCTGCGAGGCTTTCGACTGCGGACGTCGCAGTCGCGACGCCGGCTCCAGGATTCGCATCGTATTCGGAGATGCACTTCGAAACGATGAGTCCCTGGTTGCACTCGATCGATCCGCCTGAGCGCTGATACGGCGCGTGGGCTTCGATAACGTGTGCGCCCGGCGCGTCGAGAGCCCGCGTCTCGATCGACAGCATCGTGACCCGGGCGCTGATGCTGTACGTCGCGCTTCCGGGCGCCGGCCATAGGCCCGGATCGACGACACCCACGAGGCCGGTACTGACCGTCAGTGACGTATCGGTGGCTGCCGCGCCGCGTTCGATCGCGAATGACGTTTCGAGAATCGAGCCGACGGCAACGGTCTGCGGCGCGCGCGACCGGCGCAGATCGATGTTGGTCCCGCCGGAGTTGCAACATTCCGCGAATTGGCCTCGCACCTCGAGAGACAGCGCGCCGAAACCTACGTGCGTCGTGCCGTCGACGGGCTCCAGTGTTCGCTGTTCATTGAAAGAGATCTGGTCGACGCGGAGCAGCACTGTGGCGAGCACGGCTGGAGAACTTTCGGGCACTGCGATATTCGCCGACACGGTTGCGCGGGTGAATGCGTAGCGAATGGACGGATCGGGGCCGAAGGAGCCGGACACATATGCGTGCACGTCCACGCTCCGGCCCTCGCGTCCGCGTCGGCGTAGGTCGAGCACAAGCCGACGCCCGGCGAGCAGTGCTTCTCCTCCAGCGACGTGTCGAACGGTGCGCTGCGCGCCGCCGAGGTGGATGCCGGAGCGGGGTAGGCGACGGCCAGGAGCAACAGCCCGGCTGCGACGATCCCCCGCTTCGCCCTGACCACGTCCTCGACATTCGGGATCCCGGAGCCGATTCCTGCCTGCCGTCGGGGGATGTGTTCCGGCAACAGCCGGTCTTGCTGCACCGTGCAGGAACGCCTGCGGTCGCTGTGGAACCATCCAGCCAGACATCGACGCGTGGGGGATCGGATATGAGGGAACGTAGCCTTTTTCACGCCGCTGTTCTGCTTGGAGTGCTCGCGCTGGCCGTTGCAGCGCCGGCGCTTGCCGACATCACGACGCCCGGCGCGGGCGCAACCGTCCGCGGCGACGTGACAATAAACGAGGACACCGGCGCAACGAAGCCATTCTTCTGCTCCGACAGCGACACCGGCAGCGCCATCTCCGTGGCGCGGCTCTCGGATGCGGTGGTGGTTCACAGCGTTTCGAAGAACGGTACCGGCGGGCTGTCCACTGTGTGGAACACGCACGGCGCGCCGATCGGCGACTACAACTTGAAGAGCACGGCGGTGAACAAGGACAACCTCTGCAACCCTTCGACGAGCATCGTCCGATCGAACTTCAACGTTCACCTCGAAAACAACTCGAACGCCTCGTATACTGGGCCGCGGATCGCTGCGATGCTTTCGCCTATCGAAGCGTCCGCGCGCCTCCGGGACGAGAAGACCGGGCGCGCGATCGACGGCCGAACGATCACGTTCAGCTTCGACGGGCGGCAGGCGGGAACATGCTCGACCGATTTCAACGGGGTGTGCTCGACGACGATCCTCATCGTCGCGTTGCCGGGACAACACACGCTCGGCGTATCGTTCGGCGGCGATTGTTGCTGGACGGCGTCAAATTCAAGTGTCGACTTCACAGTGACGCTGCCGATCTAACGAACTCGAGGAAGAGCACTCATGAAAACAATCAGACGCTTGACCGGCTGTTTCGCGCTTTGCATCGTCGCCTCACTGATGGTGCCGGCGCAGATCTCTTGGGGCTCGTCGTCGAGCTTCAACGCAACCGCTTCGGGGACCAACGGCAGTGGAACCGCAACGGTGGGAACGTTGTGCACTGATGGTGGTACCGGCGGCAGCGCGTGGGGATATACGTACACTGCGCCGCTCGCAGCCGGCGTCTTCACCGATCTTCCAACGACGCTGACTCTTCATCTCGAGGTGCGCAGTGATGCGCCGGCCGGAGGTGCGCCGAATGCGTGGCTGCACGGGACCGAGTCATTCGTCGATCTTCAAAACGCGCGGGGAACTTTGCGCATGCTTCTGTCGTCCGGCTCGTGCGCCGCTCATTCGATGACACTTTCGGGAGCGGTTGCCAGTGGCTCCGGAACGTGGGCGGCGTCCCCTGCAGCCACCGGCGCTTTCCGGAGTATCACAGGAACCGGCACGTTCTCTTTGCAGGCGCAGCTCGAGTCGGGCAGCGCGAATGCATTTCAGCTCGCGCTGAACGGCAGCCTCGGCGCACCGGATCCGATGGCGTCTGTCGACGTCGCGTCGGCGGCCGCAGACAAGGGCCATAACGTCACTGTTGTCTACGAAGTCACGGTTTCACCGGGCGATGCATACGGGCTGAAGGTCTCAGGTGTTTCGTCGCCGGGTGCGAAGCTAATAACCGCGCTGCCGCTGACGATCGGCGACGCGATCGCAGACACGACGTCGGCGATGACGCTTCGATTCCGCGTGGAACCGAAGACGTGCAAGAAGCCGTCGACGGAGTGCGAGCTCGACACGACCCTGACGTTCGAGTCGCACGATGCGCTCGACGTCGTCTTCATCGAGTCGGTGCCGGTGCACGTCGTCATCCCGACCTAGGCGGGGCTCGGCAGCCGCTCCGTTCGAGCCATAGTGGCCGCGTCGGCGGAAGTGCGTCTCGTAGTCGGGTTGTCTCGCTCGTCAATGGAAGAAGCCCATGTCGGTCAATCCGCTCGGCCAAGCCGTTT